>NZ_JACBZI010000001.1:3085050-3426733 GCF_013408145.1 Nocardioides marinus
CCGCGTGGGCGGTGCCGGCGGACTGGGACGACGAGGTGGTCTTCGAGGGCAGCGACCCCCGCACCCCGCTCCAGCTCTTCGGCGGCGACCTCGACGGGGTGACCGAGCACCTGGACCACGTTCAGGCCACCGGGGCGACGGTGCTCTACACGACGCCGGTCTTCCCCGGCGAGAGCAACCACCGCTACAACGCCTCGACCTTCGACCGGGTCGACGACCTGCTCGGCGGGGACGCCGCCTACGCCCGCCTCGCCGACGCCCTGCACGACCGCGGGATGCGGCTGCTCGGCGACCTGACCTCCAACCACACCGGCGACACCCACGAGTGGTTCCAGCAGGCCCTGGCCGACCCCGACTCCCCCACCCGCGACTGGTACTGCTTCCTGCCCGACGGCGGCTACGAGAGCTGGATGGGCCACCACACGCTGCCCAAGCTCGACCACACCAGCGCCGAGATGCGCGCGGCGATGGTCGAGGGCCCGGAGTCGGTGGTGGCGCGGTGGATGCGGCCACCCATCGGCCTGGACGGCTGGCGCATCGACGTCGCCAACATGACCGGCCGGCTCGGCCCGGTCGACGTCAACCACGACGTGGCCCGCGGGGTGCGGCGTACCGCCGAGGCCGAGCGCGCGGACGCCTGGGTGATCGGCGAGCACAACCACGACGCGTCGGGCGACCTGGACGGCGACGGCTGGCACGGGACGATGAACTACTCCGGGTTCTCCTGGCCGGTGTGGTCGTGGCTGCGCGACCTCGACTCCCCCGCCCGCGCCTTCGGCCGGCCGGTGCCGGTCGCGCGACGCGGCGGCCGGCTGGTGCAGCGCACCCTCCGCGAGTGGCTGGCGCGCTACGGCTGGCGGGCCACCTGCCAGTCGTGGAACATCCTGGGCTCCCACGACTCCGCGCGCATCCGCACGCTCACCGGCTCGGCCGTGCTGCACCGGGTCGCGGCGGGCCTGCAGTTCACGCTGCCGGGCGTCCCCATGCTCTTCGCCGGCGACGAGATCGGCCTCGAGGGCGTCCTCGGCGAGGACTCGCGGCGCCCGATGCCCTGGCACCGCGGCGAGCAGTGGGACGAGCAGACCCTGGCGACGTACGCCGCCCTGGCCGCCGCCCGCGCCGAGCACCCCGCGCTCGTGCACGGCGGGCTGCGGTGGGCGCACGTCGACGAGGACTGCCTGGCGTTCCTGCGCGAGCACCCCGAGGGCGACGTGCTGGTCGTGGCCCGCCGGGCCGCCGGGGCGCCGCTGGACCTCGGCCTGCCGGGCACCCCCGAGCTGATCCTGTCGACCGAGCCCGACGGGTCGACGGACGGGCCGTCGGTCACGCTCTGGCGCCTCTGAGAGGGGCGTTCGGCGTACGCTGCCGGGCATGCGGATCGTCGCCGCGCGCCCCCACCCCGACCTGGTGCGCCTGCCCTGGTCGACCCCGCTCGAGGAGTGGGGCGACGACGTCGTGGTGCCGCTGCCGCGAGGGTTGTCCCGGCACGTCGTGCGCATCGTGCGCCAGGGCGGCCGGGTGTACGCCGTCAAGGAGACCGTCGAGGACATCGCCTTCCGGGAGTACCGCACCCTGCGCGACCTGCACCGGATGGGCCTGCCCGCCGTGGTGCCGCTGGGGGTCGTCACCGAGCGCACCGACCCCGACGGCGAGCCGCTGCCGGCCTGCCTGCTCACCGAGCACCTGCGCTTCTCCCTGCCCTACCGCAGCCTGTTCAGCCACGGCGCCACCGCGCAGAACCTCCCCTCGCTGGTCGACGCGCTCGTCGTGCTGCTGGTGCGGCTGCACCTGGCCGACTTCTACTGGGGCGACGTGTCGCTGTCCAACGTGCTGTTCCGGCGCAGCGCGGGCGGGTTCGCGGCCTACCTCGTCGACGCGGAGACCGGGGAGCTGAAGGACCAGCTCTCCGACCGATTGCGCGAGCACGACGTGACCGTGGGCACCGAGAACGTCTTCGCCGAGCTGCTCGACCTGCAGGCCAGCAACGCCGTCGCCGGGGAGGTCGAGGCGCACGAGGTCGTCGAGCTGCTGCAGCGCCGCTACGACGAGCTGTGGGGCGAGCTGACCGGGCAGGAGGAGTTCACCACCGAGGAGATGTGGCGCATCGGCCAGCGCATCGAGCGCCTCAACGAGATGGGCTTCGACGTCGAGGAGCTCGACATCGTCACCGACCTCGACGGGGACAAGGTCCGCATCCAGCCCCGGGTCGTCGAGCTGGGCCACCACCGGCGCGAGCTCCAGGCCCTGACCGGGCTGGACGTGGAGGACGCCCAGGCCCGGCGCCTGCTCAACGACCTGGCGTCGTACACCGCCCACCACGACCTGGGCCGCGAGGACCGCGGCATCGTCGCCTCACGCTGGCTGACCGAGATCTACGAGCCGGTCACCTCGATGGTGCCCACGGACCTGCGTGGACGGCTCGAGGCCGCGGAGTTCTTCCACGAGGTGCTCGAGCACCGGTGGTACCTCTCCGAGCGGGCCGGCCACGAGGCCGACATCTTCGACACCGCGCAGGACTACATCGACACCGTCCTGCGCTCCAAGCCCGACGAGGCGCTCGCCGCCGAGTGAGGCCCACGCCGGTCGCTTTGCGGGGCGGTTTCACCACCCGGGTGGTGAAACCGGCACTTGCCTCATGAAGTTCCGGTCGACAAGCGACAGTTTCACGAGACCAGCGCCCCTCGGCGCCACTGCCGGAGACGGCCCGCCAGGTGCCCACATCGCCTCCGCGCAGCCACGTCGTCCACCTGCACCCCACGATCGCCCCCAGTTGGGCATGCAAGACCGCAGGCTCACGCACATGGTGATGGAGCTCGTGGACCCAGACGGCATTCTGCTTCGCCGCGACGTGATCTCGGCGGGCTACGACGACAAGGCACTGCGAAGACAAGTGGTCGGAGGCGCCTTGAGGCGCATCCGACACGGCGCCTACTGCCTGGCCTCCCTCTGGGAGTGCTCGACGCAGGAGCGGCGACATCTCCTCTTGGTGAAGGCGGTGTGCCGCCAGTACGACGAGGACGTTGCTGTTTCACATGCCAGTGCCGTCCTCTGGTGGGGTGCACCGCTGGTGAGCGTGCGACCTGAGGCCGTGCACCTCACGCACCTCGACGGAGAGGCCGGCCGGCACCAGGCCGGGATCGTCCACCATCGCGGGGCCTGTCTCGTGAACGACGTGAGCCGCGTCGCTGACCACTGGGTGACGAGCCCGACCCGCACCGCCTTGGACAGTTGCCTGACGCTGCCACGCCCCTCGGCACTCTGCGTGCTGGACTGGTTCCTCCATGAGGGACTCACCACCACCGACGAGTTGCGGCAGAGGGCCATCGGCATGGGGAGGTGGCCAGGCTCGCTTCCCCTGATGCACCTTCTCGCCTTGACGGACCACCGCGCCGAGTCACCCGGTGAGACGCTGACCCGTCTGCTGATCCACGAGAGCAACCTCCCGGACCCGGTCTCTCAGCTCGACATCACCGGCACCGACGGGCGCTGGCTGGCTCGCGCCGACTTCGCGTGGCCGAACAAGATGGCCCTGCTCGAGTTCGACGGCCTGCGCAAGCTCACCAGCGACCTGCGGGACGGCGAAACGGCACTCGACGCCGTCGTACGCGAGAAGCGGCGCGAGGACCGCCTCCGCGAGGCTGGCTGGCTCGTCATCAGGATCACTTGGGACGACGTAGTACGCCACCCTGCCAGGACCATCGAGCGGATCCGAGCGTTCTTGGCGATGGCCGATGCCCGACCCGTTGCTGGGTGACCGAAACTGCCGCTGGTCTCATGGAGTTCCGGTCGACCAGAGCCTGTTTCACCACCCGGGTGGTGAAACAGGCGCCTGGCTAGGGCTTACAGACCCGGCAGGGCGTGAGGTGGGCGGCGTCGGGGCCAGCGGGACGCAGGTCGTCGCGGTGGGCGACGAGCGAGCAGTCGCGGCGGTGCAGGGTGGTGCCGTCTCCGGCGACGACCGGGAGGGCCGCGGCGTCGGTGACGGGGGCCGAGACGGCGGCGGCGCGCGAGGTGACGTCGGCGAGCACCAGCAGGGTGTCGGCGAGCCGCTTGGAGGACTCCCGGCCGTCGTCGGCGAGCCGGGCCAGCCACGCCCCGAAGTAGAGGAACCCACCGGTGAAGGTCAGGCCCAGGCCCAGCAGACCACCCGAGACGAGGTAGGAGATCTGGTCGTACTCGTACGGCGTGTTGGCAGCGCCGTACCAGCCCAGCACGATCACCACGAGACCCAGCGGCAGCAGCACGGCGCCGGCCCAGAAGAGCACGACCTGCAGCAGCCGGTAGTTGTTGTTGACCAGCGGGGCCGCACCCGTGCCGCGCGACCCGGCGCGCGGCATGGCGGCGCCGGCGCCGAGGCGGGACCCGGAGGCGGGGGCGGAGACGGTGGTGTCGGTCATCGGGGACTCCGTTTCGAGCAGGGGGACGAGGAGGGGCGGGAGGGTCAGGCCTTGCGGAGGTCCGGCAGGCCGGACTCCAGGCCGTGGGCGCAGCTGACTCCGCCCCCGAGGGCGAGCAGACCGAGCCGGCGCAGGTAGGACCCCAGCACGGTGGCGCCGAGGATGCCGCCGAAGAACAGCGCCCCGGGGATGGAGAACAGCTCGGGCAGGCCCGCTCCGACCGGACCGGCGTCGGTGAGCGTGCCGGTGTCGCCGATGGCGGGCTCGCCGCCCGACGGGGCCGGGTCGCTGGCCGGCAGGTCGCCCCCGCCGGTCCCGAGGTCGCCGCCGGACCCGGCACCCGATCCGGTGTCGACGGGGCTGCTCGGGTCGTTGTCGGTGTCGCCGGGGTCGACGTCCGGGATCTCGATCTCCGGGCTGGTGTCGACCACCGCGCTGGCGTTGCCGAGGGTGATGACGAACTTCGGGGAGAGGTTCAGCGCCGCACCGAGCAGGCTCTTGAGCTGGCCGGCCTCCTCGGGGAAGGGCAGCCCCGCGATCGCGTCGGCGATCGCGTCGATCGGGAGCCCGCCGTTGATGAGCTGGGTGCGCAGCACCGTGGCGTCGATGACGACCTGCAGGCCGCCGACGGCGACCGTGCCCTTGTCGCCCTCGCGCTCCTCGGTCGGCTGGGGCAGCAGCAGCTGCACGCCCAGCGCCTCGAGGGCCTGGTTGGGGTCGGCCGGGAGACCGGGGAGGTCCTGCGGGGTGCCGGCGGCCTCGAAGCCGTCGGTGCCGTAGCGGAACCGCTGACCGGCGATGGTGAGCGTGCCGTAGTCGGTCACGCCCTTGACCACGGCCTTGTCGCCGTCGCTGGTGGTACGCGCGGTGGAGACCATCCCGTCGAGGGTGATGATGCCGCCGAGCAGGCTCACCTCACCGACCGCCGAGCGGGAGACCGCCTTGACGCGCTCGACGCCGTCGTCGTCGACGCCCCGGGTCACCGTCGAGCTGGCGCCGATGCCGCCGACGTCGACGACCGCCGCGAGCTGCGCGGGGATCGGGCACTCGACCTCGTCCTCGGCCGCCTTGACGCCCTTGGCGCCCTTGGCGCCCGCAGTGCCCTTGGAGCCCGCAGCGCCCTTCGCGCCCTGGGCACCCGTGCCCGGCAGCGCGCCGCCGGTCAGTGTCGTGACGGTCTGGTCGAGCGTCGAGGCGAGCGACTGGCCCAGCCCGGGGATGCCCGGGAACGGCAGGTCCGGCAGTCCGGGCAGGCCCGGGATCGGGCCCTCGTCCTCGCCGCCCTCGCCGCCCTCGTCGGCCGGCGCCGCGTCGGGCTGCCCGAGCCGGCAGTCGGTGGAGTACCCGGCCAGGGCCGTGGTCTTCTCCGCCGAGGCGCTGGTGCGCGAGATGCTGCCGGGGAAGTCCTCGCTGGACTCCGAGGCGGGCCCGGCCGGGTGGTTCGAGTTCACCTGCACCGGGTAGCCCTGCTCGGCGATCGGGCCGGCGAGCTCCGGCGGCAGGCCGAGGTTCTCGACGATGGTCTTGAAGCCCTCGCCGACCGCGTCGCCGGGCCAGAAGTACGACGCCCGACCACGCGAGGTCGAGGAGTCGGCCTTGACGATGGAGTAGCCGAGGTTGAACTCGGCCTGCGGGCTCGCCGGGATCGGGATCGTCGGCTCGAAGATCTCCACCCGGACCGGCGTGGCCATGGTGGTGGCGGCGTACCCGGCGAACTCAGGGTCCGCGGCGCGCACCGCACCGGCGACGGCGGAGACCGATCCCGCGGCGACGGGACCTGCGGCCGGGGCCGCGGAGCCGGTCGTGACCGGCAGCGCCAGCGAGACCAGCGCGGCGGCCGCGAGGCCGGCCCCGAACCGGACGGCCGGGCGGGTGGTGGATGTACGTCGGCCGCTCATGCGGCACCTCCCAGGATGACGTCGGACATCGTCTCGAGGATCTCGCCGGGCTCGCCGGTGGCGACGACGCGCCCACCCGACATCACCGCGGCGTAGTCGGAGATCTTCAGCGCCGTGCGGGCGAACTGCTCGATGCACAGGATGGAGACGCCGGTCTCGGTGATCCGACCGACGGTCTCGTAGAGCTCGTCCACGATCAGTGGCGCGAGACCCATGGACAGCTCGTCGAGCAGTAGCAGCGCGGGGTCGGAGGCCAACGCCCTCGACATCGCGACCATCTGCTGCTCGCCACCCGACATGGTGCCGGCGAGCTGCTTGCGGCGTTCCTTGAGCCGGGGGAAGTAGGCGAACGCGGTCTCGAGCACGGCCTCGGCCGGCACCCCGGCGTACGACATGAGCAGCAGGTTCTCCTCGACCGTGAGGTTCGGGAAGACCGAGCGACCCTCGGGGATGGTGCACAGGCCCAGCCGCGCGAGCTCCTCGGGACCGGAGGCCTTGACGTGCACCCCACCGAGGTGGATGTCGCCGGAGGTCTGCTTCTTCTGACCCGAGATCACCTTCACGAGCGTGGACTTGCCCGCGCCGTTGGGCCCGAGCAGCGCCATCACCGCACCCTTGGGCACGACCAGGTCGACGCCCCGCAGCACCTCGATCCGGCCGTAGGCCGCGTGCAGGTCGACGATCTCGAGGATCGGCACACCGCTCATGCCTCGGCTCCTTCCCGGACCGCCGGGATCACGAGTGTGTCGTCAGTCACAGCCGGCAGGTCAGTCACAGTGTGGCCCTCATCGACGCCGTCCTCGTCGGAATAGCCGAGATAGGCCTTCTGGACCGCCGGGTCACGGCGGATCGCGGCCGGGTCGCCGGAGGCGATGATCGAGCCGAAGTCGAGGACGTGGATGGTGTCGCAGACCGCCATCACCAGGTCCATGTCGTGCTCGACCATGAGGATCGCCCGCCCCTCGGAGGCCAGGTCGCGCAGCAGGTCGCCGAAGGCGTCGGTCTCGGTCTCGTCCAGACCCGAGGACGGCTCGTCGAGCAGCAGCAGCTTGGGGTCCCCGGCCAGGCAGCGGGCCAGCTCGAGCAGGCGTGCGGTGCCGGTGGGGATGGAGTCGGCGCGCTCGTTCGCGTACGCCGCGATCCCGACCCGCTCCAGCAGCGCGTCGATGTCCTTGCCGCGACCGCCGCCGGGCAGCAGACCGGCCAGCACGCCGCGGTGGATGTCGGCGGCCACCCGCACGTTGTCGCGCACCGACAGCGAGCCGAAGGCCTCCAGCCGCTGGAAGGTGCGGCCCATGCCGCGCTTGGAGCGCCGGTGCACCGGCATGGACGTGACGTCCTTGCCCTGGAAGCGCACCTTGCCCCGGGTGGGTCGCTGCAGCCCGGAGATGACGTTGAAGCAGGTGGTCTTGCCGGCGCCGTTGGGCCCGATCAGGCCGGTCACGGTGCCGGGGTCTGCGGTGAAGCAGGCCTCGTTGACGGCCGTCACGCCACCGAACTGGACGACCACGTGGTCGACCTCGAGCAGCGGGCCGCCGCGGGGGTCGGCACGGTGGCCGCCGCCCTGGGGGACAGGACTACTGGACACCAGCGGTCTCCTTCCGGCCGTCGGTCCCGTCGGGACCTGGGGCACCGCCGAGTCCGACGGTGTCGAGGGTGTGGTCGGCCTGGGCGTTGGCGTCGTGCTCGGCCCGGGCCAGCTCACGCATGCCGCCGAGGGATCCGCCGGGCACCGGGAGCACCGGGATCCGCTCACGGACCCGGGTGCCGTAGCGGCGGTCGAGCATGTTGCCGAGGCGGAAGAGCTGGTTGGCCAAGCCGTTGGGGTCGCGGGCCAGCAGGATCGCGCCGACGGCGATGACGACGAAGAACAGGCCGGCGATGCCGGGGTAGTCGGCCTGCAGGACCGGCAGCATCATCAGGCCGATGCCGCCCAGGGCGGCTCCGGTGACCGAGGTGACCCCGAAGACCACGGCCAGCAGCAGCAGCGTGAAGGAGCCGAAGAACTGGAACTCGGCCGCGCCGACGGTGCCGCGCAGGCCGGCGTACAGCGCTCCGGCCACCCCGGCCATGCCGGCGGAGACGGCGAACAGGCCGACGCGGAACCAGCGCTGGTCCAGCCCGAGCGTGCCGCAGGCCGCGGGGCTGTCGCGCAGCGCGACGAGCATCCGGCCCAGCGGACCGGCCCGCACGACGAGCAGCCCCAGGCCCATGACCACGAAGAAGAGCGCCATGACCCAGACGTAGGCGCCGGTCGTCTCCACCTGGAAGGTGAGGATGGAGAGCCGCTCGGCGTTCAGCGAGCCGTTGAAGCCGAAGGCGAAGTCGGCCTGGAAGATCATCTTGTCCATGATCACCGCGAAGGCGAGCGTGGCCAGCGCGAGGTAGAGACCGGTCAGCCGGATCACCGGCAGCGCCACCAGGGCACCCACGCCGGCGGCCACCAGACCGGCCATCAGCACGCCGAGCAGGTTGGGCTGGTCGACCTTGACGTAGGCCAGGGCACCGACCCCGACGAAGGTGATCTGCGCCAGCGACACGTGCCCGCCGTACCCGGTCAGCAGCACCATGGAGAGCATCACGATCGCGTACGTCGCCGCGGTGCCGACCAGGAGCAGGTTGGCCTCACTCATGCCGCTGGCCAGCAGCATCACGCCCAGCAGCAGCGCACCGGACCAGCCCAGCGCCTTGAACGGGCTGGGCAGCGGGGCCGAGACGATGCCCTTGACCTGGCCGATGCGCAGCTGCGCCTGGGGCATCGCGACGATCACGGCGAAGAGGAACAGCGCGGGCACGACGTTGCGCACCGAGTTGAGCAGGCCCTCGGTGGGCAGGTAGCCCGAGGCGTAGGAGGTGATCAGGCCCAGCGACATCGCGCCGACGAAGGTCAGCGGCAGGTTCTTCAACCGGCCCAGGATGGCCGCGGCGAAGGCGTTGATGACCAGCAGGAGCAGGGCGTAGTAGTCCAGCCCGATCGTGGAGACCAGCAGCACGCCGGCCAGGGCGGCCAGCGACGTACCGATCGCCCAGGAGAGCGCCGCGACCCGCTCCGGCTGGCCGCCGAAGAGCTTGAGCAGCTCGGGGTTGTCCACCGAGGCCCGCATGGCGGTGCCGATGCGGGTGCGGTTGAGCAGGGCGTACAGGCCGATCGCGACGACGAGGGACAGCACGATGGTGAGGACCTGGTGGGCGGTGATGAAGAAGCCGAAGATCTCGTAGGAGGTGCCGGCGAAGAAGGGCTGCACCGAGCGCGCCTCCGGCGGCCAGACCTGCTGGGCCAGGCCCAGCGTCGCCACCAGGATCGCCACGGTCACCACCAGCGACACCGACACCGGGGCATCTCCCAGGCCGCGGGCGACGAAGCGCTGGAGGAACCAGCCGATCGCCGGGGCCACCACCAGCAGCACCAGGGCCAGCGCCAACGGCGTCGGCATCCCCTGGCGGACGCTGAAGTCCCAGAACACGAAGGACAGCAGCATGCCCAGCGCACCGTGGGCGATGTTGAACACCCGGGTGGTGGAGTAGGTCAGCACCAGCCCGGAGGCGGCGATGGCGTACGCCGCGCCGGAGACCAGACCGAAGACGGTGAAGGCGAGGAAGGAGCTCATCAGTTGACCTCGGTGATTCCGGAGCAGGTGTACTTGGTGCCGCCGATCGGCACCCACTTGCCGCCCTTGACCTCGACGAAGCGCCAGCAGTCACCGGTGCGCTTCGGGCCGACCTCCTGCGGGGAGTGCAGGCCGTTGGCGGTCCACTTCGTGACCCCGCGCATCGCCTGGATGAGCGCGGGCCGGGTGAGCTTGCCGCCGAGCTCGCTGGCCTGCTCGACGAAGAGCCGAGCCGCGGACCAGGCGAAGAGCCCGAAGAAGTCGGGCGTGGCTCCCGGCTTCGTCTGCTGCAGCCACTGGAGGTAGAGCTGCATCTCGGCGTTGCTCGAGGCCTCCTCGAACGGCACGAAGTTGATGAAGGCGACCGTGCCCTCGGCCGCGCTCCCGGCGCCCTTGAGGTAGTCGGGGTGGTAGGCGGTCGGGTCGACCACGTAGACGTCTGGCTTGTAGCCCTGCTGCTGCATGGTCTGGGCGAGACGGACGTACTGCGGGATGCCCCCGAGGAACTGCACGTGGCGGGCGCCGTTGTTCTTCAGGCCCTGGACGTAGGGGGCGTAGTTGAACTCCGCGGTGTCCACGCTCTGCTCGTAGACGAACTTCATCCCGCGCGCCTTCATCGCCTTGGGCTGGAGCTGGCCGTTCTCGCCGGCCGCACCGGCGTTGAGGTAGACCATCGCGGCATTCTGCGCGGCCTCGGGGAAGGTCTTCTTCAAGAAGTCCGGCACGGCGTTCTGGAACTGGTTGGCCACGGTGGACTGGGCACCGAAGCAGCTGCTGCACGAGGAGCGCGCTCCCGTGACGGCGGTCGAGCGGATGTCGGGCAGCCCGCAGTCGTCGGCGGTCTTCGCGCCGCCGGAGTCGAAGGCCGACATGGAGCCGACCGCGGCGAAGACGTTGTCGCACATGTCGACGTAGTTGCGCTGGTCGGCGCTGGCGTCGGTGCGGCTGTCGTAGTTCTTCAACGCGAGCGAGCGGCCGCAGATGCCGTCGGGGTTGCTGCGGTTGTAGTAGGCGACGAATGCCTTCACCGCGTCCTGGGCGGACTCGAAGAGCCCGGGCACCGGGCCGGAGATGTCCGAGGCGTTGCCGATGGTGATGGTGTCGTTGCTGATGCCGGTGGAGTTCTTGAAGCCGTCGCAGCTGCCGGTCGGGATCGGCTCCTCGGAGTCGTCGCCGCCGGAGGACCCGCTGCCCGAGCCGCTGCCCGAGCCGGAGGAGCCGCCGGAGCCGCTGGAGCCCGTCGACCCACCGCCGGTGGAGCCGGTGCTGCCGCCGGTCGAGCCGTCGACCGAGCCGCTGGTGCCACCGTCGGCGCTGATCACCTCGCCGTCGGCCCCGACCACGACCCCGCCGGAGCCGACGGTCCCGCCGGCCACGGCCACCTCGTTCGGGTCGAGCTGGGAGCCGCAGGCGGCCAGGAGCAGGGCCAGGCCGGACGCGGCGATCGTCATCGACGTACGCCGGGCGCGGGGGGCGAAGCGGGGGGACCGCACGACGGTCACCTGACCTCCAGGGGTGAGAACTAGAACGTGTCCTACTGGGTAACGACCGCCACATCGGAAGGTGACGCGTCGCACACATGCAAAGGTGTGCCGCCCCGACTCGTATAGACCGTCTCGACTGGTGGAACACGTTCTAGTTCTTCTCGGTCGCGGGGCCGGCTCAAAGTGTCAGAGGACTGACAGATCGCTGGTCGCGGCCCTACTGTGCGGCCATGAGCCCGCTGCCGCCCCAGCACGTCGTCGACTCCGCCCTGGACTCCCAGTCCCGCCCGGTCCCCTACCCCCGACCGGCTCCGGGTGCCCCCAACGTGCTGATGATCGTGCTGGACGACGTGGGCTTCGCCCAGCTCGGCTGCTTCGGCTCGGGCATCTCGACCCCCCGCATCGACGAGGTCGCCCAGCAGGGTCTGCGCTACCAGCGCTTCCACGTGACCGCGGTGTGCTCCTCCACCCGGGCGGCGCTGCTCACCGGACGCAACCACCACGCGGTCGGGATGGGCGTGACCGAGGAGGCCGCCCTCGGCTTCCCCGGCTACACCGGGCGGCTCCCCCGCAGCGCTGCGACCCTGGCCCGGGTGCTGAGGGACACCGGCTACAACACGATGGCCGTCGGCAAGTGGCACTTGGTGCCGCGCACCGAGACCTCGGCCGCCGGCCCCTTCGAGCGGTGGCCGCTCGGCGTCGGCTTCGAGAAGTACTACGGGTTCCTGGGCTCCGAGACCAGCCAGTGGGCGCCGGAGCTGGTGCGCGACAACCACCACGTCGACCCGCCGGCCACGCCGGAGGAGGGCTACCACCTGACCGAGGACCTGGTCGACGAGACGATCCGGATGATCCAGGACCAGCAGCAGGCCACGACCCGCAAGCCCTTCTTCGCCTACCTCGCCACCGGGGCCGCCCACGCCCCGCACCAGGTGGCGCCGGAGTGGGTCGAGCCCTACCGCGGCGCCTTCGACCACGGCTGGGAGGCCTACCGCGAGGAGGTGTTCGCCCGCCAGGCCGCCGCCGGGGTGGTGCCCGAGGACACCGTGCTCACGCCCCGCCCGGCGTGGGTGCCGGAGTGGTCCACCCTCTCGGCGGACCAGCAGCGGCTCTACGCCCGCTACATGGAGGTCTTCGCCGGGTTCATGTCCCACACCGACCACCACCTCGGCCGGCTCTTCGACTTCCTCGAGGAGATCGGGGTCGCCGAGGACACCGTCGTGATGATCCTGTCCGACAACGGCGCCAGCGCCGAGGGCGGCCCGACCGGCACCCCCAACGAGGCGGCCGGCTGGATCGGCCTGCAGCCCGACGAGGAGACCGCGCTCGGCCAGATCGAGGACCTCGGCGGTCACGACGCCTCCAACCACTACCCCTGGGGCTGGGCCTGGGCGGGCAACACCCCGCTGCGGCTGTGGAAGCGCTACTCCTGGCTGGGCGGGGTCCGGGCGCCGCTCGTGCTGCGCTGGCCCTCGGCGGTGCCGGACCCGGGTGCCGTGCGCGGGCAGTTCACGCACGCGGTCGACCTGTTCCCGACCATCATCGAGGCCGCCGGCGCCACCGTCCCGGACGCCGTGGACGGCGTGGACCAGCAGCCCGTGGACGGCACGTCCTTCCTCGCCAGCCTGCGCGACGGTGACGCTGCCGAGCACCGACGGATGCAGTACTTCGAGATGATGGGCTCGCGCAGCCTCTACCTCGACGGCTGGAAGGCGGTGACCGACCACGTCGCCAACCAGTTCGGCGAGCGTGAGCACCTCACCGGCAGCTTCGACCACGCCACCGACACCTGGTCGCTCTTCGACCTGCGCACCGACTTCTCCGAGCACCACGACCTCGCCGCCGAGCACCCCGACCTGGTGCGGCGGATGGAGGGGTTGTGGTGGGCCGAGGCCGGGCGGAACCAGGTGCTGCCGCTCTTCGAGTTCCCGAACTCCATGCTGCACCTGCACCCCGGCGAGTTCCCGCCCCCGCCTGAGGCGACCTACCGCCCCGGTGGCTCGCCGGTCATCGAGCCGATGCTGCCGGCGGCCGGAGGTGGGTTCTCGCTGCGTGCGCACCTCGACGTGCCGGACGCCCACGCCGAGGGCGTGCTCGCCGCCATCGGGGACTCCCAGGGCGGCTGGGGGCTCTACCTGCTCGACGGCCGCCCCACCGCCTGCTTCGCGCTGCTCGACCACACCGACCGGGTGCAGTCCGAGGTGGCCGTGGGGCCGGGCAGCCACGTGGTCGGGCTGGACTTCCGGCCCGCCGACGCCGACGGCCCGCAGCGCCTGGACCTCAGCATCGACGAGGAGGTCGTGGCGACCGGCACGGTCCGCGGCACGTTCTTCCTCCCCCAGCTCTCCTCGGCCGCCGTCGGGCTCACGATCGGGCACGACCGCGGCCTCCCGCTGTGCTCGGACTACGCCACCCCGTTCCCGTTCACCGGCGACCTGGATCGCGTGGTGATGCGCAGCGGCGCGGCCGCGACCTTCGAGGTCCCGACCGAGGAGAAGCGGGTCCGGGCCGCCATGTCCGGGGACTGAGGTGAGCGCCGTCGACCCGACCGACGCCGGTGGCGCGTCCGCGGGTCCCGGGCCTGGCCCCGGGGCCGGTCCTGCGACTGGTGCCGGGGTCGGCGCGACCTCGCCCGGCCCACCTCCGGGCCGTCGCGAGCGGCACAAGCGCAGCACCCGGCAGGCCCTGGAGGAGGCCGCGCTCGTGCTCTTCGCCCGCGACGGCTTCGACGCGACGACGGTGGAGGCGATCGCCGAGCGCGCCGAGGTCTCTCCCCGCACCTTCTTCCGCTACTTCGCGGCCAAGGAGGAGGTGCTCGACATGGGCTGGGCCGAGCGTCGCGAGCGACTGGCCCGCCTGGTGCGCGAGGCACCCGCGGACGCCGACGACCTGGCCGCCGCCGTGAGCGCGCTCCAGGGGATCGCCATCGACTTCGAGGCCGAGCGGCACCGCGTCACCCTGCGGGCCGCCGCCGTCGCGACGTCCTCGGCGCTGCGCGGCCGCACCACCGACACGCTCACCGCCTGGGAGATCACCCTCGCCCGCGGGCTCGCCGCGCGCCGCGGGCTCGGCGAGCCCGACGAGCAGGCCGGCGTCGCGGCCGCGGTGGCCGTCGCGCTGTGGCGGTGGGCGATCCGGCAGTGGGCCGGCACCCCGGGGGCCGGTACGCCGGGGACGGCTGGTCCCGCGCCCGATGCGCCCGGCGGCGTACCCCTGCGGGAGCTGCTGCAGCGCGCCACCGGCCACCTCACCGACCGCCCCACCGACTACTGAGGTCCTGCGGCCGACGGCGCGGGACCCGCGGCTGGTGCGTCAGCTGACGGTGGTGATCCCGTTGCAGGTGTACTTCGTGCTGCCCAGCGGGACGAACTTGCCGCCCTTGACCTGGATCAGCCGGAAGCACTCGCCGGTGTGCTTGGGCCCGACGCGCTGCGGGGCGTGCAGGCCGTTGGCGGTCCAGTTGTCGGTCTTGCGGATCGCGTCGACGAGGCTCGCGCGGTTCAGGTCCCCGCCGAGCTTGGCGGCGGTCTCGACGAACAGCCTCGCCGCGGACCAGGAGAAGACGCCGAAGAAGTCCGGGGTCGCGCCGGGCTTGGTCGCCTGCAGCCAGTCGAGGTAGAGCTTCGTCTCGGGGCTGGAGGAGGCCTCCTCGAAGGGCACGAAGTTCATGTAGATCGTCACGCCCTCGACGTCCTTGCCGCCCTGGGAGATGAAGTCCGGCTCGTAGGCCGTGGGGTCGATCATGAACACGTCCGGGTCGTAGCCCTGCTGCGTCATCGCCTGGGCCAGACGCACGAACTGCGGGATCGCGCCGGTGATCTGGACGTAGCCGACGCCCTCGTCCTTGAGCTGCTGGACGTACGGCGCGTAGTTGAACTCCGAGACCTCGATGCCGCGCACGACGGTGAAGCGCATCCCGCGCTTGGTCATGGCCTTGGGCTGCAGCTGGCCGTTCTCGGCGGCGGCGCCGGCGTTGATGTAGAGCGAGGCGGCGTTCTGGGCGGCGTCGGGGAAGTTCTTCAGGACGTGGTCGGCCACCACGTTGTTGACCTCGCCGGCGATCGTCGACTGTGCACCGAAGCAGGTCGCGCACTTCTGCCGCGCCCCGGTGACACCGGCCGAGCGGAGGTCGGGCAGCCCGCACTCCTCGGTGACGGCGGCACCGCCGGAGTCGAAGGCCGACATCGAGCCGACCATCGCGAAGACGTTCTCGCAGGCGTCGACGTGGTTGCGCTGGTCGGTGGGGTCGTCGGTGCGGGAGTCGTAGTTCTTCAGCACCAGCGTGCGCCCGCAGATGCCGTCGGGGTTGGACTTGTTGAAGTAGGCCACGAAGGCCTTGGTGGCGTCCTGGGCGGACTCGAACAGCCCCGGCACCGGACCCGAGATGTCCGAGGAGTTGCCGATGGTGATCGTGGTGTCGGTGATGCCCGGGCCGTTCTTGAACCCGTCGCAGGAGCCGGCCTTGACCGGCGGACCGTCGGGACCCTCCTCGGGACCGGGGTCTGAGCCGTCCTGGGGGCCGGGGCCGGAGTCCGAGCCGGTGTCGCCCCCCGACGTGTCACCCCCACTCGTGGTCCCCGGGTCGGTGCCGGTGGTGACCGGCATGCCGTCGTCGCCGGTGACGACCGGCTGTCCGTCGGCGCCGACCACCACGCCTCCCCCGCCGGTGGTGCCACCGGCGGCCACCACGTCGCCGGGGGCGAGCTGGGAGCCGCAGGCACTGAGCAGCAGCATGGCGAGCGCGACGGAGGCCGTCGCGACCCTGGTGCGGGACCGGGACACCGGACCTCCTCGTGGACGCGTTGGCTGCTCAACGACCCACGGGGGCCGAGGTGACGCAGGTCACGAGAACAAGTTCTAGTCCGTGTCCCGATGGGTCCCACCCCGCCGAACCGGCGTATTGATACGCCGGCTCGGCACGACAGGCACGTCGAACCGGCGTATTGATACGCCGGCTCGGCACGACAGGCACGCCGAACCGGCGTATTGATGCGCCGGCTCGGCGTCAGTCGATGTCGTCGCCCGGGTCGGGCGAGCTGCCCGGACGCGACGGGCCGGTCGCCGGGCCGGAGTCGGGGCGCTGGCTCGGGGTCGGGAGCTCCACGTCGGGCGCCGCCTCCTCCGGCCGGGTCAGCTCGGTGTAGTCCCCGAGGTCCCACCGGCCGTTGGTCTGCAGGAAGACCGCCTGCAGGCCCACCGGGCGCCCCTCGCGGTAGGTGACCAGCGTGATCTGGGCGACCCGACGCGGCTTGCTGCCCAGCGCGAAGGCGTACGCCGCCCCGCCGGTGGTGCCCATCGTGTAGCGGTAGCCCACCTGGCCCTCGGGGCCCGTGATCGCCTCCGGACCCTCCTCGACGTGCAGGTGCCCGCCCAGCACCAGGTCCGCGCACCCGCGGGTGAGGGTCTCGGTGGCGAGGTTGACGTCGTGGACCAGGACCGTGCCGATCGGCTCCCCGTCCTCACCGGCCTCGCAGGCGACGTCGGCCAGCCGGCCGCCCACCTCCTCGAAGGACAGCCCGGTCTCGTCGCGCCAGCTGCCCAGGCCGCTCGAGCGCGGGTCGGCGACCCCCAGCAGCGTGCTGCCGCCGGGACCCTCGACGACCTCGCCGTCGAGCATCGTCCAGCCGTGCTCGGCGAGGTAGTCGGCCACGAAGTCGCCGTTGTCGTGGTTGCCCGCGACACCGAACCGGTCGTAGCCCTCGAAGGCCGCGCTGACCGAGTCCAGCGAGAAGGCCTCCCAGGTGCTGCCCGTGGAGGTGTCGTCGCCGCCGTCGTAGACCGCGGTGGCCCCCACCCGGTCGCCGACGGCGCGCGCCACGCGGTCCATGCCGATGTTGTCGTGCCGGTCGGAGACGAAGACGACGACGGTCTCGTCCTCCTCGGGCATCCGCAGCTCCAGCGTGCCCGCCTCCTCGGCGGCATCGGCGTAGAAGCCGCGGGACTTCTCGTAGGTGTTGACCGCGCTCTCGACCAGGCGGCGGGTCTGGTTGGTGGTCACGTCACCGCGGACCTCCACCCCGACCAGCTCCTCGGGCACGGGCACGTCGTCACCCAGGAACTCCGCCAGCGTGACCCAGGTGCGGTCGTCGTCGACCTGGTCGACGTCGGGGGTCCACGGCTGCCACCACGCCACCCCGACCGCCGCCACGGCGGTGACCGCGACCGCGCCGCGCCGGGTGGGTACGCCGCGGAGCAGCTCGCGCCGGCGCGCGGACCCGACCAGCACCCACACCAGCACCGGCACCGCCCCCACGGCGGCACCGCGCAGCGCGGCCCGGGTGGCCATGTCGACGACCGCCTCCTGGACCCGGGCCTGGGCGCCCTCGGGGCTCGAGGCGATCACGGCGTAGCGGTCGACCAGCTCCTCGGTGGAGGTCGCGTCGGTCTTGCCCAGGGTGATGTCGACACCCAGCGGAGCACCGGAGCCCAGGCGCAGGTCGGGCAGCACCGGGCCGGTGCGCACCACCACGTGGCGGCTCAGCGTCGGTTGGACGACCGCGTCGTGGCTGGCCAGGGTCAGCTCGCGGGAGGACCCGAGGAACAGCGTGAGCCCGGCCAGGACCGCCAGCCCCGCCCAGGCACCGAGCAGCGCCAGGCCGTGCAGCCCCCGGCCGGTGCGGTGCAGGAGCGTGCGGCGCGGTCGGGCCGGCCCGCCGTGGGCCGGGGCGGCGCCACCGTCGGGGGTGGGGCCCTCGGTCCCCGGTGCGCCGGACTGGGTGGGGCTCACCCCGGTCAGTCCCGCGCTCTCGCCACGGCGTACAGCGCGACGCCGCAGGCGACACCGGCGTTGAGCGACTCCACGGAGTTGGCCATGGGGATCGAGACGAGCATGTCGCAGGTCTCCGCGACGAGGCGGGAGAGCCCGTCGCCCTCGGAGCCGACCACCAGCACGAGCGGCCCGTCGGCGAGGTCCAGGGCGGGCAGCTCGACGTCGCCGTCGGCGGCCAGGCCGACGACCATCAGGCCGGCCTCCTGGTAGGCCTTGAGCTGACGGGTGAGGTTGACGGTCTGGGCGACCGGGATGCGGGCGGCGGCACCGGCGCTGGTCTTCCACGCGGCGGCGGTCATGCCGGCGGCGCGACGCTCGGGGATGACGACGCCGTGGGCACCGAAGGCGGCCGCGCTGCGCACGGCGGCACCGAGGTTGCGGGGGTCGGTGACCGAGTCGAGGACGACGATCAGCGGCTTCTCGCGCGCCTCGGCGGCCAGCTCGAGCAGGTCGTCGGGGTGGGCGTACTCGTAGGCCGGGATGCGCGCGGCGAGGCCCTGGTGGACCGCGCCCTGGGTGAGCCGGTCGAGCTCGTAGCGGCTGACCTCCAGCAGGCTGATCCCGCCGTCGGCCGCGAGCTGGAAGGCCTCGCGCAGCCGGTTGTCGCGCTCGGCGCCCTCGGCCACGTAGATCGCGTTGACCGGCACGCCCTCGCGCAGCGCGTCGACGACCGGGTTGCGCCCGGCGATCCACTCGGCGTCGTTGGTCTTGCGCCGGGGACGCTGGCCGGCCTTCTCGGCGCGCTTCGCGGCCTTGTGGGCCGCGTGGTACGGGCGGTCCTTGGCCTTCGGGGTCGGGCCCTTGCCCTCGAGACCACGGCGCACGCGGCCGCCGGACCCGGCGGTCGGGTTGCCCTTCCCCGTCTTCTTGATCGCGCCCTTGCGCTGGCTGTTACCTGCCATCAGGCGAGGCTCCACTTCTGTCCGTCGGGGGTGTCGGTGATCTCCACGCCGGCCTGCTTGAGCCGGTCGCGGATGGCGTCGGCGGTCGCGAAGTCCTTCTCGGCGCGCGCCGAGGCGCGTTGGTCCAGGAGCCCGGAGACCAGGGCGTCGACGACGGCGGTGAGCCGCTCGTCGCCGCTCGCGGCCGGGCCCCAGGCGGGGTCGGCCGGGTCCAGGCCCAGCACGTCGAGCATCGCGCGGACCGAGGCCAGGGTGCCGCGCAGCGCGGTGGGGTTCGCGGTGCCGAGGAGCTTGTTGCCCTCGCGCACCACCTCGTGCAGGGCGGCGACCGCCGCCGGGGTGCCGAGGTCGTCGTCCATCGCCTCGACGAAGTCCGCGCACGAGATCCCGGGCTCGGGCAGCTCGCCGAGCTCCTCGACCGCACGCTGCACGAAGGCCTCGATGCGCCGGAACGCGACCGCCGCCTCCCCGAGCGCCTCGAAGGAAAACTCGACCATCGAGCGGTAGTGCGCGGCGACCATGTAGTAGCGCAGCTCGATGCCGCGGTGCTCCTGGAGCACCGAGGGGATCAGCAGGCTGTTGCCGAGGCTCTTGGACATCTTCTCGCCGGCGGTGGTGATCCACGCGTTGTGCATCCAGTACGACGCGAAGCCGTGACCGGCCGCGCGGGACTGGGCCAGCTCGTTCTCGTGGTGGGGGAAGCGGAGGTCGACCCCGCCCCCGTGGATGTCGAAGGCCTGCCCGAGGTACTTGCCCGCCATCGCGGAGCACTCGATGTGCCAGCCGGGACGCCCCGGGCCCCACGGGCTCGGCCAGGCGGCGGTCTCCGGCTCGGTCGCCTTCTTCCACCCCTTCCACAGCGCGAAGTCACGAGGGTCCCGCTTGCCGCGGGCTTCGGCGTCCTCGGCCGCCTCCATGTCGTCGATCCGCTGGTGGGTCAGCTCGCCGTACTCCGGCCAGCTGCGCACGTCGAAGTAGACGTCACCCGAGCCGTCCTCGGCGGCGTACGCGTGGCCCCGGGCGATGAGGTGCTCGATGAGCTCCAGCATCTCGGGGACGTGCCCGGTGGCGGCTGGCTCGTAGGTCGGCGGCAGCACGTTGAGCGCGGCGTAGGCGCGGTCGAGCTCGCGCTTCATCTCGTAGGCCAGGTTGTACCAGGGGCGCCCCTGGGCCGCGGCCTTGGTGAGGATCTTGTCGTCGATGTCGGTGACGTTGCGGATGAAGGAGACCTCGAGGCCGCGGTGGGTCAGCCAGCGTCGCAGCACGTCGAAGTTCACCGCGGAGCGCACGTGACCGACGTGCGGCTCGGACTGGACGGTGAGGCCACAGACGTAGACCCCGACCTTCCCCTCCTCGAGGGGGACGAAGTCACGGACCTCGCGGGTCGCGGTGTCGTACAGCCGGATGCTCACCCGCCCATCGTAGGGACGCCCGGGCCGTGGGGCCGAACCCTCGCGCGCGGGGCCCGCGCCCGCGACCCCTTGACCACCCCCCGCGCGACCTGTGACGGATGTGACGGGAGTGACGTACCCTCGTGCGGTGCGTCGCCTGCTTCCCTCCCTGCTCCCCGGCCTAGTGCTCACCCTGGCCGCCCCCTGGGCGCCGGTCGTCCTCGCCTCCGGGGCGCCGGCCGAGGCCCGTGCGGCCGGCAAGATCCAGAGCGACCTGACCGGCTGGACCGGCGAGCAGCTCGTCGACGGGCGCACGGCAGGCACCGTCGTACGCCGGGGTCGGGTGTTCCTGAAGAGTCCCGTCACCACGACGCGGGTCGACGGCACGACGTACGACGTGGGGCGCTGGGTCTCGCGCTGGGCCCGCCCCGGGTTCGGGTTCACCGAGCTCGTCGCGTCGTGGGAGGCCAAGACGCCGGGCGACTCGATGATCGAGGTCGAGGTGCGAGGACGCGACGCCTCGGGGCGCAAGAGCTCGTGGGACAGCCTGGGTCGCTGGGCCTACGGCGACAGGTACTCCGAGCGCACCAGCCTCGGCAGCCAGGACGACGACCTCGCCCGGGTCGCGACCGACACCTGGCGCACGGCCTCCTCGGCCGGCCTGGAGCGCTGGCGGCTGCGGGTGTCGCTGCTGCGGCGTACCGGTGCGAGCACCAAGCCCCCGAGCGTCGGCCACGTCGCGGCCACCACGTCGCGGCGCCCCTCCAGCAGCCCGGCGACATCCAAGCCCGGCAAGGTCGCCCGGGCGGGCGGCGCCGTGCTGGACGTGCCGCGCTACAGCCAGATGGTCCACCAGGGGCACTACCCGCAGTGGGGCAACGGCGGCGAGGCGTGGTGCTCGCCCACCTCGGTGTCGATGGTGCTGGGCTACTACGACGCGCTGCCGAAGGAGAAGGACTACGCCTGGGTCCCCGAGGGCCACGCGGCCCCGTGGGTCGACCACGCCGCGCGCTCGACCTTCGACCACGGCTACGACGGCACCGGCAACTGGTCCTTCAACGTCGCGTACGCCGCCCGGCTGGTCGGCCGGGCCGACGTCTCCCGCCTGCCGGACCTGCGCGCGGTCGAGCGGCTCGTGGCCGACGGCGTGCCGGTGATCGTCTCGATCGCCTTCGGGTCCGGCGAGCTCTCCGGCGCCCCGATCAGCGCCTCGAACGGCCACCTCCTCGTGGTGGTCGGCTTCACCGCCGACGGTGACGTGGTCGTCAACGACCCCGCCGCGGACTCCCCCGCCGGCGTGCGCCGCACCTACGACCGCGGCCAGCTCGAGCGCGCGTGGCTGGACGCCTCCACCGGCACCGCCTACGTCCTGCGCGACTGACCCTCGGGTGGTCGAGCGGCGAGCGCCAGCGAGCGGGCGTCGAGACCTCCCGGCGACCGATCAGGCCCCGTAGCCGCCGTCGACGTCGAGCTTCTGGCCGGAGATGAAGCCGGCGCGGTCGGAGGCGAGGAAGCAGACCGCCTCGGCGACGTCGTCGGCGGTGCCGAAGGTGCCGAGCGGGATGTTGCGGCGGGTGACGTCGAGGGCCTCCTGTGAGAGCTCGCCGGAGCCGATGAGCCGGGCGGCCATGCCGTCGGTGAGCATCCCGGGGCCGACCGCGTTGACGCGTACGCCGTAGCGCCCCTCCTCCACCGCCAGGGCGCGGACCATCGCCTCGACGGCCGCCTTGGGTGCCGAGGAGAGCCCGTCGCGCTTGGGGAAGCGGGTGGTGGCGGCCGTCGTGACCGCGACGACCGCGCCGTGGCTCTCGCGCAGGGCCGGCAGCGCCGCGCGGACGACGGTGAAGAACCCGCCGGCGTCGTCGTGCAGCTGGGCGGCCATCTCCTCCGCGGAGACCCGTCCGAGGTGGACCATCGGCACGTGCGGCCCGGCCGCGTGCACGAGCGTGTGCAGCCCCCCGTGCTCGGCGAGCACGTCGGCCACGACCCGCGCGGCCTGCGCGGCCGCGTCGGGCGAGCCCAGGTCGAGGTGGTGGGAGGCCACGCCCTCGGCCGGCGTACGACGGTGGGTGACCGCGACCGTGGCACCCCGCTCGGCGAGCATCGCCGCGACCCGTGCGCCGATGCCTCCGTTGCCGCCGACGACCAGCGCCGCCCCGCGGCGGCCGGCGAAGTCCTGCCCGGGCGCGGTCATGCCGACTCGGCGGAGAAGTCGACCAGGTCGTGGCCCGTGGCCCCATCGGGGAGCACGTCGCGCTCGACCGGGGTCTGCACGACCCCGTCGGCGTCGGTGGCGCGCACCCGCAGCAGGTGGTCGCCGGGGCCGACGTCGATGGTGCCGCCCCACTGCACCCAGGTGTCGGCGCTGGGGACCCGCCCCAGCTCCATCGGCTGCCAGGGCCCGCCGTCGAGGGAGACCTCGACGGCGGAGATGCCGGTGTGCTGGTGCCAGGCGACGCCGCCGACGCGGAGCGGGCCGGCGGCCACGGTGGTGCCGGAGCGCGGCACCTCGATCCGCGAGGCGGTCTTGACCGGGCCGAGCTCGCCCCAGCCGCGCTGGGTCCAGTAGGCGTCGACGTCGGAGAACCGGGTGACCTCCATGTCCACGACCCACTTGGTCGCCGACACGTACCCGTAGAGGCCCGGCACGACCGTGCGGACGGGGAAGCCGTGCTCGATGGGCAGCGGGCTGCCGTTCATCGCCAGCGCCAGCATCGCGTCGCGGTCGTCGGTCAGGGCCTCGAGCGGCGTGGCGCAGTTCCAGCCGTCCTTCGAGGTCTGCAGCACCGCGTCGGCACCGTCGAGCACGCCGGCCTCCGCCAGCAGGTCCGCGGTGCGCACGCCGCTCCACCAGGCGTTGCCGACCAGGGGTCCGCCGACCGGGTTGCTCACGCAGCACAGGGTCACCCAGGCGTCGGTGAGGCCCCGGTCGAGCAGGTCCTGGTAGCCCAGCACGACCTCCCGCTCGACCATCCCGTGGATGCGCAGCGACCAGTCCGAGGGCTCGATGGCCGGCACCACGATGGCGGTGTGGATCCGGTAGAAGTCCTCGACCGGGGTCTGCCAGGGGCTGAGCCCGGGCACGTCGGGGTGGGCACCCACCGGGACCCGGGGCGCCCGCACGTCCAGGCGCAGCAGCCGCCGGGTCTCCTCCACGTGCCGTCGCCCGCTGCCGACGAGCCGACCGGCGACGCCCGCGACGACCGCGGCCGCACCGAGCAGCCCGGCACGCACGAGGAACTGCCGCCGACCCCGTGCGTACGCCGCCGCGTCGGTCGGGCCGGGCTCGGACCGCGGCGGCGCCTCGGCGCGCCGCAGCGGCTCGGTCAGCAGGGACAGCACGACCAGCCAGGTGACGTAGCCGACCGCCACGGGCAGCAGGTCCACGCCGGACCAGTCGGACGAGAGCAGCACCGCGACGGCCGCCAGCGTGGCCATCAGCGAGTAGACGAGGACGGGCACCCACCACCGGCGACGGGCCCAGGCACCGACGTACCAGAAGAGCACGACGGTGAGGACCGCCATGACCGAGAGCAGGAGCGTCTTGTTCCAGGCGCCGAGGAACTTCAGCGCGAAGGCGACCACCGGACCCGGCGTGGACCGCACCACCAGCTCCGCGATCGCCACGACGGGCGCCTCGCGGATGGTGAGCACCATCGCGGCGGCGTAGCTGGTGAGCATGCCGGCCGCTCCGGCCACGAGCCCCGCGAGCGGCCACACGAGGGCGCGCTGCTGGGGCGTGGGTCGGGGAGCCATGCCGCCATCATGACGCAGGGTGCTCCACCGACCGGGACGGCAGGTGTGACGGTCCGGTGACGACTACCCTCCCCGGGGTGAGCGACCGATCCCCCCTGGTCTTCCCCCGCGTCGGCCTCGGCACCGACGTCCACCGGCTCGTCCCCGGCGTGCCCCTCCACCTGGCCGGCCTGGCCTGGCCGGAGGAGACCCACGGCCTCGAGGGGCACTCCGACGCCGACGTCGCCGCCCACGCCGCGTGCGACGCGCTGCTGTCCGCCGCCGGCCTGGGCGACCTCGGCTCGAACTTCGGCACCAGCGAGCCGGAGTGGTCCGGCGCCGCGGGCTCCACGCTGCTGGCCGAGACCGCGAGCCGGGTGCGCGCCGCCGGCTTCGAGATCGGCAACGTCGCGGTGCAGGTGGTCGGCAACCGACCCAAGATCGGTCCCCGCCGGGCGGAGGCCGAGGCCGCGCTCTCCGCCGCCGTCGGGGCCCCGGTCACGGTCAGCGCCACCACGACCGACGGGCTCGGCCTCACCGGCCGCGGCGAGGGGGTCGCCGCCATCGCCACCGCCCTCATCGCCCCCACCGCACCGGAGGTGCCCCGATGACCGCCGCCACCCACAGCCTCCTCGCCGACGACGGCGCCCGGCTGCACGTCACGACCTACGGCCGCGAGGACGCCCCCGTCACGCTGCTGCTGGCGCACTGCTGGACCGCCGACGAGCAGGACTGGCACTACCAGGTGCGGCACCTGCTGGCGACCTACGGACCCGACCTGCGGCGGGTCACCTGGGACGCCCGCGGCCACGGTCGCTCCGAGGTCGCGCCGGAGCGCGACTGCACGGTCTCGCGGCTGGCCCGCGACCTCGGCCACGTCGTCGACGCGTACGCCGGCGAGGCACCGCTCGTCCTGGCCGGCCACTCGATCGGCGGCATGACGATCATGGCGCTGCCCGAGGAGCGGCCCGACCTGGTCGGGCGCGTGGCCGGCCTGGTCCTCGTGGCGACCTCCTCCGGCCACCTCGACACCGTCACCCTGGGACTGCCGGAGATGGGTCCGTTCCTGCGCGCCCGGCTGCCGCGGGTCCTCGCGACCCGGGCTCGGCTGCTCAGCCGCGCCGAGCGGCGTCGTACCCCCTCGATCGAGCGGATGATCGTCAACCGCTTCCTGATGGGCTCGCCGCTGCGGCTGCGCGACGCCGGCCTCGTCGTCGACCAGCTCGTCAGCTGCTCGCCGGCCACGATGTCGGGCTTCTACCGCGACATCATGGGCCACGAGCGCACCGCAGGGCTGAAGGCCTTCGACGACGTCCCGACGACGGTGATGGTCGGCAGCGCCGACGTGCTCACCCCGCCCGCGCACGCCCGCCGGCTGGCCTCGGCCATCTCCGGGGCCCGGATGCTGGTCCTGCCGGGCGCGGGCCACTACCTGCCGCTGGAGCGTGACGAGGCGGTCTCGGCCGAGCTCGTGGCGGCCGTCGAGCGGGCCCGGGCGGCCGGCTGATCGGCACGGTTCATCGGCCGGCTCAGGCGGCGTCGGCCTTCCGGTGCCCGATCTGGACGACCCCGTCGACCACCCGCACGTCGTACGCCGGCACCGAGACGTGCACGTCGTCGAGGCACTTGCCGGTGCGCAGGTCGAAGCCGTGCCGGTGCAGCGGGGACGCGACGAACGGCACGTCGCCGCGGCGGCCCACGATGCCCTTGGCGATCATCGAGGCCTTCGCGAACGGGTCGTGGTTGCCCAGCGCGTAGACCGTCTCGTCGGGCATCTTGAAGATCGCGACCGCCTGCCCGTGGACCAGGGCGGTGGCACCGCGCTCGACCTCGAGCTGGTCGAGCCGGCACACGGCGTGCCACTCCTCGGTGTCACGCTGCCGAGGGGTCATGGCCGTCCTCCCGGGGACACCCCGCGGACCGCACTGCTGCCGTGGCGCATCGGACCTCCTTCGCGATCCGAACGTAGGAGGCGCCGGGTACCACCGAGGTTTCTGCATGTAACAGCCGTGAAAACTCCTCCCGGGGCTGCCCGTTACCCTGCGCCGGTGACCTGCCCCGCGCCCGCGACCCCCTCAGCAGCGCCGGTCCCGCCGCGGCCCGGCGTGACCGTGGTCGTGCTCGGCGCCGGGGCCGGCAACCGGGTCGGGGCAAGGGTCAACAAGGTGCTGCTGCCGCTGGCGGGGCGGCCGCTCCTGGCCTGGTCCCTCGCCCACGCCCTGGCCGCCACGGGCGTCGACCGGGTGGTCGTGGTGACCGCGCCCGCCGAGCAGGACGAGGTCGCGTCCGCGCTGTCGGCGTACCTCCCGGCTGACGGCGGCCCCGAGGTGGCGCTGGTCCCCGGCGGTTCCTCGCGCCACGGCTCGGAGTGGGCCGCGCTGCGGGCGGTCGCGGGCCACGTGGAGGCCGGACGCACCGACGTCGTGGTCGTCCACGACGGAGCCCGGCCCCTGGCCGCGCCCGCCCTCTTCGACGCCGTGGTCGCCACCGCCCGCCGGCACGGCGGCGCCCTGCCCGCCACGCCGACCCACGCCCTGGTGGGCGCCGACCTCACCTCCGTGGCGCCCGGGCTCGTCGGCGTCCAGACCCCGCAGGCCTTCCGCGCCCGCCCGCTGCTGGCGGCCTACCGCGCCGCCGAGCACGACGGCTTCGAGGGCACCGACACCGCCGCCACCTTCGAGCGGTACGCCGGGCTGCCGGTCGTGGCCGTGTCGTCGACCGCGGCCAACCTCAAGGTCACCTGGCCCGAGGACCTCGCCCTGGCCGAGGCGCTGCTCAGCGCGCGGTGAGCGCCTCGAGGACGCGCACGTCGTCCTCGTCGCCGACCCGACGCCCCTCGGGCGGGGCCTGCATCGTGAGCACGGGGTAACGGGCGGCCAGCTCGGTCGCCAGGGTCGCGAAGTCGGTGCTCGGCAGCCCCTCCAGGGCCGCCACGACCGAGGCGGGCAGCACGATCGGCGAGGTCACCTGGCGCACCGTCTCGCGGTCCACCGTGCCCTCGACGACACCGTCCTCGTCGACGCTCTTGAGCGTGTCGGTCACGGGGCGTACGCCGACGACGACCGCCTGCGTCGCGGCGCACCGCTCCACGCACGCGGCGATGAAGTCCGCGGGCGTCATCGGGCACAGGGGGTCGTGGAGCACCACCGGCTCCTCGGCCTCGACCAGCGCGGCCCACCCGGTGCCGAGGTCGACCTGGGTGACCCCAGCCTCCCCGAGCGCCCAGGCCGCGCAGGCGACCAGCGCCTCGCCGTGCAGCAGCACGAAGGGCAGTGACCCGCGATCGGTCTCGACCACGACCCCGAGCGATCCGTCCTCGTCGTACAGCACGTCCTGCACGCTAGCCGCCCCGCGGACGTCATGCGGAGCGGACGTCCCCTCCCGCTGCTCGTATGACGTCCCAGGCCCCGGAACAGCACGAAGCCCCCGGGGCCGTCCCGGGGGCTTCGAGTGCTGCTGTGGTGAGGGCTGCCTCAGGAGGCGAGCACCTCGTCGAGGATGGCCTCGGCCTTGTCCTCGTTGGTGTGCTCGGCCAGGGCCAGCTCGGAGACGAGGATCTGGCGCGCCTTGGCCAGCATCCGCTTCTCGCCGGCCGACAGGCCACGGTCACGCTCGCGGCGCCACAGGTCGCGGACGACCTCGGCCACCTTCATGACGTCGCCGCTGTGCAGCTTCTCCAGGTTGGCCTTGTAACGACGCGACCAGTTGGTCGGCTCCTCGACGTGAGCGGCACGCAGCACGTCGAAGACGCGGTCCAGGCCCTCCTTGTCGACGACGTCGCGGACCCCCACGAGGTCCAGGTTGCAGGCGGGCACACGGACCACCAGGTCCTGCTGTGCGACGATCCTCAGAACGAGGTACTGCCGGTCCTCTCCCTTGATCTTCCGCATCTCGATGTCCTCGATGATGGCGGCCCCGTGATTCGGGTAGACAACCGTTTCGCCGACGGTGAAAGTCATATGTCAGGTTCCCCTTCCTAGGCCGCTATCTTAACACGCCTTTTCGGCGTGTCGGACCGCGTTTGTGCAGGTCAGAGCGCTAACAAGGGCTTGACAGATGCCGCGAGGCCGTGCTGGCAGGCCCCTGTCACAGCCCGGCGCGCCCGCCTCCGGCCACCCCCACGGGGGACCCCGCCACCGGCCCGCGGGCGGCCCGGAACCCGCCCTGTGCTGGGGAAACGCGCGTCCCGGGGGCCCCGGGCAGCCATACTGCGGGGCATGGCTCGACCTAGGCTGCGACGACGCGACCGCCAGGCGACCCCCTCGGGGACCGACGTCGGCTCGACCACCGAGGAGACCCCGGCGGCCTCCGCGGACGCCGACACCCCACGGGGTACGACGCTGACCGACGAGGCCGAGCGGCCGACCGGCCCCCCGGGCGGCTCCACGGGCGGCCGCACGGGCGCCTCGACGGCCGACGACGACGTACCCCCTCCGCCACCGGCGGTGCCGCGGCGCAGGTTCCTCGACGCCACCCCGCTCCTCCTGGTCCGCGCGGCGCACCCGCGCCAGGCCGTCGCCACGGCCCTCCTGCTCTCCATCGCCGCCGCGCTGGCCGACCGCCCGACCCGCGACCTGGGGCTGGTGCTGGTCACCGTCCTGGTCGGCCAGGCCCTGCTGGGCTGGCACAACGACCTGGTCGACCGCCGACGCGACGCCCGCCACGGGCGCACCGACAAGCCCGTGGCCGACGGGCGGCTGGACCCCGGCACGGCGTGGTTCGCCGTGGCCTGCGCCGTCCTGCTCCTCGTCCCGCTCTCGCTGTCCAACGGCATCACCGCGGGCCTGCTCTACCTGGTGTCCGTGGCGATCGGCGTGCTGGGCAACTACACGCTGCGCACCGGACTGCTGAGCTGGGTGCCGTGGGCCGCGGCGTTCGCGCTCTACCCGGCGTTCCTCTCCTTCGGCGGCTGGGGCAACCACGACGGCGGGGCGGCCCCGCAGCCGGCGATGACGGCGCTTGCGGCGCTCCTCGGCATCGGCGTGCACCTGCTGACCTCGCTGTGGGGGCTGGTGGCCGACCACGAGGACGGCTGGACCTACCTGCCGCTGCGGCTGGGCATGCGCATCGGCGCCGCCCGACTGCTGGCCCTGACGACCACCTACCTGGCGCTCGTGGCGGCCGGGATGATCATCACCGGAACCCTGGTCGGCCTGCACGCCTAGACACCGCTAGGCTGTCGCCGCCGGATCCAGAACGACCCGAAGGCTTTCCGACATGCATCTGCGCCGCTCGCTCGCGGTCGCCGCCAGCGCCATCGCCCTGGCCACGACCCTGTCCTCCTGCGGGTTCGACTACGCCACCGACCGGGTCTACACCCCGGCCGCCGGCCCCATCGACCGCGACGCCACCGTCGACGTGCTCTCCGCCGTCATCGTGTCCAAGGCGGCCGGCTCCGGCACCTTCATCGCCGGTCTGTCGAACAACTCCGGCAGCGAGGCGATCACCTTCGAGGCGATCCGCCCCGTCGGCGACACCACGATCTCCTTCGAGGACTTCGAGCCCCGCGAGATCCCGCGCCTGGGCTTCGAGAACCTCTCCGCCGAGGGCAACGGCATCCTGGTCACCGGTGAGTTCGAGGCCGGCAACTTCGTCGGCGTCCAGCTGGCCTTCGACAACGGCGAGACCGTCGAGATGCAGGTCCCGGTCGTGACCGACTGCGACGAGTTCGACGGCTTCGACGCCAGCGAGACCGACGGCGAGGAGTACGACTGCGAGCCGCTCGAGCCGGTCGCCGACGGTCGCTACGAGAACTACCACCCCGAGGGCGAGCACTCCGACGAGGAGCACGCCGAGGGCTCTGAGGACGGGGAGCACTGAGCGTGACGTACACCCTGGTCCTGCTGCGGCACGGCGAGTCCGACTGGAACGCCAAGAACCTCTTCACGGGCTGGGTCGACGTACCCCTCACCGAGAAGGGCCAGGGTGAGGCCAAGCGCGGCGGTGAGCAGCTGGTCGAGGCCGGCATCCTCCCCGACGTCGTGCACACCTCGCTGCTGCGCCGGGCCATCACGACCGCCGGGCTCGCGCTCGACGCCGCCGACCGGCACTGGATCCCGGTCAAGCGGTCCTGGCGCCTCAACGAGCGCCACTACGGCGCGCTGCAGGGCAAGGACAAGAAGCAGACGCTCGAGCAGTACGGCGAGGAGCAGTTCATGCTCTGGCGCCGCTCCTTCGACGTCCCCCCGCCGCCGATCGAGCTCGACGACGAGTTCTCCCAGGCCTCCGACGTGCGGTACGCCGACCTCGGCCCGGACCTCCCGGCCACCGAGTGCCTCAAGGACGTCATCGCCCGGATGGTCCCCTACTGGGAGTCCGACATCGTCCCCGACCTGGCCGCCGGCAAGACCGTGCTCGTCGCCGCCCACGGCAACAGCCTGCGCGCGATCGTCAAGCACCTCGACGGCATCTCCGACGAGGACATCGCCGGCCTGAACATCCCCACCGGCATGCCGCTGGTCTACGAACTCGACGACGCCTTCTCCCCCGTGGAGAAGGGTGGCCGCTACCTCGACCCCGACGCCGCTGCCGCCGCTGCCGCCGCGGTCGCCAACCAGGGCAAGTAGGGCGTGCGGGGGAAGGTCTGACTGTTGTCAGTCAGACCTTCTGCCTCGCGGTCGAACCTTCGACCGCACTCTGCCAGGTTCGACCGACATCAGTCAGACCTGTGGCTGTGCGGTCGAACCTTCGACCGCACTCTGCAAGGTTCGACTGACGTCAGTCAGACCTTCGGCTCGCCGCGGAGGTTCAGCGGCCCCCCGATGAAGCTCACGGCGCGCCGACGCACCTGCGGCGTGGGTGCGTGAGGTCCATCGGCGCCCCGATGAACCTCCCGGCGAACCCTCCGCTCAGGCCTCGCTCGCCGCGGCCCGCGGGTCCTCACCCGTGACGACGAAGACGACGCGGTTGGCGATCGAGACCGCGTGGTCGGCGATGCGCTCGTAGTAGCGACCGAGCAGCGCGATGTCGACGGCCGCCTCGACGCCGTGGGTCCAGTCGTCGCCGAGCACCTGGGTGAAGCTGGCGCGGCGCAGCTGGTCCATGATCTCGTCGTCGCGGCCCAGCTCGATCGCCGCCGAGACGTCGCGGTGGACAATGATCTGCTCGACCCGCGCCACCATGTCGCGGGCGACCTCGGCCATCCGCGAGACGGTCGGCTGGATCTCGGCCGGCACGGCGACGTCCGGGACGCGCATCCGGGCGATCTTGGCGACGTGCACGGACAGGTCGCCCATCCGCTCGAGCTCGGTCACCATCCGCAGGGCGGCGACCACGACCCGGAGGTCACCGGCCACCGGCTGCTGCAGGGAGAGCAGCTCGAAGCACTGCTCCTCGACCTCGACGCGGGCCCGGTCGATGTCGACGTCGGCGGAGATCACCTGCTCGGCGATCTCGACGTCGGCCTCGAGGAGGGACTTCGTGGCCTGGCACACCGCGGTCTCGACCTGCCCACAGATGGTGGCGAGGTCGCCGAAGACGGCGTCGAGCTGCTCGTGGAAGACGTCACGCATGGGCCCCACCCTAGGAGAGGCGGGTGACCGGACGGGGTGGACCCGTGAACGCGGGGTGAACGTTGCCTACGTCGGCGTCCACGGCTGAACCCCGGGTGAAACCCGTGCGTACGCTTCCCCCCGTGGACCCGACGCTCCAGGCAGCCCTCGCAGCCGTCATCGGCGCGATCGTCGCCGGCGGCGCGGTGCTGGCGTGGCACATCAGCGATCGGCAGCAGCGCACCATCCCGGAGTACGCCCAGCCGGTGGTCCCCGACGGGGTCGGCACGGTGCTCTCGGTGCTGCGGTCCAGCGCCGTGGTCGTCGACGACAGCGACGAGGTGCTCAAGGCGTCTGCTCCGGCGTACGCGCTGGGGCTGGTGCGGGGCAGCAAGCTGGTCTCGGCCGAGCTGGCCGACGTGGTCCGCAAGGTACGCCGGGACGGGCAGATCCGGGAGACCGAGCTGCTCATGGCCCGACCGGGGGTGCCCTCGCGCTACGTGACGGCCCGCGTGGCGCCGCTGGGCTCGCGGCTGGTGCTGGCGCTGGTCGAGGACCGGACCCGTGAGAAGCGCGTCGAGGAGGTGCGCCGCGACTTCGTCGCCAACGTCTCCCACGAGCTGAAGACGCCCGTGGGCGCGATCCGGCTGCTCTCGGACGCGATGCAGGACGCCGCCGACGACCCCGAGGCCGTGCGCCGCTTCGCGGACCGGATGTTCACCGAGTCCGAGCGGCTCGGCAAGCTGGTCCAGCAGATCATCGAGCTCTCCCGGCTGCAGGCCGACGACCCGCTCGACGCCCCGGTCGCCGTCCACCTCGACGACGTGATCTCCACCGCCGTCGACACCAGCCGGATGGACGCCGAGACCAAGAACATCCAGGTGATGGTCGGCGGCACCTCCGACCTGCAGGTCTTCGGCAACGAGCAGCAGGTGCTGGCCGCGGTCAGCAACCTGGTGAGCAACGCGGTGTCCTACTCCGAGAACGACTCGACGGTCCTGGTGACCACGCGCGTGGACGAGGGCTCGGTCGACATCTCGGTGGTCGACCAGGGCATCGGCATCCCGGCCGACGAGCTGGACCGCATCTTCGAACGTTTCTACCGGGTCGACCCCGCTCGCCACCGCTCCACCGGAGGCACCGGGCTCGGCCTGTCCATCGTCAAGCACGTCGCCGCCACCCACGGCGGCGAGGTCCGGGTCTGGTCAGCAGAGGGTCAGGGCTCTACGTTCACCCTGACGCTGCCCCAGCACTTCGGAGCGGAGAGAAAGACACAGGAGGACAGCCCGTGACACGGGTACTGGTCGTCGAGGACGAGGAGAGCTACAGCGATGCCCTCGCGTACATGCTGCGCAAGGAGGGCTTCGAGGTGGCCATTGCCGCGGACGGGAACACCGCACTGACGGAGTTCGACCGCAACGGGGCAGACATCGTGCTGCTGGACCTGATGCTGCCCGGCATCCCCGGCACCGAGGTGTGCCGGCAGATCCGGGCGACCTCCAGCGTGCCGGTCATCATGGTCAGCGCGAAGGACGACGAGGTCGACAAGGTGGTCGGCCTCGAGCTCGGCGCCGACGACTACGTCACCAAGCCCTACTCCCCCCGCGAGCTGGTCGCCCGCATCCGCGCCGTCCTGCGGCGCGGCACCGAGCCGGACCTGTCGCCCTCCACGCTGGAGGCGGGGCCGGTGCGGATGGACGTCGAGCGGCACGTCGTGACCGTGGACGGCACCGAGCAGCGGCTGCCGCTCAAGGAGTTCGAGCTGCTGGAGATGTTCCTGCGCAACCCCGGCCGGGTGCTCACCCGCGGTCAGCTCATCGACCGGGTCTGGGGCTCGGACTACGTCGGGGACACCAAGACCCTCGACGTGCACGTCAAGCGGCTGCGGGCCAAGCTCGAGCCGGACCCGTCCGAGCCGAAGTACCTCGTGACCGTGCGGGGCCTGGGCTACAAGCTGGACCTCTGACGTCGCCGACCACGACGTTCTGCAGGTTCTCGGGCCGATTCTCCTGCAGTACGTCGTGATCCGGCTGCCTCACCCCGCCGCGGGCGGCACATCCGCGACCGAAACCCGCGCGACGGATGTCCATGGGCGTCCCTAGGCTTCACCCATGACATCGACCGCGACCCCGGCACCCGCCCAACCCGCCCCGTCCGGCGCCGGTGACGTCCCCACCTGGCTGCCGTTGGCGGCCGTCGGGACGACCCTGCTGTTGTGGGCCAGCGCCTTCGTGGCGATCCGGCACCTCGGCCAGGACTTCTCGGCCGGGCCGCTGTCACTGGGCCGGCTGCTCGTCGGCGCGGCCGTGCTCGGCGTGGTCGCGCTCAGCCGGGGCGTGCCGCGCCCCACCCGGCGCGAGTGGGTCTCGCTGGTCGCCATCGGCGTGCTGTGGTTCGGCGTCTACAACGTGGCGCTCAACGAGGGCGAGCAGCGGGTCGACGCCGGCACCGCCGCGATGCTGATCCAGCTCTCGCCGGTGCTGATCGCCGTGCTGGCGGCGGTGTTCCTCGACGAGCGCTTCACGGCGTACCTCGGGCTGGGTCTCGCGCTCGCCTTCGGCGGCGTGGCGCTGATCAGCGTCTCGACCAGCGAGTCGGCCGGCCACGACGTGCTCGGGGTGTTCCTGTGCCTGCTCGCCGCGGTCGTCTACTCCATCAGCCTGATCCTGCAGAAGCCGCTGGTGGCGCGGCTGCAGGCCGTGCACGTGACCTGGCTGGCCTGCACCGTCGGCGCGGTCGTGTGCCTGCCGTTCGCGCCGAGCCTGCTCGACGAGCTCGGTGGGGCGCCGGCCTCCAGCGTCTGGTGGCTGGTCTACCTCGGGGTCTTCCCCACCGCGATCGCGTTCACGACCTACGCCTTCGCGCTCAAGCACATGTCGGCCTCCAACCTCGGCGTCACGACGTACCTCGTCCCGCCGATCACCATCGTCATGGGCTGGCTCGCCCTCGGCGAGACGCCCCCGACCATGGCGTACGCCGGTGGCGCGCTGGCCCTGGTCGGCGTGGCCGTCGCCCGGCGCAAGCCCAGGGCGCGAGCCGACGCTCCTGCCCCTGCGTGAGGCTGCTGCTTCGTCTGGGGTTGGTGGGGCGTGTGGGACGGATCGGCGGGTTAGTCCGCATTACTTCTCACCCTTACTGCTCAGTAAGCGTGAGAAGTAGTGCGTCGTATCCCGCCGCGTCCCCTACTCCGCGAGCGCGGTGGCCAGCTCCTCGCGCAGCGCCTTGAGGGCCCGGGTGCGCAGCTGGCTGACGCGGGACTCGGTCACGTCGAGCACCTGGCCGATCTCGGCGAGGGTGAACCCCTCGAAGAAGTAGAGCGCCACGATGATCTGGTCACGCTCGGGCAGGCGCTTGACCGCGGACTTCAGGGTCTCGCGGGTCGCCTCGTCCTCGAACGCCTCGTCCATCGCGGGACCGGAGTCGTCGACCTCGGCGAGCTCGTCGTCACCGGCGGCCGCGACGTGGGTGGGTCGCTCGAGGAGCCCCCGCAGCTCGGGCACGCTCAGCCCGGCCTCGGCGGCCAGTTCCTCGGGTTCGGGGCTGCGGCCGAGGCGGTGCTGCAGCGTCGTACGCGCCTCGTCGACGGCCCGCAGCCTGCTGCGCACCGAGCGCGGGACCCAGTCGGCGGCGCGGATCGAGTCGAGGATCGCGCCGCGGATGCGGGGCACGGCGTAGGTCGGGAACTCCCACCCGCGCTCCGGCTCGAACCGGTCGATGGCGTCCATCAACCCGATGACGCCCTCGGAGACCAGGTCGGCGGACTCCACGGTGGCCGGCAGGTGCACGCGCACGCGGCCGGCGACGTACTTCACCAGCGGGGAGTACTGCAGCACCAGCTGGTGGCGCACCGCCTCGGTGGGCTCGGCGCGGTACGCCGCCCACAGGTCCTCGCTCGCCTCGAGCCGCTCCCCCGTCGTCATGACGGGGCTTGTCTACCAGCGCCGGCGCCGCAGGTGCGGGAGGTGGGCCCTCGGTGACCGACCTGTGACCTGGGCTGCGGGTCCGGCCGCGGTCGGGTCAGTCGTCGAGGAAGGAGAGCTCGGAGAGCAGGCTGCCGGTACGCCGCTCGCGGACCGGGGCCGCGGGGGTCTCGTCGGGTTCGGCCGACCCGGGGTCGTCATCAGTCCGGGGCACCTCGGTCGGCAGCGCCAGGACAGCGGTCGTGAGGCCGTGCAGCAGGCGGGCCAGGGCCGCGCCGGCGTCGGCGGGAACCGGGGTCTGTGCAGGGGCGGGCTCCCGCTCGGGGTGGGGGCCGGGGTGCTGCTCGATGCTCATCACGTTCCTGTCCGAGTCAGGTCGAGCCGGGAAGGGGCAGGTCGCCCCCGGCGTGTGCCGGGGGCGACCCGAGGGCCGGGCGCCTGACGACGCCCCACCGGTGGATCAGCAGGCAACCCAGCCCGGCTGGAGCCCCCCAGCTTCCGAGTCGTAGGTGAGGCAGTTGTCCGCCCCCTCACTCGAGCTCGCGTTCTCGCCGGTGATCTTGTACGAGCCGATCGCCGTGCCAGCCGTGACGGTGATGATGTTGCCCGGCGAAGCGTTAAAGTCGGTCAGCACGGTCGTCCCAGAGCCCCCGTCAGTCGCGGTGTCCCCGGGGATGGCCACCTGCGGGTTGTCGACGACGTAGCTCTCGATCGCAGTCGCAGCGTTCTTCAGATCCGACTTGAGACCCGAGTCCACCGCCTTCTGACGCTGGTTGAGGAACACCGGGATGGCCACCGCGGCCAGGATGCCGATGATCACCACGACGACCAGGAGCTCGATGAGGGTGAAGCCCTTGTCCTGCTTGGACTGGGGGATACGCATGGGGGTTCTCCGTTTCGACGGGGATGGGGGAGGGTGCCGCCACGCGAGGTGACGGCGAGGAATACCAGGAAGGGCGTCGGGGCACCGGGGACGTGTCTTGAGCCCGGTCCAGACCAGCGCGTGTCGCGCTCAAGTCCGCAGGTCAGCGCCCCGAGACCCCTCCCGTGAGCCGTGCCCGCACGCCCGTCGACGCGGGCTACACGATGATCGAGATGATCGTGACCATCGCGCTGGCCGGCACCCTGATGGCCATCGCGGTCAGCGGGTGGCAGGGCTGGGCCAGGGCCTCCGAGCAGGACGGCTTCCTCACCGAGCTGCGTGCCGAGATGCGCCAGGCCCAGCAGCGCGCGGTGACCACCGGCGGCTCGGTCTGCGTGCGCTTCGACGCCGCCGCGGAGACCTACACCGTGCTGGAGGGCCGCTGCGACGTCGCGACGACGGTCCTGCAGGCCGCCCGCACCGCGCCGGGCGGCGTCGACATCGACGCGCCGCTCTTCCAGCACGGCACCGACCACACCGAGCCGGGCGTCACGTTCACCTCCCGCGGCACCGCCACGCCCGGCCAGCTCTACGTCCAGCGCGACGGCGGCCCCCGCACCAAGCTCAAGGTCGAGGGGCTCACCGGCCGTGTCTCCGTCAGCTGACCGGCGGCCCACGACCGACGAGGGCTTCTCCCTCGTCGAGGTCGTCGTGGCCCTCGGGATCGTGATGACCCTGATGGTCGCGATCCTCCCCCAGCTCATCAGCGGCATCCGCGCCAACGACGTCGCCCGCGTCGGCAGCCAGGGCCGCGCGCTCGCCGCCTCGGAGCTCGAGCGGCTGCGCAACCTGCCCTTCCAGGTCCAGCCCAACGCCGGGCAGTACGTCGACCTCTTCGACCGCTACTTCCAGGACCTCACCGCCCCCGCCCAGGCGCCCGCCTGCCGGGACGGCGAGCGCTGGGTGCCGCCGCCGGTCGAGAGCACCGGCTACGTCTCGGGCAGCGCCCGTTGCGGCTACGAGCCGGCGTCCGGGCCGTTCTACCGGGTGGTGCGCCGGGTGGGCGGGTACGCCGCCAAGGGCATCGCCCCGGACCCGGACCTCGCCGGGTTCGTCGTGGTCGTGGACACCCAGTTCCTCGACGCCGCCACGCCGCCCCAGCCCAAGAGCCCCGTGACCGCCTACGACACCAAGACCGTCGGCAAGGACCAGCCGGCCAGCGGCCAGGTCGGGCTCACGGTCACGGTGATGGCCGACCGGCCGAGCACGTCACGGCCGGTGACGACGTACACCCAGGTCTCCCGCAGCTACCAGACCACCACGCGGGTGCGCGCCACCTCGGACTCCGTCGCGATGGAGGCCAGCACGATGCTGCCCGGCCCCAGCGACACCGAGGGCAACGCGGTGGCGGTCTCCAGCGGGCTGGTGCACCTCGACGCGTCGCTGGTGGCGGGCAGCCGCGTGGAGGTCTCCGCCGCGGGCGTGACCTCCAGCGCCGCGACCGGGGAGAACGGCGGTGCCACCCGCACCGCCCTGACCGCTCCGCCGGACACCGCCCCCACCTGGAGCAGCAACGCCGGCGGGCAGCTCACCGCCGCCGGGTGCGACCTGGTCTGCTGGGGCGGTGGCGACCGCACCGCCACCTGGACCCCGACCACCACCGGCGGCCTGCCCGGCATCGGCAGCCCCACCACCCCGCTCGAGGTCGCGCTCAAGACCCCGAGCACCGGCGAGGGCTACGCGCTGCGGATGGGCGCCGGCAGCGGGGCCCTCTTCCGCACGTCCCTGGGCCTGTCGAACCCCCTGCTCCGGCTGCGCAGCGCCGACTTCTCCTTCGGCATCGGGTCGGGCTGCACCGTCACCGACTCCGGCAACGGGCTGCGCATCGCCGGCGGCGGCTGGGCGCGTACGACGGCGACGGGCGCCCGGGCGTGCTCGACCGCCCGCACCGCCGAGATCGCCGTCCTCCCCCGCGGCACGGGTGACAACCCCCTGGTCAAGGTCAAGCTCGCCGGCGCTGCCGCCCGCTGCGAGGTGGACGGGACCGCCCTCACCGCGACGGCCGCGTTCGACCTGCGTCTGCAGTACTGGAACGGGTCGGGCTACAGCCCCGTCGGCGCCGGCACCTTCACTGCGTCCGGCGACACCGCCCTCCCCGACCCGAGCACGCTCTCGGTGGGCGGCACCCCGCTCTCGACCTGGATCGAGTCGTGGTCGGTCGCCCGGGTCAGCAGCGGCATCACCAAGGTCGCCGCCGGTCGCACCACCCGCGTCAGCGTGCCGGCGGTCTTCAACCTCGTCACCGTGCCGCTGCGGCACCGGGTGGCCTCCGACGGCACCCCCGTGCTCGACGGCAGCGGCAACCGGGTCGTGGACCCGCTCTCGACGCTCTCGTTGACCGTCGGGTCGGTCGGCTGCACCGCGGAGGACCGGCGATGACCGCACGCACCGGCGCCGGCGCCCCCGACGTACGCCACGACCCGCCGCGGGACGGCGGGTTCACGATGATCGAGATGCTGGTCGCGATGACGCTGTTCGCGGCGCTGGGCACGGTGCTGATCGGGTTCGCGATGGGCAGCAGCCGGGTCGCCGACGACGTGCGCGAGTCCGGCAACGTCGTGGGCGAGGCACGGCTCGCGGTGGAGCGGATGTCGCGGGAGTTCCGCCAGGCCTCCGAGCTGTCGGGCGCCCAGGTCGCCGACGGCAAGGTCGTGTCGCTGACCGTGGGGGTCGACTTCGACGGCGACGGCAGCGTCGAGGACGACCCCGCCGACCCCGAGCGGCTCACCTACACCTGGAAGTCCAGCACCCGGGAGCTCACGCTCTCCGGCGGCGGCTCGACCGTGCAGGTGCTCGCCGGGGGCGTGGTGGCCGCCGACATCCGGCTGCGCTCCAGCGCCTGGATCCAGGACCTGGACGGGGACGGCACGACCACGTGGCAGGAGCTGGACCAGTCCTCCATCGGCAACAAGAACGGCGCCCCCGACGCTGCGGAGCTGCCACTGATCGACCTGGTCTCCGTCGAGCTGCTGGTCAGGGACGGCGACACCGAGCGCCGCTTCACCGTGCAGGCCGACATGCGCAACCGAGGAGTCACCGCATGACCCGCACCGCCCGGCCGGTGGACCGACGGGAGCCGCGCGACCGCGGCGCCGCGCTCATCCTCACCCTCTTCGCCACGACGCTGGTGATGATCGTCGGCACCACCATCCTCACGGTCACCGTCAACAACCTGCGCACAACCCGGCTCTCGCAGGACTCCGGCGCCGCCCTCGACGCCGCCGACGCGGGCCTGGCCCAGGCCTCGGCGCACCTGCGCACGTACGGCGTGGGGTCGATCGCCTGCTCGCCGACCTGCCCCGGCGGCGGCTACGGGTCGGAGAGCAACCCGACCACGGTGGTACTGCCCGGCGGCGCGTCGTACCGGGTGTGGGTCGAGGCCAAGGCGCCGCTGCCGGCCCACAACCCGGGCCGCTACGTCATCCACTCCACCGGGGTCGCGCGCGACGGCCGCCGCACGATCGAGGCCGAGGTCGCGATCGGGACGCGGCCGCTGGGGCTGCCGATGGCGCTCTTCGCGAAGAGCTTCCACGGCGGCGGCAACGGGGCGGTGTTCCAGGAGTCCATCATCACCACCGGCTGCGTGTGGTCGCGCAAGCACATCAACATCTCCGGCACCGACGTCGCCTACAAGATCCCGGCGGCCGTGCACTCGGCGCAGCACATCTCCACCTCCAACGCGGCCAACCGCAACTGCGGCCCGAGCAACGGCTCGATCCACCCGCCTGCCTGCTCGAGCGACGCCGACTTCCACTTCGACCAGGACGCGGCCGGTGGGCCCCTGGGCTCGACCGGCTGCTCGGGTGCGGTGACGTCGTACCCGGAGTTCTACGGTGCGCGCGACCTCGACGGCGACGGCACCGTCGACGTGGACGGCTCGTGGATCCGCGACGAGAAGGCGTTGCGGACGCTCTTCAGCATCCCGGAGAAGCCGTTCACCGACACCCAGCTCGACACGCTGCGGGCGGTCGCCAAGACCACCGGCACCTACTTCACAACCGCGTCCTACACCTCGGGGCAGATCCCGAACTGGTCCGCTGCGGCCCCGCACCTGGTGGTCTTCTTCGACCTCGAGGGGCAACCGGCCAACCAGCGCCTCGTCGACCTCAAGGACCTCGACGGCTGGACCCGTCCCGCGGTGAGCGGCTGCCCCGTGCAGTCGCTGGTGATCGTGATCGTCGGCGGCGACGCCCGGCTCAACGGCAACCACGACATGGTGGCCAACCTGGTGCTGACCTCGGGGGCGCCGTACGGCTACGTCTTCAAGGCCAACGGCAACGCGGACATGATCGGCACGATCTACGCCGACCAGATCGACCTCACCGGCACCGTCGACATCTCCCTGGACGAGTGCTTCGTGCAGAACCTCTCCCCCAGCCTGGTCGACACCACGCTGACGCTGACGAACTACCGCGAGATCGACCGCTGACGACTGCGGGGTCGGTGAGGACGGACCGCCACCCGGGGCTGGACGCGTCGGCTGGCCGGAAGGTCTGACTGACACCAGTCAGACCTTCGGGTGTGCGGTCGAACCTTCGACCGCACACCGACAGGTTGGACTGACATCAGTCGAACCTCGCAGCCCGCGGCCCGACGCGCCCGCCGGGCGACCTACTGGATCAGGTCGAACACCGAGAACATCGGCATGTAGAGCGCCATGATCATCGACCCCACGACGACGCCGAGGAAGGCGATCATCAGCGGCTCGATGAGCGAGGTGAGGGCCTCGGTGGTCGCCTGCACCTCCTCGTCGTAGAACTGCGAGATCCGGCGCAGCATCTGGTCCACGGCGCCGGCCTCCTCGCCGGAGGCGATCATCTGCACCGTCATCGACGGGAAGACGTCGTGGCGGGCGAGCGGACCGGCGATGGTCTCGCCCTGCGACACCGAGTTGCGTACGTCGTGGACGGCCCGTGCGATCACGACCGAGCCCGAGGTGTCGGCGACGATGTCGAGGGAGGCCAGCACCGGGACGCCGGCCGAGAGCAGCGTGGAGAGGTTCCGGGTGAAGCGGGCCAGCGCGATCTTGGTGGTCAGCTGCCCGAAGATCGGCAGCTTCATCTTCAGCGGGTCCACGACCTCGCGCACGTTGTCGTCGCGTCCGTGCCGGCGCCACCAGAACGCCGCGCCGAAGCCGAGCACGCCGAGGGCCGGCAGGACGTACTTCATCGACTCCGACAGCATGACCAGCACCTTCGTCGGGGCCGGGAGGTCGCCGCCGAGGTCGGTGAACATCTTCTCGAAGATCGGCACGATGAAGATCAGCATCCCGATGCACATCAGGATCGCCATGCAGAAGACGACGACCGGGTAGGTCATCGCCGACTTCACCTGCGAGCGCAGCTTCACGTCGGCCTCGAACGTCTCCGCGACCTGGCGCAGTGCCCCGTCGAGGAAGCCGCCGCTCTCGCCGGCGCGGGTCATCGAGATCATGAACGGCGGGAAGACCAGCTTCTCCGCCGCCAGCGCCGCGGAGAGGCTGTGGCCGGCCTCGACGTCCTGGCGGACCTTGACCAGCACCCGGCGCAGCTCGGGGTTCTCGACCTGCTCGCCGAGGATCGTCAGCGCCCGCAGCAGCGACAGACCGGCATCGACCATCGTGGCCAGCTGCCGGGCGGCGATCGCGAGGTCCTTGGTGGTGACCTTCCTGCGGCCGAAGGAGATCTCCTTCTGCAGCCCGGTGCCGGTGCGGCGTACCTCGAGGGGGACGTAGCCCATCCCGAGCAGCTTCTCGGCGACCGCGTTCTCCGAGCCCGCGCGGACCTTGCCCTCGCGGAAGCGGCCGGTGGTGTCGCGGACCTTGTAGGCGTAGGTGTTGGTGCCCATCGTGCGTGCGACCCCTAGGACCAGGAGGAGGTGGGTGCGGCGACCGCGGGCGCGGCGCCGTTGCTTCCGGCGGTGCCGTTCCCGGAGACCATCGTCCCGGCGGCCAGCGTGCTCTTCGACCCGACGAGGGAGAGGAAGTCCTCGCGGTCCGAGCAGTGCTCGAGCCCGGCCTCGCGGGAGACCCGCCCGGCCCGCACGTGCGAGGCGAGGTGGGCGTTCAGCGTCTGCATGCCGTGCCGGGCACCGGCCTGGAGCGCGCCCGGGATCTGCTGCAGCTTGTCGTCGCGGATCATCGCGCGCACGCCGGGCGTGCACACCATGATCTCGGCCGCGACCGCCCGCGAGGTGCCGTCGGCGGTGGGCACCAGCGTCTGGCACACGACGGCCTGCAGGGTGGCGGCGAGCTGGGTACGGACCTGCTGCTGCTGGCCGGAGGGGAACACGTCGACCACGCGGCTCACCGTGTCCTGCGCGGACTGCGTGTGCAGCGTGGCGAGCACCAGGTGGCCGGTCTCGGCGGCCGTCAGCGCGACCGAGATGGTCTCCAGGTCGCGCAGCTCGCCGACCAGGATGACGTCGGGGTCCTGGCGCAGCACGTGCTTGAGCGCGCTGCGGAAGTCCCTGGTGTCGGCCCCGACCTCGCGCTGGTTGACCAGGCACCCCTGGTGCTGGTGGAGGAACTCGATGGGGTCCTCGATGGTCATGATGTGCCCGCGCCGGGTCCGGTTGATCTGGTCGAGCATCGCCGCCAGCGTCGTGGACTTGCCCGACCCCGTCGGCCCGGTGACCAGCACCAGGCCGCGCTTGAGGTGGCCGAAGGTCTCCACGACCGGCGGCATGCCGAGGTCCTCCAGCGGCGTGATCCGCCACGGGATCAACCGCATCACCGCGCCGACCGCCTCGCGCTGCCAGAACACGTTGACGCGGAAGCGCGCCAGCCCCGGGACGGCGTAGGCGAAGTCGAGCTCGCGGGTCTCCTCGAGCACCTGGCGCTGACGCTCGGTCATGACGGCGTACAACGCCTCGCGGAGGTCCTCGGCGGTGAGCGTCGCGGTGCCGGGGACGGGCGTCATCTCGCCGCGCACGCGGACCGTCGGCGGTGCGCCGACGGTCAGGTGCAGGTCGGAGCCACCGCCCTCCGCGACGTGCCGGAGCAGGGCGTCGAGGTCGACCAGCGGCGCGGGGGCCTCGGGGGCCCACTCCTCACCCCACGACACGGAGCACCTCCTCGATCGAGGTCCGGCCGTGGCGGACCTTGAGCCAGCCGTCCTCCCGCAGCGAGCCCATCCCGCCCTCGCGCGCGGCCCGGGTGATCTCGTCGGCGCTGGAGCGACGGACCGTGAGCTTCTCCAGCTGCTCGTCGATCGGCATCACCTCGTGCAGCGCCATCCGGCCGCGGTAGCCGGTGCCACCGCAGGTCGAGCAGCCCTTCGGACGGTGCAGGACCAGGTCGTCGGCCTCCCCCGGCTCGACGGGGAACCCCACCAGTGCGAGCGCCTCGGCACCGGGGACGTAGGCCTCCTTGCACCGCTCGCACAGCGAGCGGCACAGCCGCTGGGCGACCACGCAGTCCAGCGCCGAGCCCACCAGGAACGGCTCGATGCCCATCTCCACCAGCCGCGTCACCGCCGACGGCGCGTCGTTGGTGTGCAGCGTCGAGAGCACGAGGTGACCGGTGAGCGCAGCCTCGACGGCGATGTTGGCCGTCTCGTGGTCGCGGATCTCACCGATCAGCACGATGTCGGGGTCCGAGCGCAGGATCGAGCGCAGCGCCGAGGCGAAGGTCAGGCCGGCCTTGGGGTTCGTCTGCACCTGGTTGATGCCGGGCAGGCGGTACTCCACCGGGTCCTCGACCGTGATGACGTTGACGTGCTGCTGGTTGAGGATGTTGAGCGTGGCGTAGAGCGTCGTCGACTTGCCCGACCCGGTCGGGCCGGTCACCAGGATCATCCCGTAGGGCTTGGTGTACGACGCCTCGAACCGCGTGAAGTTGCCGGGACTGAACCCCAGGTCGGCCAGGCCGAGCCGGGTGTTGGAGTTGTCGAGGACACGCGCGACGACCTTCTCGCCCCACACCGTCGGCAGGGTCGCGACGCGCAGGTCGATGGTCTGCCCCAGGTGGCTGACCGAGAGCCGCCCGTCCTGGGGGATCCGCCGCTCGGCGATGTCCATGTCGGCCATGATCTTCAGCCGCGACACGACCCCGCCGAGGATGCTCCGCGGGGCGCGGTGGGCGTCGCGCAGCACGCCGTCGATGCGGTAACGGACCCGCAGGTCCTTCTCGGTCGGCTCGAGGTGGATGTCGGAGGCCTTGTCGGCGATCGCCTGGGTGATCAGAAGGTTCACGAACCGCACCACCGGGGCGTCCTCGGCCACCTCGGTGAAGGTGTCGAGGTCGTCGTCGGTGTCCTCGACGTCGTGGGACAGGTCGATGCTGAGGTCGGCGAGCTCGCCCTCGGCTCGGTAGGTCTGGTTCAGCCGCTGCTGGATCTCCGCGGAGCGTGCCAGCGCGAACCGGACGCGCTGACCGGTCAGTCGCGCCACGTCGTCCTTGAGGGACAGGTCCAGGACGAGGCGGACCGGCGCGGCCACCACCAGCTCCCCGTCGCGCCAGCCCACCGGGATGATCCCGGCCCGGCGCGCGAAGTCGCCTGGCAGCAGGGCGGTCGCCGCGGCGTCCAGCGGCAGGTCGGTCAGCTCGAGGAAGTCCACCCCGCTGGCCTCGGCACCCCAGCGCAGCAGCTCGGCGCGGTCCACCACGCCCATCCGCACCAGGGCCGGCAGCACCTCCCCGCCGGGACCCGCCAGGGCCCGCGCCTCCTCGACCTGGGCGGGGGTGACCTTGCCCTGGGCGAGCAGCTCCTCCACCACCGGGCCGCGCCGGCCCTCGGGTCGGCCGTCCGGTCGGGTCAGCGAGGCGGTGTCCACGGGAGAGGTCTCGGCTGCGGCGTACGCGACCTTGAGGGGACCGCTGGGTGGTCTCGACGCCCGCTCGCTGGCGCTCGCTGCTCGACCACCTGCCGAGGGTGCCCGACGGTGGTCGAGCAGCCGAGGAGCGCCAGCGACGAGGCGGGCGTCGAGACCCCCGCCGGGTCGTCAGCCGAGGACGGAGAGGGCGAGGGTGGGGTCGGCCCGGTAGCGGCGGATGAGCTCGACCCCGGCGGCGTCGATGCGGGCGAAGAGGGCGGTGCGGTAGCCGGTGAGCTGCTGCTCGGCGTGCTCGAGCGCGGCGAGCTGGCGGGCGGCGTCGGCGGCGGAGCGCGGGGCGACCCACACCTCGGTGAGGTCGGGTACGTCGGGGAGCGGCTCGGCCGCGCGGACGCGCATCAGCGCCGTCCGGGCCGCGCCGGTGCCGGTGTCGCCGAGCACCCGGACGAGCTCGTCGACCGAGATCGACCCCGCGGTGGAGCGGCCCGCGGTGAGCAGGTCCATCCGCGCGTGGACGACCCGGCGCCAGTAGGAGACCCGGTCCTCCTCGTCACGCAAACGCTGACGGTACTGCCGCAGCTCCTCGAGCCCGAGGCTCTCCAGCGCGGGTGCGTCCTCGCTCATCGTGCTCCCTCCGGGGCAGGCGTCCATCCGGTACGCCGCAGCATGACACCGAAGTCGTGCGGGTTCGAGGCCGCCATCGTCGCGGTGCGCACGTCGACGGTCCCGGCCTGGACCAGCGCGAGCAGGTGCTGGTCGAAGGTCTGCATCCCCGACCAGCTGCCCTCGGCGAGCACCTCGGGCAGGTCGTGGGTCTTGTCGGGGTCGGCCACGGCCTCGGCGAACCGCGCGTCGCGCACCCCGACCTCGACCACGCACACCCGACCGGCGCCGTCGGCACGCGGCACCAGCCGCTGGCAGACGACCCCCTCCAGGCTCGCGCCCAGGGCGGCCCGCACCCGCGGCTGCTCGTGGCTGGGGAAGAACTCCACCAGCCGCAGCACCGTCTCCCGCGCATCGGTGGTGTGCATCGAGCTCAGCACGGCGTGCCCGGTCTCGGCGGCCGACAGCGCCGCCCGCACGGTCTCGGCGTCGCGCAGCTCGCCGATGAGGATGACGTCGGGGTCCTGGCGCATCGCGGCGCGCAGGGCGCTGGACCAGTCGCGGGTGTCGGAGCCGAGCTCGCGCTGGGTGACCGTGGCCTGCTTGTCGTGGTGGACGACCTCGATCGGGTCCTCCAGCGTCAGCACGTGCACCGGCCGGGTCCGGTTGACCAGGTCGACCATCGCCGAGAGGGTCGTGGACTTCCCCGAGCCGGTGGGCCCGGTCACCAGCACCAGCCCTCGGGGACGCAGCGCCAGCCGCCCTACGGCCTCGGGCATGCCGAGCGCGTCGAGCGGCAGCGGGTCCTCCCCGATCCGGCGCAGCACCGCGCCGACCGCGCCGCGGGAGCGGAACGCGTTGACGCGGAACCGGCCGATGCCCTCCGCGGCGATCGCGAAGTCGGCCTCGAGGTCGCGCTCGAAGGTGGCCAGCACGTCGGGCGTCATGGCGCTGGCGAGCATCCGGGCCAGGTCGTCGGGTCCCGCGGCGGGCACCGGCAGCGGCTCGAGGGCCCCCGAGCGGCGTACCTTCGGCACCGCCCCGGCCCGCAGGTGCAGGTCCGAGGCGTCCAGCGTCACCACCTGCTGGAGCAGGTCGCGCAGTGCGCTCTCCATGGGCGGCTCCTCCTGGGTGGGCGTGCTGGGTGTGCGTGCCGGCTGCGGCCGGGTGAACCGGGTGGCGGCCCGGGCACCGGGGGTCTCGGCAGCCGCGACCCGCACCTTGAGCGCCGTCCCACCGCCAGGACGCCCCTCACCTACCGCGGGTACGACGCTGGTCCGCACCGGTCCGCGGCAGCCCTCAAGTCGCACCGACCCGGGTCCGACACCTCCCCTGCAACGACCCAGACCCGCCGCGGACCCACCGGCGACCACCCGACCCCACAGCAGGGAGCACCATGGCCAGCACCGTCGTCGGACTCGACATCGGGCGCACCGCCGTCCGAGCCGTCGAGCTGCGCGGCAAGAACCCGACCCTGCGCCGGCACGGCTCGATCGAGCTGGGCCGTGGCGCGGTCGAGACCGGGGTCGTGGCCGACCCGCACCAGGTGACGGCGGCGTGCCGGGAGCTGTGGCGGGCAGGGAGGTTCTCCACCCGCGAGGTCCGCCTGGGGGTCTCCAGCGGGTCGGTGCTGGTGCGCCAGATCGAGCTGGACTGGATGCCGCCGGCCGACCTCAAGCGGGCGCTGCGCTACCAGGTGGCCGAGCTGCTGCCGGTCGCCGTCGACGACGCCAACCTCGACCACGTGCTGCTCGGCGAGGTCACCCGGCGCGACGAGTCCGGCCAGGAGCGTCGGATGGTGCGCATCCTGCTGGTCGCCACAGCCCGCGGGGCCGTGGACGAGATGGTGCGGGCCGTCCGCGCCGCGGGCCTGCGCGCCCGGACCGCCGACCTGGCGCCCCTCGCCCTGGTGCGCGCCGCGGCCGCCGCGAGCCGCCGCGAGGCACTGGCCCAGGCCGCCGCCGAGGGTCGCCCCGGCCAGCTGCCGCCCCCGCGGACCGAGGCCGTCATCGACGTCGGCTCGGACAAGGTCGCCGTGGCCGTCCACACCGCCGGCGTGCCGCACTTCGTGCGGGTGGCCGCGGGTCTCGGCGGGGACGGCCTCACCCACACCCTGGTCGCCGCGACCGGCATGGAGTGGGACCAGGCCGAGCGGCTCAAGCGTGAGGCGGCGATCAAGCACGAGGCGACGCTGCGGCACGCCACGACCCGGCTGGTGAACGAGATCCGGGCGACGCTGGACTTCTACTCCGACTCCGACGCAGAGCACGTGGTCGGCTCGGTCGCCGTGACCGGCGCGGGTGCCGCCCACCCGTCCTTCCTCGACACCTGCTCCCGCACGCTCGGGCTCCCGGTCCGCCCGCTCACGCTCTCCTCCGTCGTCGACGGCGCGACCACTCCCCCCGGGGGCAGGGGCAAGGGCACCGACGACGCCACCGAGCGCCCGTCGGACGCCTACGTCGTGCCGGCCGCGCTCTGCCTGGGGGCGATCGCATGATCACCCTCAAGGACCGGGCCCCCGCCGACACCCGGGTCGAGGTCGTCAGCAGCGTCAACCTGCTCTCGCCGTGGGTCCACGAGGAGCTGCGGGTACGCCGCTGGCGGCAGCGGTTCGCGCTCGGGCTGCTCGCCCTGGTGGTCGTCATCGCCGGCGCCTGGTCCTACGAGCGGGTCGTGCTGGCGCAGGTGGAGGCCGACCTGCGGGGCGAGGAGGCCACCGCCGAGAGCCTGCAGGGCCGGATCGCCGACCTGGCACCGGTGCAGACCTACGTCGACGGGGTCGACCGGCGGGCCCGCGCGGTCCAGCAGCAGATGGTCACCGACGTCGCCTTCTCCCAGGTGCTGGAGGCGCTGGCCGACGCGACCCCGGCCGGAGCGCGGATCGAGTCGCTCTCGGTCGACCTGCCCACCGGCGTCGGGGTCACCATCGCCCCCGACGGCACGATCGGCGAGGTCACCCGCGGCCTGGTGGCGGCCGGGTGCCCCGGTCCCGACCCGTTCGCGGTGCTCGAGGTGATCGGCTGCGTGACCCTCTCGGGCACCGCCGCCGACCGCGCCACGGTGGGGCGGCTGGTGATCGAGCTGGCCGCTGCCAAGGAGTTCTCCGAGCCGTTCATCACCACGACGACGACCGACGAGGGTTCGTCGGTCACCTTCAGCGGCTCGGTCGCCCTCACGCCGAAGGTCTTCACCGGCCGCTACGACGACCGCGCGTCGCTCACGGGTCTCACCGAGGACGCCAGCGGCGACACCACCGAGGACACCACCGGGGACACCACCGGGGAGGGGTCCGAGTGAACCTCCGTTCCACCTCCGCCACCGCCGTCATCGGCTCGCTGGTCCTGCTGCTCACCGGGGCCCTGGGCTGGGTGCTGCTCCTGGGGCCGACGCTGGCCCACGTCGGGGAGCAGCGCGAGGCCGCCGAGGCCGCCGCCGACCGCTCCGCACTGCTGGCGCTGCAGCTGACCCGGCTGCAGGCCAAGGCCGAGGACCTCGGCGACACCGAGCGCGCCGAGGAGCGGCTCGCCGCGCTGTTCCCCCCGACCGCGGACCAGCCCGGGTTCTTCGAGCAGATCGGCGAGATCGCCCGCGAGGCCGGCTACGCCCCCGGTGACATCACGACCCTGAGCCCCTCGGCCCCCGCACCGCTGGCCGCGCCCGCACCGCCGCCGAGCCCCACGGAGGACGGGTCCGACCCCGGCGCGGCCCCTGCCGCCGTACCCTCCGACCTCGCGGTGCAGACCGTCGCGATGACGCTGGAGGGCGGCTACGACGAGGCCCGGCGGATGCTGCGTGGTCTGGAGCGGTTGGACCGCGCGTTCCTCGTACGGTCTGTCTCCCTCTCCGCCGACGGGGACTCCTCTAACCTGACCATGTCGATCTCCGGCGCGACCTACGTCGCGCCGCCGGTCCCCTCACCGGCCTTGGACGAGACGAGTCAGGCAGGATGACATGGACGCAGCGGCCGACCACCGGGTGGCGGTCCTCGCCGTCGCCCTGGTCGCGCTGCTGGGCGTCTGCTTCCTGCTCGTCGCCAGGGCGCGGGGGTGGGACCAGGTGGTGATCACCTTCCGGGACCCCGTCCGCGGCCGGCGCTGGGTACCCCGGCTGATGCGCCTGCTGCCCGGCGGCGCCGGGCAGCTGGACCCCCTCACCGGCCTGGCGACCCGCGAGGTGCTCTCGGCCGAGGGGCCGCGGCTGATCGCCGAGGCCGAGCAGGCCGGCGGGCAGGCCGGGTTGCTGCTGCTCGACCTGGACGGCTTCAAGGCCGTCAACGACACCCTGGGCCACCACGCCGGCGACCGGGTGCTGGTCGAGATCGGTCAGCGGGCCCGGGCCATCGCCGCCGGCGAGGACCTCGCGGTGCGACTGGGCGGCGACGAGTTCGCCCTGCTCATCGCCGCTCCCGATGCCGCCGCCCTCGAGCGGCGTGCGGAGGACCTGCTCTCCGAGCTGTCCCAGCCGATCCGTCTCGACGAGGTCAGCTGGTCGATCACCCCCTCCATCGGCCTGGCCGTCCACCCCGACGACGGCCGCACCGTCGCCGACCTGCTGCAGGCCGCCGACTCCGCGATGTACGACGCCAAGTCCTCCCCCCAGCGCTGGCGCCGCCCCGGCGGCGACCGGGCGACCTCCGACGGCACCGGCCCCGAGGAGCTGGCCGGGGCGCTGCGGCGCGAGGAGCTGGTGGTCCACTACCAGCCGCAGGTCGACGGGTGGACCGGTGCGGTGACCGGCTTCGAGGCGCTGGTGCGCTGGCAGCACCCCGAGCGCGGGCTGCTGCTGCCCGACCTGTTCCTGCCCCGCGCCGAGCGGAGCGCGGTGATCGCCGACCTGACCCGGTGGGTGCTGGGCCGTGCCCTGGCCGACCTGCCGACGCTGCAGCGCAGCGCCCCCGGCGCGACCGTCGCGGTCAACGTCTCGGCGCGCAGCATGATGGGCACCCGGCTGCTGGGTGACCTGGGTCGGCTGCTGGAGGAGTCCGGCGTCCACGCGCACGACCTGGTCCTGGAGATCACCGAGCCCGCGCCCCGCGCGACCGCCGAGGTCACCGCGCTGCTGGAGGGGCTGAGGAAGCTGGGCTGCGGGGTCAGCGTGCACGGCTTCGGCTCGGCGCAGACCTCCCTGACCTCGCTGTGGCAGCTGCCCGCGGTGCGTGAGATCAAGATCGACCCGCACCTGGTGCGGGCCGTGGCCGCGGACCCCGACGCGGAGCGGCTGTGCCGCGCCATGATCAGCGCCGCCCGCGGCCTGGACGTGCGGGTGGTCGCCGAGGGCGTCGAGACCACCGAGACCGTGCACCGGCTGCGCGGCCTGGGCTGCGGCGCGTTCCAGGGCTACCTGCTCGGTGAGCCGTTCGCCCTCGACGACGTCGCCGGCTGGGCCGCCGAGTGGCACCGCGAGGGCTCCCGGCTGCTGGGGCGCTGAGCCCGCTCCCAGCCGGGTCCGACCGCCCCTCAAGAGCCGCCCCTCAAGAGCCGCTCGGCCAGGGCCGATACACCGGACGTGACCCCGTCCCTCACCCCCGAGCTCGCCGCCTGGGTGGTCCCCAGCAGCCTGGGCGTGCTCGCCGTGCTGCTCTCGACCTACCTCGTGCTCTCCGTGCGCCGCCGCCGCCTGGCCGAGGTGCGGGACCTCGAGGACGTCGAGGCCCTGCCCCCGCAGGCCGATGACCCCGACGTGCGGGTGCTGCGACGCCAGGTCGACGTGCTCACCCGCACGCTGGCGGAGTGGGACGCCGAGCAGCGGGTCGCCCGCCCGTCCGACCGCCCGGCCGGCCGTGTGCCGGACGGGGCGTCCGACCCGTCTTCGACCCAGCCTGTGGACGAGCCCGTCGACCCCGCACCCGAGCGGGCGGCGGTGCCGCCGGTCGACCCGTCCACGCCGCTCGAGCCCGGCCCTTCGGGCCCGGGGCAGCCCGTGGCGCCCCCCGTCGGGGCGTCGACGGCCTACGCCGCGCTGTCGCGCGAGCTGGCGGCCACGGGGGATGCCACCGGGGCGGTGCTGGCCCAGTGGGCCGCCGACCTGCAGGTGCTCCGACCGGCCCTGGGGGCACACGGGGTGGACCTGGCCCGGGCCGTCTCCGACGTACGCCTGGAGGAGCCGGTGGCCGCGCTGCGCGCCTGCCGCGAGGCCGCGCTCGGCCTGGTGCGCACGGCGGGCTCGGTCCGGGCGCTGCTCGCCCCCCTGGACCACCTCGGCGACCTCTCCGACCTCTCCGGTGTCGCGGACCTGGCCGGCGCGGACGGGGCCGGCGTGCCCTCGGCGCTGCCGCAGCCGCTCCTGGACCTGCTGCCCGCCGACCAGCGCGAGCGGCTCGCCGCCGCCGGACTGGCCGGGTGACCGGACGATGACCGCCACCCTGCCCTGGCCGCTCGTGGTGGGGCTGGTCGCCCCGCTCGGGCTGGCGATCGGGTCGTTCCTCAACGTCGTGGTGCACCGGGTGCCGCTGGGCCTCTCGGTGGTGCACCCACCCTCGGCGTGCCCGCAGTGCCGACAGCCGGTGCGTGGTCGCGACAACGTCCCCGTGCTCTCGTGGCTGCTGCTGCGGGGTCGCTGCCGCGACTGCCGCACCCCGATCTCGGTGCGCTACCCCCTGGTCGAGGCCGGCACCGCAGCGCTCCTCGTCGCCGTGGCCCTGCACCTGCAGGACGTCGCCGTCGCGCTGGCCGTGCTGCCGGTGGCCGCCGCGGGCGTGGCCCTGGCGCTGATCGACCTGGAGCACCAGCGGTTGCCGTTCGCGATCTCCGGCGTGGCCCTGGCGCTGGCGCTGCCCGGTGTCGTCGTCGACCAGCTCGGAGCGTCGCCCGCGGCGCCGCTGTGGGAGCTGCTGGTCGCCGTCGCGGCGTGGGTCGGCGTGTACGGCGGCGCGTGGCTGCTCACCGGTGGCCGCGGCATGGGCCTCGGCGACGTGGCACTGGCGCCCGTGCTCGCGGTCGCGCTCGGGGCGCTCGGTCTCGGCCCTGCGCTGGTCGGGCTGATGGCCGGCTTCGTCCTGGGTGCCCTGGTGGGCGGGCTGCTGCTGGCCACCGGCCGGCTGCGCCGCGGCGCCCGGCTCCCGCACGGCCCCTTCATGCTGCTCGGCGCCGCCGTCGGCCTCTTCGCCGGCGACCCGGTCACGGGCGCCTACCTCTCCCTCACCGGACTGGCCTGACCGCTCCGCACGCGGACGGGACGAGCGGCTCCCCGGGGCCCACGGGAGTGACAGGGCGACAAAGCAAAATCTTGCCCGTCAGTCACATCCGTCACGCCTGAAACACCTGGCGCACCGGTCTAGACGACCGGAGACGGAGGTTTCGAGGTCCGTCACTGTGTCCCTCGGCGGTCGTTCGGGGACCGTCATGCCATACGTCGATGCATGGGGGCACCAGATGGAGGCGAGCCGCGCGCACCGAGCCGCGCCCGCGCAGCCTGCCCCCGTGCCCTTCTCCCCGTCCCAGCCGGCTGCGGTGGTCCCGCTGCCGCGACCCCACGACGGCGCCGTCACCCTGCCGGGCCACGGCCGCACCCTGCTGCGTCAGGTACGCCGCGCGCAGGAGGAGGCCGCCCGCCGCGGCCGCACCTCGGTGCTGGTCGCCCTGTCGGTGGGCAACGCGACCGAGATCGCCGACGTGCTCGGCGCCGAGGTGCTCGGCACCGTCACCTCGGTCCTGGCGCAGCGGATGCTCACGCTGGGCCACGAGGTCCACCTGCTCGCGGTCTCCCCGCTCGGCGGGGCCCTGGCGGCGGTCGTGTGCGACCGCCCCGAGCGCAGCGCGGTGGGCGAGGCCCTGCAGGAGGTCTGCCAGGGGTTCGTCACCACCACCCACGCGCGCGTCTGGCCGGTGGTCACGATCGGCCTGCGCGGCCTCGACGGCGACCCGCCGCAGCAGGCCCTGGAGGACGTGCGGCAGACCGTCTTCGACACCGACCGCCGCTCCCCCGGCGGGGTGCGCTGGCACGACCCGACGTCCGCCGAGCACCCGGCGGTGCGCGCCCTGAGCCTCACCGGCGACCTCGCCGAGACCCTCACCGACCCCGACACCCAGCTCTCCCTGGCCTACCAGCCGGTCCGCGACCTGCGCACCGGCCGGGTCACGGCCGTGGAGGCACTGCTGCGCTGGCGCCACCCCCAGCGCGGCATGGTCACCCCGACCGACGCGATCGGGGTCGCCGAGGCCTCGGGGCTGATCCACCCGCTCGGCCAGTGGGTGCTCGACCGAGCCCTGCGACAGGCCTCGGCCTGGTGGCGGTCGCACCGGTTCGTGACGGTCCACGTCAACGTCAGCCCCGTGGAGCTGCGCTCACCGTCGTACGCCACCGCCGTGGCGCGGGCACTGAGCCGGCACGACCTCCCGCCGACCGCACTGCTGCTGGAGCTCACCGAGACCGACCTGATGATCGGCGACCGCGAGGTGCGCGCGACCCTCGACGAGCTGCGTGCCCTCGGGGTGCGGCTGGGGATCGACGACTTCGGTGCCGGCTGGTCCTCGATCGGGCAGCTGCTGGACCTGCCGGTGGACACCGTCAAGGTCGACCGCTCGCTGGTCAGCCGCATCGACGACTCCCCGGCCGACCTCGACCTGCTGCGAGCCGTCCTCGGCCTGCTCGACACCGCACCCGTCGAGGTGGTCGTCGAGGGCGTGGAGAACGAGACCCAGGCCGCCGTCCTGCGGACCCTCGGCGTGCGGCTGGTCCAGGGCTACCACCTCGGCCGCCCCGTCCCCGCCCACGAGCTGAACCTCGGTGGTGGGGTCGGTCCGGTGGGTCGGGTGGGGTGAGGCGGCGGGGATACGACGCATTCTCTCTCACCCTTACTGCGCAGTAAGGGTGAGAAAGAATACGGACTACCCCTCCGACGTGACCCCTGGGGCCCCTGGGACGGACGAGGCGCTCAGCCCTGAGCGGCGCCCGACGGCCCGCTCGCGGCGTCCTCGGCCTCGAGCCACCCGCGGAACGCCTCGAGGTTGCGGGTGGACTCTCCGCGCAGCTTGCGCCACTCCCACTCCTTGCGGATCGAGGAGGCGAAGCCGAGCTCGAGGATCGCGTTGAACGAGTCGTCGGCGTAGCTCAGCACCGACCCCAGGAGCCGGTCGAGCTCCTCGGGGGTGGCGATGGCGAGCGGCAGCCGGGCGTCGAGGTAGATGTCGCCGTGGTGGTCGCAGGCGAACGCGACGGCGTACATCTTCAGGTTGCGCTCGAGCAGCCAGCGCCACACGCGCTCGTGGTTCTCGTCGGGGCGCCGGCACACGAAGGCGTGCACGCCCAGGGCGTGCGGCCCGACGTCGAGTCGGACGGGCGTCTGCAGCTTCTTCTCGCCGGGCAGCGCGAAGGAGAAGACGCCGTCGGAGACCTCGTCGGCCTCGAGCTCGTTGTCGGCGAGGTAGCCCCGCACGACCTCGATGACCTGCTCACGCTCCTGCCGGCTCATGCCGTCACCTCCGCCCGCATCAGCTGCCGGGCCCGCTCGTAGGTCTCCAGCATCGCGGTGGCCGTCGCGTCCCAGCTGAACTCCCGCGCCTGCGCCGCCGCGCCCGCCGCCAACCGGTCGTGCAGGCCGGGCTCGGTGAGCACCCGCCCCAGTGCGTGTGCCCAGTCGGCGTCGTCGTGGGTGTCGACGAGCAGCCCGCTGCGCCCGTCGCGTACGACGGTGGGCAGCCCGCCCACGGCCGCGGCCACCACGGGCGTACCGCATGCCCCCGCCTCCGCCGCGACGAGCCCGAACGACTCGTTGTAGCTCGGCACGGCGACGAGTGTCGCGGCGGCGTACCACTGCGCCAGCTGCGACTGGGCCACGGGCGGGACGAACCGCACGACGTCACCGAGCCCGAGGGCGGCCGTCAGCTCGGCCAGCGACTCCGGGTGCTCCAGGCCCGACCCGGAGGGCCCGCCGACGACGGGGACCACGAGCCGGTCGCGCAGCGCGGGCTCACGCTCGAGCAGCACCGCGACCGCGCGCAGCAGCACGTCGGGCGCCTTCAGCGGCTGGATGCGACCGGCGAAGAGCACCACCTGCGCGTCGGCGGGCAGGCCCAGCGCGGCGCGGGCCGCGGCCTGCGGGGCGGGCCGGAACACCTCGAGGTCGACGCCGGGGTGGACGACCTCGACCCGACCGGGGTCGGCGTCGTAGAGGTTGATCAGCTGCTTGGCCTCGATGTCGGTGTTGGCGACCAGCACGTCGGCGGCCTCCACGACCTGCTGCTCGCCGATCACCCGGGCCTCGGGCTCGGGGGTGTCGCCCTCGGCGAGCGACTCGTTCTTGACCCGGGCCATGGTGTGCATGGTGTGCACGAGCGGGACGCCCCACCGGTCGCGGGCCAGCGCCCCGACCTGGCCCGAGAGCCAGTAGTGGGAGTGCACGGCGTCGTAGTGCCCGCGCGGCTGGGCGGCCTCGGTGCGCAGCACCTCGCGGGCGAAGACGCACAGCTGGCCGGGCAGCTCGTCCTTGGACAACCCCTCGTAGGGGCCGGCGTGGACGTGACGGACCTGCACCCCGTCGGCGGCCTCGACGACCGGCGGCAGCGCGGAGGAGGTGGCACGGGTGAAAACGTCGACCTCGATGCCCTGGCGGGCCAGGCGGCGGGCGAGCTCGATGACGTAGACGTTCATGCCGCCCGCGTCCCCGGTGCCCGGCTGGTCCAGCGGGGAGGTGTGCAGGCTGATCATCGCGAGCCGGCGTACGGGCCGGGCGACATCAGGGCTCACAGGCTCCCCCAGGGCTGGACTACAGGTGGACGCCGGACGGACCCGGCGTCAGCACCAGTGAACACCGGACCGCCCCGGGGCATTCCCACCCCCGGGGTGGGCGTCCGGCCGTCGGGACGGCGGCCTGCTCAGCGGGCGTGGCTGCCCGGGCGCTTCTCGGGGGCGGCCCGCCTGCCGCCGGCGGCCCGCCCGGCCCGGGTGCTGTCTCGAGCAGCCGCGGGCGCGGGGCCGACCGGGCGTACCCGCTCCCAGGCGACCGGGATGACGACCAGCAGCACCAGGCCGGCGACGCCGGCGCGGACCGGGGCGCCGTCGAGTCCGGCCACGGCACCCAGCGACCAGCACAGCAGCGCCAGGCACACGCCGACGACCACGCGCAGCGGCACCGGCTTGACCATGCCGGCACCCGCGGCGACGGCGACGACGCTCAGCAGCGCGGCGCCCACCCACAGCAGCGGGTCGAGGTCGGTCGCCCAGCGCGCCACCCACGCCACGGCACCCAGCACCCCCACACCGCTGACCACGGTCCCGACCTGCACGCGCACACGTCCTCCCGACGCTCCGCGACGGACCGCTCGGCCCGTCCGCCGCCCCATGACGGCCGCGCCCGACCCGGCTCGGGCGCTGCCCCATGGTGCACCACCGGCGACCGGTGGACCAGAGCCGTCCCCGCAGCGTCCGGGGCCGGGTGGTTCGATGGCGCCATGACCTCCCACACCGAGTCGGACACCCGCCGCACCGCTGTCGTCACCGGCGCCAGCAGCGGCATCGGCGCCGCCACCGCGCGAGCCCTGGCCGAGCAGGGGTTCCACGTCTACTGCGCGGCGCGGCGCACCGAGCGGGTGACGGCGCTGGCCGAGGAGATCGGGGGTACGCCGCTGACCGTCGACGTCACCTCCGAGGAGTCGGTCGCGGCGCTCGCCGAGGTCGTCGGGGAGCGACTGGACGTGCTGGTCAACAACGCGGGCGGCGCGTTCGGCTCGGCCCCGGTCGCCGAGGCCGACGCGGAGCAGTGGCGGGCGATGTACGAGGTCAACGTCATCGGCCTGATGCTCGTCACCCGCGCCCTGCTGCCGGCGCTGAAGACCTCGGGCGCGGGCGTCATCTGCAACGTCGGCTCGACGGCCGGCCGGATCGCCTACGAGGGCGGCGCGGGCTACACCGCCGCCAAGCACGGCACCCAGGTGGTCACCGAGACGCTGCGCCTGGAGCTGTTCGACCAGCCGATCAGGGTCTGCGAGGTGGCGCCGGGCATGGTGCGCACCGACGAGTTCGCCCTCGTGCGCTTCGACGGGGACCGCGAGAAGGCCGACGCGGTGTACGCCGGGGTCCGCGAGCCGCTGGTCGCCGAGGACGTCGCCGACGCCATCGCCTGGGTCGTCACCCGGCCCCCGCACGTCAACATCGACGAGCTGGTCATCCGCCCCCGCGCCCAGGCGGCCCAGCACAAGGTCCACCGGCAGCCCTGAGCGAAGCGTTGGGCTGGTCCGGTGGAGGGCCGGTGCTGGTCCAGCGAGCCCCGCGACCGAGGGACGAGGTCGCGACGGGCGTGTCGAGACCCAGCCGGGTCACGGACACGTGCCTCGCCGTCGTACGACGCGTGGAAGACTGCCGCCCGTGCAGACGATCGGACTCATCGGCGGGATGAGCTGGGAGAGCAGCGCCGCCTACTACGAACTCCTCAACACCGGTGTCGAGAAGCGGGTCGGCGACCTGGCGTCGGCCAAGACGATCCTGTCGTCGGTCGACTTCGCCGAGGTCACGCGGCTGCAGGAGGCCGAGGACTGGGACGGCGTCGCGCGCATCCTGGTCGAGGCCGCGCAGGGCGTGGAGCGCGCGGGCGCGGACTTCCTGCTGCTGTGCACCACGACGTTCCACCGGGTCTTCGACCAGGTCGAGGCGGCCGTGGGCATCCCGGTGCTGCACCTGGCCGACGTGGTCGCCGAGGCCTGCAAGGCCGCCGGCGTCAGCCAGGTCGGGCTGCTGGGCACGACGTTCGCGATGGAGCGCTCCTTCTTCACCGACCGGCTGGCCTCGCACGGCCTGACCGTCCACGTGCCGCCGGCCGACCACCACGACACGGTCAACCGGATCATCTACGACGAGCTCGTGCACGGCCGCGTGGTCACCAAGTCGCGGCGTACGGTCGTCGGTCTCATCGAGGACCTGTGGGACGCCGGCGCGGGCGGGGTCATCCTCGGCTGCACCGAGCTCGAGCTGCTCGTGCGCCAGGCCGACGCCGACATCCCCGTCTTCCCCTGCACGAGCCTGCACGTCGAGGCCGCCCTCGACCGCGCGCTGGGCTGAGGGCCCCGGGATACGACGAATTACTTCTCACCCTTACTGCGCAGTAAGGGTGAGAAAGAATGCGGAGTAGCCCCGGCGCGTGACCCATGTGACGCCTGAGGCCCCTGGGGCCGCGAGGGACGGGCTGGGCCTCAGCCCTGCGGCGCGCGGTCCGGCGGGAAGCCGCCGGTGGCGATGGGACCCCAGGAGGTGGGGGTGATCCGCAGCAGCGACTTGCCCTGGCGGCGCATGGCGGCGCGGTACTCCTCCCAGTCCGGGTGCTCCCCGGAGATGCAGCGGAAGTACTCCACCAGCCCGTCCTCGGCCGCCTGCGACGGCATGTCGAGCACGGCCGCCTCGCCGTCGACCTGCACGTAGGCGTCGTCCCACTCCTGCCCGTGCACCAGGACCGAGCAGCGCGGGTCGCGGCGCAGGTTCACGGCCTTGGCGCGGTCGGGGTAGGTCGAGACCACGATCTTCCCGTCACCGTCCACGCCGCCGGTGACCGGCGAGAGCTGCGGCCGCCCGTCGCGGCGGAACGTCACCAGCGTCATGTGGTGCAGCGGCCGCACGAAGTGCAGCAGGTCGGTCAGGTCCACACGTCGGGTCGTGGCGAGGTTCCCCATGCCTGCGACGGTACGCCGCCCGCGGCTCACCCCTCGGGCGCACCGGCCCCGGGGCGGGCCAGCCGGTGGCGGCCGCGTCAGCGCCGCTCGACCCGCACCCAGTCGCTGGCGTTGCCGGCGCGGTCCAGCACCCGCACCCAAGCCAGCGACCGCCCGTCCCGGGTGTGCCCGACCGCCCGACCGTCGACGACCCGCACCGTCCCGGCCGACCCGTTGCGCCGCCCGGAGTGCAGGACCGTGTGCGCACCACTGATCCCGGAGGCCCCCGTGGTGCCCTCCGGGCCGGCCCGGTCCACGGCCCGCACCTTCAGCTCCCACCGCTGGTCCCGGCGTACCCAGCGCACCGACGCCGACCGCACCCGGGGCGGCTGGGTGTCCAGCCCGATGCGGTCGCTGAGCACCTCGCCGTCCCGCGCACCGCCGTCGATGCGCACCTGCACGTCGGTGTTGCCGGCGGCCAGCAGCCAGTCGTAGTCGCAGTCCTCGCGCAGCGCGACCGGCTCCGGGGTCGCGGAGCCCAGGAAGGTCAGGCCGGTCGCGTCCGCGGGTGCCACGACCCGCACCGTCACCTGCGGGGTGCGCGTCCAGGCCTCGCCGGCGTTCACCCGCACCGAGACCGCACCGGCGCACGGCTGCGGCGTGACCGCCAGCGGCTCGACGTCCGGTGCACGCACCGTCCGCGCGAACCAGGTGTAGGAGCCCACGTCGAAGCGCTGGACCCTCCGGTTGCCGGTGTCGGCGACCCACAGGTTGCCGGCCATGCCGCTGCCGTCCTGCCCGGACTGCGCCAGCGCGGCCGGGCTGCGCAGCCGCCCGACGCCCGAGCCGCCGCGGCCGGGCACGCCACGCACCCGGTAGAGGGAGAAGTCGTTGTCGCCGTCGAGGAAGAGCAGCACTTGGTTGGCGGCGTCGGCCACGACCACCTGACCGAACCTGTCGGCCACGACGCCGGTCGGCTGGGGCCGCTCGCCGCCGCCGACCCGGCGCACCTTGCGCACCTGCAGCGGGCGGGCGCCGTCGCCGAAGCGCGAGGCGTCGAAGACCAGCAGCCGCGCACGGTCCGGGACGGTCACCAGCAACCGGTCGGGTCGCCCCTGGCCGGCGCGGAGGAAGGCCAGGCCGCTGGCCGGCGTACCCCCGGGCAGCACGACGGTGGCGCGCAGCACCCCGGAGCGGGAGTACTCCGACACCGTCGCCCGGCACCGGTCGGCGACGTAGACGGCGCCGGGGCCGAGCGCGAGGTCGCCGTAGCGCCGCGCGTCCCCCTCCTCCGCAGGGCAGGCCAGCACCGGGCGGTGCGCGAAGGTCCGCACCAGGCGCCCCCGCCGGTCCAGCAGCGAGACGCGCTCGCCGTCGTCGACCCACAGCTGGTCGCGGGCGTCGACGGCCAGCCCGTTCACGGGGTTCTCCCCCGGCACCGCGAGCGGCCGGCGGGCCTTCCCGTCGGCCCCCAGGCGCACGAGCCCCCGGCCCTGCGCGAACCCGGCGTACGACGTCCCGCGGCTGTTGACCGCGACCGCGATCGGCCCGGCGGGGCCCGACGAGGTGGCGGCTGCGGGTGGTGGGTCGTCCGCGGCGGCCGGGACGAGCCCGCCGACCGTCATCGAGGCGACCGTCGAGGTCGCCACCAGTGCGCCGGCCACCGCCGACGCGAGAGCTCGTGTCCGCGCGTGATCACGCGGCCCCCCAGCCAACGTCACCCTCGTCAGCCTAGGGGCAACGACGGTCCCGGCGGACCGGTCCCGCCCGACGGTCTAGCGCAGCCGGCGCCAGGCGACCCGGCTCAGCGCGAGCGCCGTGTCGAGGTCGGGGACGCCCTCGACGCGTCGTACGACCGTCTCGCTGAGGGAGCGTCCGTCGCGGACGACCAGCTGCAGGGACTGGTAGCCGCCGCCGTCGCCGTCGTCGGGCCAGGTGACGTCGACGCGCAGCGCCACCGCCTGGTCGCCGTGGGCCGGGTCGTCGAGCCGGGTGAGCTCCGCGGTGTGGTCCTCGGCGTCGGTGTGCAGGCCGGCGCAGCGCTCGGCGTACTCCTCGAGGGCCGTCACCACCGCCTTGGCCGCAGCGACGCTGGCGAAGCGGTAGCCGCCCACCCGCGGGGTGTCCTCGTCCGCGGGCACGGGCTCGTCGGCGGTGTCGTAGTTGACCCGGGTGCCGCGGTCGGCCATCGCCACCAGGGAGGTCCCGACGCAGTCGTCGGCCGCGTGGGCGAGCACCTGCCGACCGCCACGGGTGGTGAACCGCGACCCGCCCTCCAGCACCGGGTAGAGCTGCGCCACGCGGGCCACGGTCGGCAGGTTCTTGCGACCGACCTTCGGGGGCCGGTCGTCTCCGGCGTACGCCGGAGCGAGCGTGCCGACCAGCAGCCCGACCACCACGCCGGTGGCCAGGACGACCCGAGGAGTTCCCATCCTGCGACGGTAGGTCCTCGCGGACCGATGTGAGCGGGTGAAGTGGCCACTTGCACGAACGCGCCGCAAATGGGTACCGATAGGCCATGACCCCCACACCCGGCGCCCACGCCGGCACCCCCGGCGCCCCGAGCACCGCGACCGGCACCGACGACACGATGCTGGCCTCCCTGCGACGGTGGAACATCGGCCTCACCGTGCTCCACGCCGCCCAGGCGGTGCTGGTGCTGCTGCTGGCCGGCGACTTCGCGATCAGCGTGGTCGAGACCTTCCCCGAGGGCCCGCCGGGCACCACCCCGCCGGCGGGCGAGGCGCTCTTCGACGTCCGCATCGGCTGGGCCGTGGCCGCGTTCCTGCTGCTCGCGGCGGTCGACCACGGGCTCACGGCGACGCTGGCGCGCGGGCTCTACGAGCGCGACCTGCGGGCGGGGATCAACCGGTTCCGCTGGGTGGAGTACTCCCTCAGCGCGACGCTGATGATCCTGCTCATCGCCTCCTACAACGGCATCACCGAGATCAGTGCGGTCATCGCCATCGCCGGCGCCAACGTCGCGATGATCCTCTTCGGCTGGGTCCAGGAGGCGGTGAACCCGCCCGGGGAGCCGGTGCGCACGATGCTGCCGTTCTGGGCCGGCACCGTCGTGGGGCTCGCGCCGTGGGTGGCGATCGTGGTCAGCACCGCCGGCGCCCCAGAGGTCCCGGGCTTCGTCTACGGCATCGTGGTGAGCCTGTTCGTCTTCTTCTCCAGCTTCGGCCTCAACCAGTGGCTGCAGTACCGCGGGGTCGGCCCCTGGGCGAGCTACGGCTTCGGAGAGAAGGCCTACCTGGTGCTGAGCCTGGTCGCCAAGAGTGCTCTGGCGTGGCAGATCTTCGGCGGTTCGCTGGCCGGCTGAGGTGGCGGTTTCACCACCCGGGTGGTGAAACCGGCGCTGGTCGACCGGAACTCCGTGAGACCAGCGCCAGTTCCATGAGACCAGTACGCCGCCGTACGCCGCACGAACCCGGGCCCGAGCGCCCACCGGTCCGGCGTGGAATCGGCGTATCCGCGCCGCGGACCTAGACTCGTGGCCCGTGCCAGAGACCCGCTCCGCCCAGCTTCGCAACGTCGCCATCGTCGCCCACGTCGACCACGGGAAGACCACCCTCGTCGACGCGATGCTCCACCAGGCCGGCGCGTTCAGCGCCCACCAGGCCGAGGGCGTCGCCGAGCGGGTCATGGACTCCGGTGACCTCGAGCGCGAGAAGGGCATCACGATCCTCGCGAAGAACACCGCGGTGAAGTACGTCGGCCCCTCCGCCCCCGAGGGCATGACGATCAACATCATCGACACCCCCGGCCACGCCGACTTCGGTGGCGAGGTCGAGCGCGGCCTGTCGATGGTCGACGGCATCGTGCTGCTGGTCGACGCCTCCGAGGGCCCCCTGCCGCAGACCCGCTTCGTGCTGCGCAAGGCGCTGAACGCCGACATGCCGGTGATCCTGGTGGTCAACAAGACCGACCGCTCCGACGCGCGCATCTCCGAGGTCGTCGACGAGACCTACGAGCTGTTCATGGACCTGCTCGACGAGTCGCACTCCCAGGACGCGCTGGACTTCCCGGTCGTCTACGCCTCCGGCAAGGCCGGCGTCGCGAGCCTCACCCAGCCCGAGGACGGCACGCTCCCCGCGGACAGCCAGGACCTCGAGCCGCTGTTCCGCACGATCATCGAGACGATCCCGGCCCCGAAGTACACCGAGGGCGCGCCGCTGCAGGCGCACGTCACCAACCTCGACTCCAGCCCGTTCCTGGGTCGCCTGGCGCTGCTGCGCATCCACAACGGCGAGCTGAAGAAGGGCCAGACCGTGGCCTGGATGCGCCGCGACGGCGAGGTCAAGAACGTCCGGATCTCCGAGCTGCTCATCACCGAGGGCCTGGAGCGCAAGCCGGGCGAGGTCGCCGGCCCCGGTGACATCGTCGCCATCGCCGGCATCCCCGAGATCACCATCGGCGAGACGCTGGCCGACCCGGAGAACCCGGTCGCGCTGCCGCTGATCCACGTCGACGACCCGGCCATCTCGATGACCATCGGCACCAACACCTCCCCGCTCGTGGGCCGGGTGAAGGGCTCGAAGGTCACCGCCCGCCTGGTCAAGGACCGCCTCGACGCCGAGCTGATCGGCAACGTCTCCCTCAAGATCCTCCCGACCGACCGCCCCGACGCGTGGGAGGTCCAGGGCCGCGGCGAGCTGGCGCTGGCCATCCTGGTCGAGCAGATGCGCCGCGAGGGCTACGAGCTGACCGTGGGCAAGCCGCAGGTGGTCACCAAGGAGATCAACGGCAAGGTCCACGAGCCGATGGAGCGGCTGACGATCGACGCCCCGGAGGAGTACCTCGGCGCGATCACCGAGCTGCTGGCCACCCGCAAGGGCCGCATGGAGCAGATGACCAACCACGGCACCGGCTGGGTGCGCATGGAGTTCGTCGTCCCGGCGCGCGGCCTGATCGGCTTCCGCACCGAGTTCCTCACCGAGACCCGCGGCACCGGCATCGCCCACCACATCTCCGAGGGCTACGAGCCGTGGGCCGGCGAGATCCGCTCGCGCAACTCCGGCTCGCTGGTCGCCGACCGCAAGGGCGCGGCGACGGCGTACGCCATGACCTCGCTGCAGGAGCGCGGCACGATGTTCGTCGAGCCGACCACCGAGGTCTACGAGGGCATGATCGTCGGGGAGAACTCCCGCGCCGACGACATGGACGTCAACATCACCAAGGAGAAGCAGCAGACCAACATCCGGTCCGCGACCTCCGACAACTTCGAGAAGCTCATCCCGCCGCGCAAGCTCAGCCTCGAGCAGTGCCTGGAGTTCTGCCGCGAGGACGAGTGCGTCGAGGTGACGCCGGACTCCGTGCGCATCCGCAAGGTGATCCTCGACCAGAACGACCGGGCCAAGATCGCCAGCCGGGCACGCAAGGCCGCCCGCGGCTGAGCCCCGTGAGAGCCTGACGGCATGGTTCTCGGGATGCCGTTGGAGTACTTCGTCCACGAGGTGCTGCGGGTGCTGGCGTACGCCGCCCTCGCGATCGTGTGCGCGGAGCGCTGGCGCGCGGGCGCCTGGGCCCGCGTCGGGACCCTCGCGGGGGTGCTCGGCGCCGCGCTGGCGGCCTACCACCTGCTCAGCTGGCTGCTCTACGTCAACGACCAGCCGCTGCTGATGGACCTGCGGGCCGACCTCAGCCTGGACCGGGTCCTCTACTGGCTCGACCTGGTGGTGCTCGCCGGGCTGGCCGCCGCGGTGGTGCTGGGTCGTGAGCGCGCGCCGAGGCCCGTGGCCGACGAGCCCACGGGCACCCCGGTCGCCTAGCCGGCCGCCCAGCCCGCGCGGCGTCTCAGACCAGGTCGAGCATCCGGCGGCGGCGGCCCTCCTGGGCGGGGTGGTAGGCCTGGGCGACCTCGCCGGTGCCACGCACGCGCAGGGCGCCGTCCTCGGGGCCGGCGTACATGACGGCGCCGCGGGTCAGCCGCAGCGTCTCGCCGTGCGCGTTGGTCAGCTCGACCTCGCCGCCGGTGCAGACCAGGATGCGGGCGTCGAGCTCGGGCAGCTCCACGCCGTCGCGGTCCGCCGGTGAGGTCTGGGCCACCGCGAGGCCGAACTCCCCCTCGCCGGGCTCGAACACGTCGACGCTGGCGCCGACCAGCTCGGGGGTGACCCGGGCCAGGCGGGACATCTCGGCGTCGATGCTGGCCACGACGCCGGCGGGGTCGAGGTGCTTGGGGGTGAGCCCGGCGCGCAGCACGTTGTCGGAGTTGACCATGACCTCCACGCACATGCCGGAGAGGTGGGCGTGGATGATGCCGGCGCCGAGGTAGGCGGCCTCCCCGGGCTGCAGGGTGAGCCGGTTGAGCAGCATGGAGACGATGACGCCGACGTCGCCCGGGTAGTGGGGGGCGATCTCCACGACCGAGGTGTAGGCCCGCTTGATGTCGAGGCCGAGCCCGAGGCGGGCGTGGCACAGCGCCACGATCTGGTGGACCTCGTGCACCGAGGGCGGCTCCATCAGCAGCCGCTCGAGCATCTTCACGATGCCGTGGAAGCCGGGGTTGCGGGTGAGCTGGTCGACCATCCGCTGCGCGACGGGGTGGTCCAGCGGCGAGAGGATCCGCAGGATCTCCGCGGTCGGCCGGAACCCCACGAGGGTGTCGAAGGCGGTCAGCGCGTAGACCATCTCCGGCTTGGGGTTGGCGTCCTTGTAGAGCCGGTGCGGCGCCTCGAGCGGGACGCCGGCGGCCTCCTCGGCCTCGAAGCCCTTGCGGGCCAGCTCGGCGTTGGGGTGCACCTGGATCGAGAGCGGTCGGGCCGCGGAGAGGATCTTCATCATGAACGGCAGCTCGCCGGCCAGGTCCGAGAGCGGCACCGTCCCGTGCGGACCCGCCACCATCGCCGGCCCCAGCGGGTGGGTGCCCATCCAGACCTCCGCCACCGGCGCCCCGGTGGAGGGCCGCGCCAGGAAGAACGGGATGTCCTGGGCCGTCCCCCAGGCGTAGTCCTGCGTGGGGCAGTCGAGGAGGTGCATGGCACCGACCCTATGGTCCGCACGCGGCGTACGGGTGACGGTGGGGTCAACTCCCCGCCCCGGCGCCCCGCAAAGTGAAGGCGGTGGGGTTTCGGGGACGGCCGCCGACCCCACCTTTACGATCCCCAGGGACGGCCACACCGTGGCCCGTGGACACCCGGGGGTGGGTGAGGAGCATGGAGCAGAGCGACCGCGCCTACCAGCGCGCCCTGCGCGAGCAGCTGGCCCGCAACGAGCTCACCTTCGCCCACGCCCCCATCGGCCAGGCGATCGTCGAGCTCGACGGCACCTGGCGTCAGGTCAACGGCGCCCTGCTGCAGATGCTGGAGTACGACGAGGTCGAGCTGTTGGCGATGACCTTCCAGGACATCACCCACCCCGAGGACCTCGACCTCGACCTGGGCCTGCTGCAGCAGACGCTCGCCGGCGAGATCACGTCGTACCAGATGGAGAAGCGCTACTTCACCCGCACCGGTCGCACCGTGTGGGCGCTGCTCTCGGTGGCGCTGGTGCGCGGCCTCGACGACGAGCCGCTCTACTTCATCTCCCAGATCCTCGACATCACCTCGCACAAGAAGCAGGTGCAGGCGCTGCAGGACTTCACCGCGATGCTCGCCCACGACCTGCGCACGCCGGCGTCGGTCATCGCCGGGTTCGCGCAGCTGCTGTCGACCGGCCCGTACGACGACGAGGTCACCTCGATCGCGCGGCGCATCGAGCGCGCCTCCACGACGATCGTGGACCTCCTGGAGAACGCGCTGACCACCGAGTCGATCGACTCCGGGCGACTGACCGCCCGGCCCACCGCGCTCGACGTGCGCGACGCCGTCGGCACCGCGGTGCAGGCGGCGCTGAGCGCGGCGGAGATGAACGAGCAGGAGCTCGAGGTGGACACCTCCGGGCTCGTCCCCGCCGTCGCCTGGGTGGATCCGGTGCACCTCGAGCAGGTGATGACGAACCTGATCGGCAACGCCCGCAAGTACGGCGGACCGCACGTGCGCGTGACCACGCAGGTCCACGACCGGCGGGTCGAGATCCTGGTCGAGGACGACGGCCCCGGGGTGCCCCCGCGCTTCGTGCCGCAGCTCTTCGAGCGCTACAGCCGTGCCCAGGAGGCCCGCACCGGCTCCCAGCGCGGCTCGGGCCTGGGGCTCTACATCGTCCGCGACCTGCTCACCGCCAACAACGGCACCATCGACTACGAGAAGGCGGCCCTCGGGGGTGCTGGTTTCCGCGTGAGCCTGCCGGCTGCGTGAGGGCGCCGGCCGGGTTACGACGCATCACTTCTCACCCTTACTGCGCAGTAAGGGTGAAAAGTAATGCGGAGTACCCCGCCGATGTGACCCCTGGGACAGGAGTGACCCCACCGCACGCGACCGAGACGCCGGGGTGCGGAGCGGGCGGAGGGAGCCGCCTGCCCCGGACCCCGGCGCCTGGGCCGGGTCCTCAGGTCAGTTCGTGCGCGGGACGTTGCACAGCGCGTCCTTGATGGACACGTTGAGCAGGTCCAGCACCCTGACCTGGATCTTGGTCGCCGGCACGCAGGTGATCGCGCCGGTCCCGCTCTGCCCCGACAGCCCCACCGGGACGCCGAGGATCTTGTCGACCTTCAGGTTGGTCAGCGCCCGGTCGGCGTTGAACCCGTTGCCCGGCTCGAAGGTCAGCTTCACCGAGTCGAGCTCGGAGGTGATGGAGCCGCCCTCGATCGGCCGGGCGCACCCGGTCTCGCAGCCCTCGCCGTACTCGGTGGTGTTGAGGTACAGCGGGCCGCCGGTGTCGCCGTCGATCGAGCCGGTGAGGTCCAGCACCCGCAGCCGCAGGCCGTTGACGTTCATCGAGCCGCTGGGGTCGACGATGTCAAGGGTGGTGGTCTCGTCGGCCCACAGCCGCACCGACCCGAGGGTGGGGTCGGCGAGACCGACCTCGGGCAGGCACGCCTCGTCCCCGGCCTGGCAGACCTCCAGCGCCCGCGGCAGCGGGTTGCTGATGGAGCCGCTCAGGTCGCCGAGGTCGAAGGTCAGCGCGTTGGTGGGCTCGTCGGCGGAGTACCGCAGCCGGGTCGCACCGGAGCCGTCGTCGACCAGCCCGAGCCGCACGTTCGGCACGAGGTGGTCGATCGACGCGGTGAGACGACCGGTCTCGGCGCCGCCGGCGTCGGTCTCGACCACCTCGATGCCGAAGACCTTGCCCGCGACCGTGTCGAGCAGCACCTCGGGCAGGCCGTCCAGCGAGGCCGAGATGGTGCGCAGGCCGGTGACCCGGCCGGCGACCTGGGTGCCGGTGGGCGAGCTGCGCAGGACCAGGCCGTCGGCGTCGGCCGGCAGGTCCACCGGCGTACCGCTGTCGGCGAAGACCTCCAGCAGGCCGATCGGCTCGCCGCCGGTGCCGAAGGAGACACCGCCGTCGCTGACGCCGACCTCGAGCAGGCTGGGCACGTCGACCAGGCGCAGGGACAGGTCCGTGGAGCCGTCGAAGATCCCGGCGTCGTCGTGGGCGTCCACGAGGACCTCGGAGATCGGGTCGGAGCCGGCGATCCGCACGGCACCGTCGCGCCCGAGGGCCAGGTCGAGCCGGTGCGGCGCGTCGAGGACGCGGGCGTCGAGCTCGAGGCCGTCGAGGTCGGCCAGCGCCCGCAGCGGGGTGGGCGCCGTGGTGAGGCCGATCGCGAGGTCGTCGGTCAGGTCCAGCGAGAGCCCCTCGAAGCCGGGCAGGCGCAGCGCCACGGACGAGGCGTCACCCAGCTGGTCCAGGCGGAGGTACGCCGGGTCGTCGAGCAGCGCGAGCTCCCGACCGGACGCGTAGCCGGCCTCGAAGACGCCGATCGCGCCGCTGGCGGTCAGCGCCCCGGCGCCGGCGGCGTCGAGGGCGAAGCTGACCGTGTCGGGCACGTCGGTGAGCGCGAGGCGCACGTCGGAGGCGGTACGGCCGGCGTCGAGCTCGACGGCGCGCAGCGACAGCTGCTCCAGCCCGGTCGGGCTGGTGACCTCGGCGGTCAGGCCGCTGTCGGTGTCGCCGTCCACGAGGATGCCGACCTCGCCGTCGACGTCGTCGATCAGCCCGTCGGCGAGGAAGACCCGGTCGGCGCCGGAGTCGTCGGTCATCGACAGCCCGACGGCCGTGGGGCGGTCGGTGCTGAAGCGGGCCGCGAGCCGGGAGTCCGACCCGAGGTCGAGACCGATGGCGGCCTGCGAGGGCGCGGAGTCGAAGCTGATCGCGAAGCGCTGCTCGGCCGGCGCGGGGGGCGCGGGGAGCGGGGCCTCGAGGTCGGCGGGCTCCGTGGGCGTGGTCGCGGGCTGGCCGTCGGCGGCGGCCGGCACGATCGCGCCGGTCACGTCGAGGGCGTCCTCGCCGGAGCTGGCGACCTGGAGGGTCACCCCGCCGTCGGCCAGGACCAGGTCGGCGGCGAAGTCACGCGGGGCGTTGGAGTCCCGGGTGTCGTAGCCGAAGCGGTACTCCTCCTCACCGCCGGCCAGGTCGAGCACGGCCTGCAGGCTCAGCGGCAGCTGCTGGCTGACGTCGCCGATCCGCACGATCTCCAGCCGCGGCGTGGCCGAGAAGCCGTCGGTGCTGCTGAGACCGACTCCGGAGAAGCGGATGTTGGCGATCAGGTCGGCGGTGCCGTCGCCGGTGACGTCGAGGAGCTGGGGTACGCCGATGACGGCCCCGAACTCCTCGCGTCGGACGACGCCGCCCTCGCCGATGCTGACGGCGCGCCAGGTGTACTGCGCGGTGCTCGACAGGTCGCCGAGCGGGGTGCGGGAGAGGACCTCGCGGTCGATGGTCGCCAGGGCCTCGTCGATGCCGGCGCCCAGGGTGCCGGCGCCGTCCTGCAGGGTCGGGACGAGCGCCTCGAGCAGCCCGGAGACGGCGGGGACGCCGACGGCGTTCTCGACCGGGGAGACGATCGTCTCGATGATCGTGACCACCGGGCCGAGCAGGCCCCCCAGCCAGCCGACCAGGCCAGTGGCGTTGCCCTGGACGGGCGTGGCGACGACCGGGGCCGGCTCGGCCGCGGCATCACCGACGTAGAACTTCAGGGTCTCCGAGCTGCCGGCGTACACGTCGTCGCCGGGGAAGGTCGCGGAGACGCTGGTGACGCGGGAGGCTCCGGTGACCGGCGCCTGGCGGCGGGCGTCGCCGTCGTCGTCGGTGACTGCGGGGGCGGCGTCGTCGCCGAGGGCGAGGACGACCGTGCGGCCGGGGACCCGCTCGCCGTAGCGGTCGGAGTCGGCGGTCACGTCGACGAGACGGCCGACGAGCTGGGCGTCGGTGCCGGGCTGGCCGCGGGTGTGGCCGCGGTAGAAGACGTGGGTGGCACGAGCGGTCAGCTGCGTGGTCGCGGTGGTCGCGTCGCCGGTGTAGAGGTCGTCGGTGGTGACCTCGGCGGCCACGGTGAGCTCACCGGTGGCGAGGTCGGGGAGGTCGATGGTGGCGGTGCCCGCACCGGTGCCGTCGGTGGCGACGACGACCGGCTCGACGTCCTCGACGCCGGGCAGGGTCAGCGTGACCTCGCGGCCGCCGAGGGGCTGGCCGGTGACGCCGCTGCCGACGATCGAGGTCTGCACGCCGACGGTGAGGTCCTCGCCGGTGACCGTGGTGGCCGGCAGGCTCAGCGCGACGGCGGCGTGGTTGTCGACGGTGAAGGAGACGGTCGGCTGGGCGACCTCCGAGCGGTTGCTGCAGCCGAGGTTGAGGAACCCGGACTTCTCCGCCGAGCGGGTCCAGGAGCGGGCGACGTAGGCGCCGCGGGGCTGGCCCACCGAGGACCAGGCGTAGGTCTTGGCGCCGGTGCCGGACTGCTGGTCGGAGCCGACGACGGTGCCGTCGGCGCGGGTGACCTGGAAGCGGGTGTAGGGCGAGCCCTGGCCGGCGACGCAGTTGTTGGAGGCGCCGTTCGCCTCCCGGACCGACACGACGCCGGACTGGGTCGAGCCGGCGGTCGGGCTGTTGAGGGCGGCATGGGCCGGGGCCATCGGGAGGAGGGCGAGTCCGGGGACGGCGACGAGCGCGGCCACGGTCGCCGCGAGGGGTCGCGGCAGGCGTCTGGGCAGGGGTCGTCGCAGGAGGGGACGAGCGAGCACGGAGGGCTCCTGTGGGGGGAGGTCGGACATGGAGGGAGCACACGGCCGAGCGAGGTGGGTTCCCTCCCCAGCCGACGGGTGGAGGACGGGTCTCCCACCCGGGCCGGAACGTACTCATGGGGGTATCGGGCCGTAAAGAGCCCGTATCAATCCGACCGCTCCCCGGGCCGCCACCGGGGTCGGCCACCCGGTCGCGGAGGTGTCAGTCGACTGTCAGGTCACGCGTGGCACGAGGGTGTCGCGGGTCACTCCCCTGCTCGGTCGGCCAGCGGCGTACCGGACTAGACAGGCGGGCCTGTCAGATGGGGTGCGGCCGGGATACGACGAATTCGATCTCACCCTTACTGCGCAGTAAGGGTGAAAAAGAATGCGGAGTATCCCCGCAGTGCGACTCCTGGGACGCCAGGGACAGAAGAGGCATCAGCCCCGCGAGGCGGCGTAGGCGGCGATGTCGGCCAGCGCGGAGGGGTCGTCGAGGGCTCCGGCAGCCACGACGTCCTCCGGCGAGGCGCCGCGGAGGATCTTCTTGACCGGGACCTCGAGCTTCTTGCCCGACAGGGTGCGTGGCAGGGCGCGGACGACCTGCAGCGTGTCGGGGACGTGGCGCGGGGAGAGCCGGCGGCGCAGCACCCCTGCGATCGTGCGCGGCAGGTCCTCGGACGCAGACACCCCCGGCGCGAGCGACACGAAGAGCACCAGCTCCCCCGCCCCGCCGGCGGGGTCCTCGAGGTGAACGACCAGCGAGTCGCGCACCTCGGGCAGCTCCTCGACGACGCGGTAGAACTCCGAGGTCCCGAGCCGCACGCCACCGCGGTTCAGCGTCGCGTCGGAGCGGCCGGTGATCACCAGGGAGCCCCGCGAGGTCACGGTCACCCAGTCGCCGTGCCGCCACACGTCGGGGATCTCCTCGAAGTACGCCGCGTGGTAGCGCGAGCCGTCCTCGTCGCCCCAGAAGCCGACCGGCATCGAGGGCATCGGACGGGTGACGACGAGCTCGCCGACCTCACCCACCACCGGTGCCCAGTCACCGGCACCGAGCGCGGACTCGGCGTACGCCTCGACCCCGATGCCGGGCAGCCGCGCGGAGATCTCGCCCTCCCAGACCGGCGTGAGCGGGGTGGCGCCGACGAAGGCGTTGCACACGTCGGTGCCGCCGGACATCGAGCCGAGCTGGGCGGTCGACGACACCGCCTCGTGCACCCACCGGAACCCCTCGGCAGGCAGCGGGGCGCCGGTCGAGCCGATGCCGCGCAGCCGCGAGAGGTCGAGCGACGCCCCGGGCGTCAGCCCCTCCTTGCGGCAGGCCATGAGGAAGGGCGCGGACGTGCCGTAGTAGGTCAGCTCGGTCTCGGCGGCCAGCTCCCACTGCGCCATCAGCGAGGGGTGCGCGGGGTTGCCGTCGAAGAGCACGATCGTGGAGCCGACCATCAGCCCGGAGACCAGGTAGTTCCACATCATCCAGCCGGTGGTGGAGAACCACGAGAAGCGGTCCTGCGGCCCCAGGTCGGTGAACAGCGCCAGCGCCGCCGCGTGGCCGAGCGTGATGCCGCCGTGGCCGTGCACGATCGGCTTGGGCAGCCCGGTGGTGCCGCTGGAGAACAGCACGTAGAGCGGGTGGTCGAAGGGCACCGACTCGAACGCCACGACCTCGCGCAGGTCGGGGTGCAGGTCGGCCCACAGCACGGTGTGGCGGGAGGCGGTGCCGGCCGGGCCGGTCGAGGCGGCGTCGAGGTAGGGCAGGTGGATCACCCCGGTCACGGTCGGCAGCGCGGCCAGCACCTCGGCGACCTCAGCCTCGCGGGAGACCGGCTTGTCGCCGTACCGGTAGCCGTCGACGACCAGCAGGACCCTCGGCTCGATCTGCCCGAGCCGGTCGACGACCGACTGGGTGCCGAACTCCGGCGCCACCGAGCAGAAGATCGCCCCCAGCGAGGCGGTCGCCAGCAGCAGGACGAGGGTCTCCCCCACGTTGGGGGCGTACGCCGCCACGCGGTCGCCCCGCTCGACACCGAGCGAGACCAGGCCGGCCCGGACGCGTGCGACGTCGAGACGCAGCTCGGCGGCGGTCCAGGTCCGCTCCTCGCGCGACTGGGACCGCGAGACCACGACGACGTCGTCGTCGGCGCGACCGGGCAGCGCGAGCATCGCCTCGGCGTAGTTGGTGGTGACCTCGGGGAACCACACGGCTCCCGGCAGCCGCTCGTCGGCCAGCGCCACCGTCGGCTCGGGCGCCGCGGGGAGCCGCAGCTCGCGCCAGACCTCGAGCCAGAAGGTGTCGAGGTGCTCCAGGCTCCACGTGCGCAGCGCCTCGTAGTCACGGCCGAGGTCGACGCCGTAGTCGGCCTCCAGCCGCAGGGCGAAGCGGCCCAACCGGGATGCCTCCCACGGCTCGGGCTGCCAGAGCATCGGAGGGACCGTCCGAGATGTGTCCTCGCTCACCCCATCACCCTAGAGCGGTCCGCGGACACTGCCCCCACCGGCCTGAGCACCTACCGTGCTTGACGTGGACAACCAGACGTCGGCCGCACTCGGTGGTCGAGCAGCGAGGAGCGCCAGCGACGAGCGGGCGTCGAGACCACACCTCCCGCCGGCGCCCCGCCCCCTCCTCCTCACCACCCTCGCCCTGCTGACCACGATCACCGCGATCACCAGCAGCCTCGGGGCGCCGCTGGTGCCGAGCGTGGTCGAGCACTTCGACGTCCGCCTCACGACCGCGCAGTGGAGCCTGACGGCCGCGCTGCTCGCGGGGGCGGTGAGCACCCCGGTGGTGGGCCGCTTCGCGGCGGGGAGGGTACGCCGCCCGACCATCCTCGCGGGCCTGGCAACGGTCCTGGCTGGCACGATCCTGGCCGCGGCGTCGGTGCCACTGGGCAGCTTCGGCGTGCTCGTGGCGGCCCGGGCGCTGCAGGGCATCGGGATGTCGCTCCTGCCGCTGGCGATGGCGGTGGCCAGGGACGAGACGACCGGGGAGCAGACCTCCCGCGCGATCGCGCTGCTGAGCGTGACGATGGTGGCGGGCGCGGGGCTGGGGTACCCCCTCACCGCGCTGATGGCCGAGCTCGGCGGGCTGGTCGCGGCCTACCTGCTCGGCGCGGTGCTGACGACCTTCAGCCTGGTGCTGGCGTGGCGCTTCGTGCCACCGGCCCCGGGCGACGAGCGCGGCCGCGTCGACTGGGTCGGGGCCGCGGGGCTGACGGTCGCGATGCTGGCGACGCTGCTGGCGGTCTCCGAGGGCGAGGTGTGGGGCTGGACCAGCGGCCGGACGATCGGCCTGGGGACCCTCGGGGTGCTCGGTCTCGCCGGCTGGACGGCGTACACGCTGCGCAGCAGGTTCCCCCTCGTCGACCTCCGCCTGGCCGTGCGCCCCGGCATCGCCGCGCCCAACCTGGTGGCGGTCGTCGCCGGCCTCGGGATGTACTCCCTGCTCACCCTCGTCGTCGTCCTGGTCCGCGCCGACTCCCCCGGCTTCGGCCTCGGGGAGAGCGTGCTCGCGGCCGGCATGGTGCTCGTGCCGTACTCCCTGATGTCGGTGATCGGCAACCAGCTCGCCCGCCTCGTGCTCGCGCGCGTGGGCCACCGCGTCCTGCTGCCGGCGGGGAGCCTGATGTTCATGAGCGCGACGCTGGCGCTGGCGGTGTGGCACGACCACCTGTGGCAGGCGCTGGCGGTGATGGCGCTCGGCGGCCTCGGCTCCGGGTTCACCTTCTCCAGCCTCGCGGTGCTGATGGTCCCCCACGTCCCCGCCGCGGAGACCGGCTCGGCGATGGCGTTCAACCAGGTGCTGCGCTACCTCGGCTTCACCGCCGGCTCGGCGGTCTCCGTCGCGCTGATGGCGGCGTACGGCGGCGGCGAGACCGGCTTCGAGCGGGCCCTGCTCACCATCGCCGGGATCTGGGTCGTCGCCATCGTCGGCGCCATCGCCCTCGACCGCCGCCCGACCCTCCCCCCCCCCCGCTGACCCGGCGCAACCTCGACGCTGACCCGCCGCCGCTTCGAGCGTGACTCGGCGCTACTTCGAGCACGATTCGGCGCCAGCCGCATCCGATGCCGAGAGGACGGGTCCCAGCGAGCCGTCGCCGAGACCCGGTGGGGCGACAACCGCCGGGCACCCACCCAGGCCCGCGAGTCGTCCACCGGTACGCCGCCGGCTCACCGGGCCAGGCGCTCGAGGAGCTCGGCGTCCCGCTTCCGGATCTTGTCCAGAGCCGCCATCGCCGTGGCGTGATCGACATCCACGACCTCGTCGCGCTCCTGGCGCGCCTGGTCGCGGACCTCGTCGTCGCTCGCCCGGTGGCTCATGCCCTCCACGGTACGCCGCAGCCAGACGTGCGGCACCCGGCTCTCCACAGCGCCCCCGCGACCGCACCGCGAACCCCGCTACACCCGACCCGCGCCTCTGCCACGATCACCCCGTGCTCCTCGACATCCAGCTCGACGCCCGCCCCGACACCGCCGCCGCCCGCGCGGCCGAGCTCGCCACGACCGGCGTGGAGGGGCTGTTCACCTTCGAGGGCCCCCACGACGTCTTCTTCCCGCTGGTCGCGGCCGCGACGGCCGGGGTCGACGTCGACCTCATGACCAACGTCGCGATCGCGACGCCGCGCAGCCCGATGCACCTGGCCCACGCGGCGTACGACCTGCAGCTGCTCAGCAAGGGCCGCTTCCGCCTGGGCCTGGGCAGCCAGATCAAGCCCCACGTCGAGAACCGGTACGGCGCCACCTGGTCGCGCCCGGCCGCCCGCATGCGCGAGGCCGTGCTCGCCACGAAGGCGATCCTCACCGCGTGGCAGGACGGCACCCGGCTGCGGTTCGAGGGCGAGTTCACCCGGCACACGCTCATGCCGCCCACGTTCAACCCCGGCCCCAACCCGTACGGCGTCCCGCCGGTGCTCCTCGGCGCGCTCGGCCCGCTGATGACCCGCACCGCCGCCCAGGTCGCCGACGGCCTGCTGGTCATGCCGTTCCACTCCCACACCCACGTCCGGCGCAACACGCTGCCCGCGATCGAGGAGGGCCTGCGCGACCGCGAGAATCCCACCGACCTGAAGGTCTACCCCCAGGCGATCCTCGCCATGGGCCGCACGCCCGAGGAGCAGGAGCGCGCCGACCTCGGCGTGCGCGGACTGCTCGCCTTCTACGGCTCGACCCCGGCGTACCGGCCCGTCCTCGACGCCGAGGGCTGGGGCGACCTGCAGCCCGAGCTCAACGCGCTGTCCAAGACCGGCGCGATCATGGAGATGATCGCCAAGGTCGACGAGCGGATGCTCGAGACCCTCGCGGTGCGCGGCACCCCGGAGGAGTGCGCCGCGGAGCTGCACCGCCGCTTCGGCGACCTGACCGACCGCGTCTGCGCCTACTTCCCCGGCTACGACCCCGGTGCCCAGCAGGTCCGCGACCTGGTCACCGCCCTGGTCACGGTGACGGTGACGGTGACGGTGACGGGGTGAGCGTGATGTGTCACCTCAGGTGACACATCATCAGAACGTGTTAAGTTCTGGCTCGCTTTCTAACACGATTCGGGAAAGCGTCGAAGGAGCCAACACATGCCATGGGATGCCGACCGGCCCTATAACGAGCTGCCTGCCGCGCCACCGGCAGGCGTCGACCTGGAGCCCAAGGCCGTCCTCAAGGCCACGATCGAGGCGCGGGCCGCATTGGCCACCCTGGCGCAGGCCGGGCAGCTGCTCCCGAACCCGCGCATCCTCATCCACGCCCTGCCACTGCTGGAAGCACAGGCGAGCTCGGAGATCGAGAACATCGTCACCACGGCCGACGAGCTCTTCAAGCACGTCGACTCGGGCGGAGGAGACCCCGCGACCAAGGAGGCGTTGCGCTATCGGAGCGCACTGTTCGCAGGCCTCGCCTCCATCAGACACCGGCCACTGACAGCAGGTACGGCGGCCGCGATCTGCTCCGAGCTCCACGGACGGGACATGGCGGTGCGTGCCGTCCCGGGAACCCGCATCGCCAACCCCGCCACTCGTGAGGTCGTCTACGCGCCACCCGAGGGCGCCGACCTGATCCGCGAGAAGTTGACGGAGTGGGAGCGGTTCGTCCACGCCGAGGACGACCTCGACCCGTTGGTGCGGATGGCCGTCGCGCACTACCAGTTCGAAGCCATCCACCCGTTCCACGACGGCAACGGACGCACAGGCCGTGCCATCAACATCCTCATGCTCATCGAGGCCGGCCTGCTCGAGGACCCCGTCCTCTACCTCTCGCGCGCCATCATCGCGCGGAAGAACGACTACTACCGGTTGCTCAGGGCGGTCACTGCGGAGGGCGCCTGGACCGACTGGGTCTTGTACATGCTCGACGTGGTGCACGACGCCGCCACGTCGACCACCCGGAAGATCTCCGCCATCCGCACCTGTCAGGACGACATCGCCGAGCGGGCCAGGACTGCAACACCGGGCGGCCGCGACGCTCGGTTCCTGGCGGTGCTGTTCGAACAGCCCTACTGCCGCATCAACACCGTCGCCGAGCGCTGCGACGTCTCGCGACAGACGGCCTCGACCTGGCTGCACGCCCTGGTGACCGCCGGCCTGCTTCGTGACACCAAGGTCGGCAGGGAGCTCCTGTTCGTCAACCACGAGCTGCTGGACGTCCTCACCAGACCCGACTGAGTTCGCCTGAGCACAGGACGCGGGGTGACGCGCACCACCTCTGCGACAAACTGCTAGGGATTGTCGTCAGCGACGACGTCTGTTCTCCTTCCGTCGTACCCGCTCCCTCTCTCTCGGCGTAGGTGGTCGTCGTGCGCATCCTCGACACGGTCGTCGACTCCGTCGTCAGGCCCGCCGTCCAGCCCGCCGTCCAGCAGGCGCAGGTCTCGGTCCCCATGCAGCGCCAGGTCCAGGCGCTGCACCTCTACCAGCGCGGTCACCATCGCGAGCATCTGGGTCGTCGCCATCGTCGGCGCCATCGCCCTCGACCTCCGCCCACCCGACGCTCGAGCAGGCGAGCGCACCCGTGACACCACCCGCGAGTCGTCCCGGCCGAGTCTGTCGCCGTGGCTCAGATCGGTTCCACACCTGCCACGAGCCACTGTCCGTCGGTCCAGACGAGTCTGATCTCGACCGTGCTGACGTCCAGCCTGGGCGCCACCAGCTGCGAGCTGCGAGTCGTCTGGTTGAGATAGAGAAGGACCGTGGCCTCCTCGCCCTCGATCGTCTCCAGCCCGGAGGCCAGTACCTCGGTCGTGAGCACGGCGCGGTACCTCCTGGCCCTCGGTTCGACTGTCGACCCGGTGTACTCGGCGTACTCCCGAGCGAAGCTCGGCGTGAGAAAGGCCCGGGCTGCTTCGACGTCCTCGTCCAGCCGGGCGTGGTCATAGCTCAAGATCGCCGCGGCAGCCTGCTCCGCGACCTCCAGAGCGTCCTGGCGTCGGTCCTCGCGCGTGGACGCCTCGACGGCAGTCCGCGCCAGGAGACCGGTGCCGACGCACGCCAGAGCCAGCAGGAGTGTCACCACCACTCGCCACGTGGACAGGACCTGAGCCTGTCTGGGCCCCGGGCCGGGCATGTCGCGGACCTCCTTCTCGGAGTCGTGCTGAGCCACTCGCTTCACGTGACCGTCGCAATCTCGTCCAGGAGCCACTCGCCCTCGATGCGCTGCAAGGCGAGCCGCAGCCTGAACCGGCGTTCCTCACCCTGCTGTGCCGAACGGTTGTCCACCCTCACGTCCATCGCCACCAGCACCATCACGGAGTCGTCACCAGTGGAGTCGCCGAGCGCTGTCGCCACGACCTCGCCGGACGACCGCGCCTTCTCACGCCTGATGATGGGTCGCAGCTGCTTCACCGCTTCGCCGAAGCTCGAACGGAAGTTCTCGGTTCCCAGGGCCAGCAGAGCGTCGAAGCTGCCGTCGAGCTCTCGGTAGTCGTACGTGGTGAAGGTCTGGGCAGCCCTGCGGGCAGCCTCGAGCGCGGCGTCACGGTCGTCGGCGTCGTGGGTGGAGGAACGCAGGCTCAGGCCACTCCACGCTGCGACGACCATGCAGGACCCCACCACCAGCACCACCAGGACCACCAGCGGTCGAGCACGCAGCCTGGGCGACCTCACGAGGACCCCCGCCGGGACAGGGAGCCGACCAACAGGTCCTGCCAGCTGACGGCCTGGCTCTCCGGTGCATCCATCCTCCCCAGGACGAGCAGGGGACCGTCGGGACCGCTGACGACCCCCGTCCGCTGGTTGAGCACCACGGACCCGGGGAGAGAGGCGTAGGTGCTCTTCTCCGAGCGGCCACCGTCCTCGTAGGACCGAGTCGGTACGTCGTCGGGGCCGAGCTTGCCCAGGCGTGGGTTGTCCACCTTCTGGGTTGCCGGGTCGTAGGTGTCGCCGGGGAGCTTCGGGACGTTCTGCGATCCACGCACCGTGGTGCTGCTGCCAGGCGGCTCGGCACAGTAGGCGTTCAGGTTCGCGCGCTTGTCCGGGTTGCCCAACTGCTCGACCGGCTCGGCCTGCACGGACTTGACCGTGCCGGAGTACCCCTCCGAGGTGCACACGCCGCTGGAGTAGTCCAAGGCCACGTCGAAGTGCACGAAGCCGTCGCCCTGCACCACGTTGAAGGTGTTCTGGACGAGCCGGGGAAAGGCGACGAGGAAGACCCGCACGCCGTCCAGGCGCGCCTCGACGATGTCGCCGACAGTCAGCAGGTCCTGCATGAGCAACGGTAGCTGCTGGTCGTTGTCCTTCACCAGGTCGATGACGTCGGGGAGGGTGGCCGACGTCTCCCGGATGAGTGACCGGACCGAGTCATCGGCGGCTGCGACCTCGTCGGTCACCAGCTCCAGGTCCCGGGCCCACGCCTCGAGGGCGCGTGAGGTGTCTCGTTGGGTGCCGAGGACGGTGCGGCCGTTACTGAGGACCTCACGCGTGTCAGGCAGCGCGATGGTGAGGTCTTCGACGATGTTGTCGGTCTCCTCCACGATGGTCCTGAGCTCTGGGCCGAGCCCGCCCAGACCCTTGCCGACCTCGGCCACCACCGTCCGCAGCGCCCGCCTGTCCACCGACTCGACGAGCTCCTGCACGCTGAGCAGGACCCCGTCGAGACGCGGCGGGATGTCGGTCTCCCCACGCTCGATGACATCGCCGTCGGCCAGGAACGGTTCGCCGACCTGGTTCGGCTGCAGGTCGACGTACTGCTCCCCGATCGCGGAGCGGTTCTCCACCACGGCTCGCACATCGCGGGGGACCTCGCTGTCCGGCTCGAGCGCCATGACGATCGAGACCCCGTCGTCGGTCAGCTCCACAGCGTCCACCCGGCCGACCGCCACGCCCCGGTAGGTCACCTCCGCGTTGGGGAAGATGCCTCCGGCGTGGGCGGTGGTGGCCCGCACCTGGATGGGACGGTTCCACAGGTAGCGATCCAGCCCGACGTACTGGACGCCCACGATGGTGGTACCGAGCGAGGCGATCACCAGGAACACCAGGAGACGCAGGCGGTAACGACCATGGCTCATCGCCCCAGACCTCCAAGCCCTTCGAGCAGCTCGCGCCCGCCCATGACGTCGGGAGGCGGACTCGACTGCTTCGTGCGACCCGCTGATTCGGGTACCGGAGTGAGGGGTCCCCGCACACAGTTGGAGCCGAACTGGCCGCACTGGATGCGTGGCTCAGGGTCACCCAGCGCTGGTCCGGGCCCGAAGCCATCGCGCAGCAGCGCGGCGAGGTCGATCTCCAGCTCGCCCGACAGTTGCACGTAGTCCCCGGCGATCCCGCCGTAGATGTTGCGGGCGAACGGGTAGGTCAACAACGTGTCCAGGGTGTCGAAGAACGACGGTGCTGCCTTGGCGATCTCAGTGAGGATCGGGTCCAGCAGGCGCAGGTTGGCCACCGTGTCGGCCTTCGTGCGCCCGATGACCCGGCTCGCCACCTGACCGAGGCCGTCGAGCTCGGCGAGGGCTTGGGTCAGGGCGCGCCGCTGTCCCGCCAGCGCCTCGATGCCCGAGGGCAGCTCATCGAGGGCGCTCTCGACCACCCCGCGGTCAGCGGCCACGGTCCTGCTGAACTGGTCCAGGCCGTCGATGGCGCGCACGATGTCGCCCCGACGGCCGTTGAGGGTGGCCACCACGGCGTCCAGGTCGCGCAGCCCGGTCCGCACAGTCTTCTCGCGGCCTTGCAGCGCCAGGTTCAGCTCGCGGGTCACGACCTCCAACTGGCCGATCCCGCCGCCGTTGAGCAGGGCCGATGCCCCGCTGAGGAGTGTCTCCACCTCCACTCCGGCGCCCGTCCTGGACAGAGGAATGACCTCCCCCTCCCTCATCGCATCCGGCGGTCCGGCTGCAGGACTCTCGAGCTCGATGTACTTCTCGCCCAACAGGCTGGTCTGCTCGATGCTGGCCGTGGCCTGTCGAGGGATCTCCGCGGCCGGTTCGATCGTCAGGACCGCTCGGGCCGCGTAGTCGTCGGCGAGCTCGACGGAGCTGACCACTCCCACCTTGACGCCGTCGAGCTTCACCGTCGCCAGCGGGACCAGGTCCAGGACGTCGTCGAAGACCGCGGAGATCTCGTAGCCGTCCTGGACCCGCGACCCCGGTAGCCCCACGTCCTGGAGCTGGGGGGCCCGTGAGCATCCGCTGGTGGTCAGCGCGGCCACGACGGCGACCATCAGCCATCGTCTCATCGTCGTCCTCCCGAGCCTTCGACGACTCCGTCACCGAGCTCGGCGCCCTCACCGAGGGGCTGGGGCAGCCCCTGGAGCAACGGTTCCACCGGATCGACGAGCGTGTTGACGATGGGGCACAGCCGACCCAGGCCGTTGCTGGAGATGAGCTGGCAGAGCACCAGGCTCGGGTCCGTCGTCAGGGTGCCGTTGACGGCGATGCGCGCGGTGAGCGCGGACGTCTGCGGGTCGAAGGTCCCGATGAAGTTCTGCAGCGTCACCGGCGCGAGGTTGAGTGTCTCGCGCAGGGCCTGCTCCTCCTTGAGGATGGTGCGGGTGACATCCAGGAGACCAGCCATGTTGCGCGTCAGCGCCGGACCGCTGTCCCTCACGAGCGAGCGGACCTCCTGCATCGCGACGGCAAGTCCATCCACCGTTCCGACCAGAGCGTCACGTTGCGACGCCAGGCTGCCGGAGACTGCCTCCAGCGTGGAGGCCAGTCGGCGCACCGGGGCATCACTGGCTGCCAACGCCCGGGTCAGTTGAGCAAGATTGGTCAGGGTCGAGGCGAGGTCATTGCCGGTCCCCGAGGCAGTCGCGACGGCGCGGCTGAACTCGGTCACGGTGTCGTTGAGCCGCGAACCGTTGCCCTTCAAGGTCCGTGAACCCGCCTGGAGGAGATCGTTGAGGGCTCCGTCCCGGTTCGCCCCACGCGGGCCGAGTGCTGTGGACAGGTCCTGCACCTCTTCCAGGACCTCGTCGACCTCCACCGGGACAGCAGTGCGTTCCAAGGGGATCTCGCTGTCCGGCTCGAGCGCCGGGCCACCGCTGTAGACGGGCGTCAGCTCCAGCCGACGGTCGCTGACCAGCGTGGGGGCGACCACGACCGCCCGGGCCTGGGCTGGGATACGCAGGTCGTCGTCGACGGTGAAGCTCACCTGGACCGCGGTCCCTTGGGGCTCGAGGTCGGTGATCTCGCCGACCTTGACCCCCAGCACACTCACCTGGCTGCCCACGTACAGGCCGACGGTCCGTGGGAAGACGGCTCGGTACTCGGCGCCGCTGCCGGTCACGGCGGGGGCGGCTGCCACAGCTCCGGCGGTCGCGAGGACACCCACGACCAGCAACACGGCGATCCTGCGGCCTCGCGCCCACCGCTCCTCCATGCTCACCGGTCGGCTCCATCCTGCTGGGGGGGGTCGGGGAAGACCTGGGGGGTCAGGCCGAAGAGGGCGGCGTCGAACCAGCGACCGTTGCCCAGCACGGTCGTGTAGTAGCGCAACAGCGGGGCGTACAAGCGCACGCTCTCCTCCAGGTCGCCCTTGTTGCGGCGCAGCGTCGCAACCGTGGTCTGCAGCTCCTTCAGCGCAGGGCCGAGGTCTTCACGGGTGGCCCTCACGGTGGCTGTGATCTCCTGGGCCAGGCGCTGCGTGGCGTCGAGGAGTCGCTCGATGGCCAGGCGTCGCTGCTCCAAGACCGACAAGAAGGCGCCGGCGTCGCGGACCAAGGCGCTGATGGTCTGCGAGCGATCCGCCAAGATCCGGGTGACGGAAGCAGACTTGCGTACGAGGTTCTGCAGCTCCTGATCGCGCCGTGAGACCACGCGCGACAACGACGCCACACCGTCGAGCGCCTGCCGGGTCTGGGGCGAGGCGCCATTCAGCACCTCGGTGACGGCACGGAACGAGGTTGCAAGGACATCAGTGTCGATGTCCTGCACGCGCCGGGTGAGTCCACCGAGAACGGCTTGGAGGTCGAAGGGCACCTCGGTGCGCTCGATCGGCACCTTGCCGCCCTCGAGCTCGCCGGTTCCTGCGGACGTCAGGGCGATGTACTCGGTGCCCAGCAGCGTCTCGACCTTCAGGGCAGCGCGGGTGGCGCCGCCCAGCTCGACGCCGTCGTCGACCTCGAGCGAGACGGCCACCACCTCGTCGGTGAGAGCGAGGTCCTTGACCGTTCCAACCTTCACCCCGGAGATCCTGACGGGGTCGCCTGTCTTCAGCCCGGCAGCATGAGCCAGTTCCACGACGATCTCTCTCTTCCCGAAGAGACCATTGATCCGGCCAGCCGACAGACCAGCACCCACCATGAGGGCAAGCGCCATGATGCCGACCAGACCGAACAGTGGCAGGTTCCTTCTCCTCATGGCCGACACAGCGCTTCGTTGTTGCGGAGTCCAGGTGCCGTGATGGACGGCGTGTTCGGCAGTGTCAAGGTGATGTCCAGTTGGCAGACGAAGAAGTTGAGGTAGCCGCCGTAGCTTGCGGCCCGGGTGAAGGAGTTGAGCTTGATCGGGAGCAGGTCCACCAGCTCCTGCAATTGGTCCTTGGTGTCGGCGAAGGCCGATGCAGCCGCACGCAGCGACGCGATGTCTCGAGTGAGTGGAGGACGTGCCTCTTGGAGCAGGTCCGCAGTGGACGCGCTGAGGTCCGCGATCCCGTCGAGGGCCCCCGCGATCACGAGGCGGTCCTCTGCGAGGCCGGAGGACAATCGGCCCAGCTGGTCGACCAGGGCCCGCAGGCCGTCACCGCGATCGTCCACGGTGTCCAGCACCACGTTCAGGTTGTCGATCACGCGGCCGATCACCACGTCGCGCTCAGCGAGATCCTGGGTCAGGGTGGCCGTGTTGGCGACCAGCGACGCGACGGTTCCGCCCTCACCCTGCAGCGTGCGCACCACCTGGAGGGCCAACTGGTTCACCTGCTCCGGGTCGAGGACGTTGAAGATCGGTCGGAAACCGTCGAGCAGGACGGTCAGGTCGAGGGCCGCCTTCGTCCTGCCCAGCGGGATGGTCCCGCCCGGCTGCAGCAGGTCGTCCGCCGCGGTGCCTGGCGTGACGACCAGGCTCAGGTATCGGGCTCCGACCAGATCGCGATAGCGCAGCTCGGCGCGCGTCTGCAGGGGCAACTGCACTGATTCGTCGACCGTGAACTCGACCACGGCACGTTGGTCGACGTCGAGCGCCACGTCAAGGACCCGGCCCACCCGGACGCCGGACATCCTCACCTCGTCGCCGGGAACCACCCGGGTGGCGTCGGCGAACACGGCACGGTAGGGCACTGGGTCTCTCGGATTGGTGCCGGCGATGGTGGAGAACAGGATGCCGGTCGTCCCCAAGGTCAGGGCGAGGAAGCCGATCAGTCCCAGGGTCGATGCCGGCGGTCTCCGGAAGCGGGGTCTCACTGGTCCTCCTTCGTCCGCAGGCCGGAGGTGACGTTCGCCACCATGTCGAAGAAGGGCGAGAGCAGGCCGTCGCTGGTCTCTGCGCTGCTCTCGGGGAGTGGGAGGTCGAGGCTGTCCAGGAGGCCTTCGGGAAGATCGAGGCCGGGGAGAGGATCGCGCTCGCCGTCCTGCTCCTGCTCCTGCTCCTGCTGCTGCCCCGTATCAAGCGGAGTAGCGGGGAGTCCGAGCAGTCCGCGATAGGAACCGATCAACGCCAACGCCGGCGCGGGGATGTCCGCGTTGGGTGTGCCCCCGATCGCCTCGTCGGTCACGACCGGACACGATGGCCCGAAGGCCTTGAGGTCCTCCAGGAGCTTGGCCTGCAGGGGCTCGTTGGGAGCGAAGCCTCGGGCATACACGCCGCGGGTCTGGCCGAGACGCAGCCGTCCGCGGATGACGAACGGGCCGTCGTCACCCCCGAAGACGTCGTAGATGCGCTGGATGGCCAGCTTGGCGCCGTTGAAGACGCAGTCGAACTCCGGGGAGTACTCCTCCAGCAGCGCCAACGTCGGACGAAGACTCTCCATCAGACCTACCAGCGTCTCCTCGTTCTCCTCCAGCAGGACCCGCACCCGCCCGGAGACGTCGCTGGTTCCGCGGAGCGAGGCCGCCACATCGCCGATCTCGTCCCGCACGGTGCTGATCGTGGTGACCGCGTCCCCGGTGATGCCGAGCAGACGCGGAGCCACTCGTGCGTAGACGGCCGCCACGTCCGCCAGCAGCGTGAGATCCGCCTCGAGATCGGGAAGGAACGTGCGGGCGCTGCCGGCGTACGCGGCCACCGAGTCCAGGGTCCGGCCCAGGTCGGCTCCGTTGCCGGCGAGGGCGAAGGCGAGGCTCGACGTCGCAGCGTTGAGATCCGCCGGCCTGACGGTGCGCAGGAGCGGGTCGAGGGAGTCGAACACCTCTTGGAGGCGGACCGAACGACGAGTCGTGTCCTGGGCGATGACCGTGCCGGCGCGGATGGAGTCGTCGGCGCCCTGGGGCACGAGCTCGACGTACTTCTCACCGAACAGGGTCTTGGGCACCAGCCTGGCCGTGACGTCGGCGGGCACCTTCGCGGCGAGCTCCCGGTCGAGGGCGACGGACAGCAGGACATCACCCTCCGCAGTGGGTGACAGCTCCTTGACCTCGCCCACCCGAACGCCGTTGACCTTGACGTCCGCCTGCCGGTCCAGCTGCTCCTCGGCCCTCTCCAGTCGGACCTCCACCATGACGGTGTCGGCGAAGACCTTCTGGTAGCTGGCGAACGTCAGGCCGACTCCGGCGACCCCCATGGACAGGGCCAGGAGTCCGAGCAGCGGGTAGCGGATCGAGCCTCGGGAGTTGCTCATCCGGCGATCCTGACGGTGGTCGTCGATCCCCAGATGGCCATGCTGAGAAGGAAGTCGAGCACGACGATGGCGACGATGGCGAAGCGGACCGAGCGTCCCACGGACATCCCCACGCCCGCAGGTCCACCTGAGGCGGTGAAGCCGTACCAACAGTGCACGAGGATGACCATCACCGCGAAGACCAGGACCTTAAAGACCGACCAGGCGATGTCCTCGGGCGGGAGGAACAGGTGGAAGTAGTGGTCATAGGTTCCCTCGGACTGGCCGTAGACCAGCGTCACCACCGATCGTGTGCTCAGGTACGACGCGAGGAGGCCAACGAAGTACAGCGGGACCACCGCCAGCATCCCGGCCCACACGCGGGAGGCGACGAGGAACGGGATCGGGGAGACTGCCATCACCTCGAGAGCGTCGATCTCCTCCGAGATCCTCATCGCTCCGAGCTGCGCGGTGAACCCGCAGCCCACCGTCGCCGAGAGTGCGACGCCGGCGACCAGCGGCGAGATCTCCCGGGTGTTGAAGTAGGCCGAGATGAAGCCCGTCAGGGCGGAGGCTCCGATCTGGTCCAGCCCCTCGTAGCCTTGGAGACCGACCTCGATGCCGGTGAAGAAGGACATCGCCACCACGACACCCACGCTCCCGCCCAGAGCCGCCAGAGCGCCTCTGCCCAGTGCGACGTCTCCCACCAGGCGGAGGGTCTCCATGCGATAGCGCGTGATGGAGAGGGGCATGGCACGCACGACCGCCCAGGTGAAGGATGTCAGTCTTCCCAGCTCGTCCAGTCCTCCGATCGCTCGGCGTGCGACTCGGGGGATGCCTGGTCTCGAGCGAGCAGGAGCAGCGCTGACCATGGGTCATCGACCTCTCGGGGGCACGATCTCGGTGTACACGGCTGTGATCAGGAAATTGACGGAGAACAGCAACAGGAAGGTCTGCACCACCGCGGCGTTGACCGCATCACCGACGCCCTGGGGCCCCCCACTGGCGGTGAGGCCCTTGTAGGAAGCCACCACACCCGCGATCAGGCCGAAGATCGCCGCCTTGAGAGCTCCGACGTAGAGGTCGCTGGACTGAGCCAGCGTGGCGAATCCGGCGAAGTACGAGCCTGCGCTGCTGCCCTGTAGTCCCACGCTGAAGAAGTACCCGCCCACGATGCCGACGAAGGCAACGAAGCCGTTGAGCAGCACCGCCACCGTGATGGCCGCGAGCACCCGGGGCACCACCAGGCGTTGGACGGGGTCGATCCCGAGGACTTCGAGGGCATCGATCTCCTCTCGGACCCTTCGGGCTCCCAGGTCGGAGCAGATCGCGGTCCCGGCCGCACCGGCGACGAGGAGCGCGGTGGCGATCGGCGCCGCCTCCCGGATGATGGCCAATGCGGAGGCTGCACCGGTGTAGGACTGCGCCCCCAGCTGTCTGGTGAGGCTGCCCAGTTGCAGGGCGATGACCGCACCGAAGGGGATGGCCACCAAGGCGGTGGGCAGGGTGGTGACTCGCGCCACGAACCACGTCTGGTCGACGTACTCCCGTGCGGCGAAGGGGCGTCGGAAGGTGGCACGGGCGACGTCCACGAACATGGCGAACAGCCCTCCGGCGCCGGCGAGCGGCGCCAGCACGAGGTGCGTCACCGGTCCCACCGCGCCGGCTCGACGCCACGGAGCGTGGCAGTCATCGCCGGCGAGACCAGGCCAGGTCCCCCCACGGGGCCCGCCAGCAGCGGGACCGTCCCCCACCGGCGAGCGTCCATCGGCTCGCCGTCATCGCGCGACAAGGTGGTCACCGGCCTCGTCCGCCGCCGGCCTGCGGCTGATGTGTCGACAGATCGCGTCGGCCACCTCGTCGGCTCGCTCCAGGGTGAGCATGTGCCCCGCGCCCTCGAAGGTCGTCAGCTCGGCCTGGGGCAGTGCCCTCGCGATCCGCATGCTGTGGGACACCGGCGTCAGCCGGTCCTCGGTTCCGACCAGGATCGTGGTGGGGGTGTCCATCAGTGCGCGCAGACCGGGAGTGCCGTCATGCAGCGCCAGCCCGGCGTAGAACGCCGAGACGACCCCGAGCGGAACGTCCTGGACCACCGCTAGCATCTCGTCCACGAGATGGGCAGGGGCTCCTCGTCCGAAGCACAGCGCTCGGATGGCGAGCCACAGCTCTGGGGCGAGAGCGTCGTGTCGTTCTGCCCAGGACTCGAGGCGACCGAGCATCGCCATGACACTGGGTCCCAGGACGCGTACGCCGACTCCCAAGGGGCCTGGGAGGCCGAAGTCCGACTTGGACAACTCCCCGGCGCTGGAGCTGACGATCACGACACCGTCCACGCGTTCGACCACGAGAGCAGGCCGTTGCTCAGCCAGGTGCATGAGGGTCATGCCCCCCATCGAGTGACCCGCGAGCACCAGCCGCCCCTCCGGCGCCACCGTGTCCACGACGGCGGCGAGATCCGCCCCGAGCTGGTCGAGCGTGCAACTCTCCGCGAGGCCACGGTCCGACCGGCCGTGGCCGCGATGGTCGTAGGCGACGACACGTGCATGCTGACTGAGCACGGCGATCTGTCGTGACCACAGGCGCGACGACAGGGTCCACCCGTGCAGCAGCACGACAGTGACGGGGGCGTGAGGGTCACCCCACTCGTTGACCGCCAGCCGCGCTCCGTCGGGCGCGTGGACGAAGGACTGCCTCACAGGACGACCAGCGCCGTTGCTCACGAGATCCCTGTCCGGCTGCGTCCTGGCCCGGAGCACCTTGCCGCGCGCCGCACGATGTGCCACCGCGATCCCCAAGCCGGCGAGAGCCACCTGCGTCTTCACGTGTGCCGTCCCTTCCTTGCAACCTCGTGCGCCCGTCAGAACGTGACGACTTCTAGTGCGACGTCAAAAGGTGTCACACGCCTGGAGAGACGTCAATCACCTTCCACAAACTAGTCAGCATTGTGCGTGACAGTATTTAGCGGTACGTTCGAACACGTCATAGACCTGTCCCCAGAGGAGGAAGACCATGTCAACTCGCGAGTTGGCCAACCACGCCCCCGGCTCTTCGTCACCTGAGAGCGGGCGCGGTCTCACGCCCATGAGCCTCAACGAGGCACTCAGTACTGAGGTCACCCAGGAGAACTACGAGGACGTGCTGCGCACGCTGAGCCAGGCGTCGGTGGACCGCCACTTCGATGCCTTCGCGGACATCCCGTGGGACGACGAGGACTTCCAGGTCAGGCAGGACGACGAGCGATGGGTCCTGCCTGCCGCGGTGGACCCGCTCGGCGGCCACGAGTGGTACCTCAAGCAGCCGCTGGAGCGGCAGATCGAGATCGGACTCTGGCGCCAGGCGAACATCCTCAAGGTCGGCCTTCAGTTCGAGAACGTGCTCATCCGGTCCATCATGCAGTACGTCTTCGCACTGCCCAACGGCTCGGTGGAGTACCGGTACCTGATGCACGAGGCCACCGAAGAGTGCCACCACACGCAGATGTTCCAAGAGGTCGTCAACCGCATCGGCGCCGACGTCGACGGCATGCCGTGGATCCTGCGGAAGCTGGCACCGGTCCTGCCGATGCTGGTCACGCGGTATCCGGTGGTCTTCTTCTTGGGTGTGCTTGCCGGCGAGGAGCCGATCGACCACACGCAGAAGTCGATCTTCAGGGCTGGCGCCGAGCTCCCGCCCGTCCTGTCACGCGTCATGGAGATCCATATCGCTGAGGAAGCCCGACACATCTCCTTCGCTCACGAGGCCGTGCGCCTTCGTGCACCCCACCTCAGCCGGAAGGCGCGGCACATCACGGCGGCCCTTCTGCCGCTCATCATGCGGTTCCTCGGCGACGCCATCCTCGTCCCGCCCAAGGCTTTCCGGGATCGCTTCGACATCCCCGACCACGTGATGAAGGAGCTGTACTGGCAGGCGCCGGAGTCCCGGGAGCGACTGCGCGACCTCTTCGCCGACGTGCGGATGCTGGCCGAGGACAGTGGCCTCATGACGCCGGTGTCTCGCCGGTTGTGGCGCTGGTGCAAGATCGATGGCCGGCCGTCACGTTTCCGCAGCGAGCCTGCGGTCGTCTTCCGCCGAGCGGCGTGAGCCGGTGACCCACGTCATCACCCAGGCGTGCTGTGGAGATGCCGCTTGCGTCTTCGCCTGCCCGGTCAACGCCATCCAGCCGAACCCGGATGACGAGCTGTTCGAGTCGGCCGAGATGCTGTACATCGACCCCAAGACCTGTGTGGACTGCGGCGCGTGCGTCGCGGCGTGCCCGGTCGGAGCGATCACTCGCGACACCAGGCTCCCGGTCGACCAGTTGCCCTTCGTGGAGATCAACCGCCTCTTCCACGAGGTGCATCCGGCCACCCAGCGGCGAGTCCAAGCCATCGTCCCCACATTGATCCGGCTGAACCCCCCGAACAAGCCGTTGCGTGTGGCCATCGTGGGCTCTGGCCCCGCAGGTCTCTACGCTGCGGACGAGCTGCTCAAGCAGGACGGGGTGGAGGTCGCCGTCTACGACCGTCTGAGCGTCCCCTACGGACTGGTCAGATCGGGGGTGGCGCCGGATCACCAGATGACCAAGGCGGTCGACAAGCTCTTCCGCGACATCGAGGACCTGCCGGGGTTTCACTACGCCTTGGGCGTGGACGTGGGCACCTCGGTGCACCACGAGGAGTTGGCGGCGCGCTACTCCGCGGTCATCTACGCCACCGGGGCGTCGCAGGACCGTGTCCTGCAGGTACCCGGTGCCGATCTCCCGGGCGTGAGCAGCGCGACTCGCTTCGTCGCCTGGTACAACGGCCACCCTGACCATGGCGATGCCCACGTCGATCTGAGCCATCGCCGGGTGGTGATCGTCGGCAACGGCAACGTCGCGATCGATGCGGCGCGCATCCTCACGACCGATCCGGACGCGTTGGCCCGCACCGACATCGCTGACCATGCCTTGGCCGCCCTTCGCCAGAGCAAGGTCGAAGAGGTCGTGGTGCTGGGGCGCAGAGGGCCGGAGCACGCGGCGTTCACGCTGCCCGAGTTGGTGGGCCTCATGGCTCGACGCGATCTCGAGGTCGTCGTCGCAGGCGATATCCCGCCTGCCCCGGAGTGGGCCGACGTGCAGCTTCGCCACAAGCTTGACCTGCTGCGGAGCCTGCCGACCGAACATCAGGCCGCGCCGAGCTCCAGGCGGATCGTGCTTCAGTTCTGGTCCTCGCCGCACCGGTTCGTCGGCCAAGACCAGGTGGAGGAGGTCGAGATCCGCAGCGCCGGCCCCGGATCACCGCCCGGTGGCACATCCGATCACCTGCCCGCCGGTCTGGTCCTCTCGTCCATCGGTTACCAGGGCTCGCCGATCGCGAGTCTCCCCTTCGACCCGGACCGAGGCGTCGTGCCGCATGTGCGCGGCCGGGTCGAGGGTCTGCCAGGGGCCTACGTCGTCGGATGGATCAAGCGCGGACCTCGCGGGTTCATCGGCACCAACAAGACGTGTGCGCGCGAGACGGTCAACAGCGTGCTCGAGGATGCGACGTCAGGCGTTCTCGAACCCGTGTCGCCTGCAGGGGACTTGGGTCAGCTGCTCCGCCAGTGGCATCCCGACTCCGTGGATCTTCCGGCATGGCGTCGCATCGACGACGCAGAGATCGCACACGGCCTGTCAGCAGGGCGGCCGCGTGTGAAGCTGACGAGCGCGATCTGAGCGGGATCGCGCGGACGACGGGCACGCTTCGGCAGCGCGCCCGTCGTCCCCGTCCCTGTCGTGGTCAGTCATAGGCGACAGAGCGAGGGGCTTCCCCCGTCCACAGTCGGTGCCACCGACCGGGACCCGGAACCCCGGATCTGCTAGTTGCGGGCACCGAGATCGGCCCTCAGCAGCCGCTGCACCACATCGTGGGCACCCGACCCCAGCTCCTCGCTGAGCGCCGAGCTGACCTCCTGGGTCATCGCACCCTGGAAGGCGCTGAGGAAGGCCTGGACGGCCAGCGGCTGCAGCCGCGCGTGGATCCCGGTGATCCGATTCCAGTCCTCCTCGGGCATGCCAGCCTCGACGAACTGGCTCCAGACGCTGTCGCGGAACAGCTGGACGAAGCATGCCGCGACCTCGCGCGCTGAGTTGACGACGACTTCGCCGGCTGCGGCGACCCCCTGAGGCGTCAGGCCCACTTTCACTGCCTCGGCTGCGGCCGTCAGCAGCCCCGGGGCCGTGACCGTGACGTTCCCGTCGGGATCGAACTCCGCCCCGACCAGGTCCCCGAACTCGGTCAACGACTCCAGCGTGGCGCTGGCTCCGAAGAGGCTCAGGATCTGTTCTGGGGTGTAGGTGGTGGTGGGCTCGGCATCCCAGGGAGCCAACAGCCCGCGGATGATGTGCAACATGGCCTCGCCGGCATCATCCGGAACTCCGGCGAGGATCTGCTCGATGCTGGACAGGCTGAAGCCAGCGGACTGCATCTCCTTGATGAAGGTCAACCGTGCCAGATGTGACCCGTTGTAGTAACCGACGCGGCCTTGCATGATCGGCGAGGGCAACAAGCCCCGGGAGGCGTGCGATCGGAGAGTGCGTACCGTCATGCCCGATGCAAGCGCCAATGCGTCGATGGTCATCAGGTCGTTGCTGCCACTCTTCACGTCAGCCATTGTAGGGAAGGCGGAGATGTCCGGCCCGCCGCGGGCCTGGCAGCGAGGGACGACGACTCACCAGCAGACTGAGCGCCGAGGCTGACTGTCGAGCACGGCACCGTGGTCGTCGCGAACCCGACACGCGGCTCCTCGCGATCATGTCAGCTCGCGCCGTGCTCCGAGCACGAGGGCTTGCTGGTACAGCGGTGCGGGCAGCCGCGACAACAGATCGATCACCTTGGCGTCGGGGCCGACGGTGACCCTGCGGCGATCGCGTCGGACAGCCGTGAGGATGGCGCTCGCCGCCTTCTCGGGCGAGGTCAAGGAGATGGTCTGGAATCTCCCGTGCGTCGACTCCAGGTCAGCCGCGGCACCCAACGACTCGTGGAGGCGCGCATTCTTGACGATGTTCGTCTTGATGCCGCCAGGATGGACCGTGGTCGCCGATACGGGATGCCGCGCGACCTTCAGTTCCATGTACAACGCGTCGGTGAAGCCTCGGACGCCGAACTTGGCGGCGTTGTAGGCGGACTGCGTCGGCACCGAGATCAACCCGAAGACGCTGGAGACGTTCACGACGTGCCCCTCGCCCGACCTGATCAAGTGGGGCAGGAACGCCTTGGTCCCGTGGACGACGCCCCAGAAGTTGATCCCCATCAACCAGTCCATGTCCTCCCACGTCATGGCTTCCACCGTCGAGCCCAGAGCGACTCCGGCGTTGTTGAAGATCAGGTTGGCCTTGCCGTGCGCTCCCACGACGGACTCGGCCCAGGCCGACATCTCTGCTCGGTTCGCCACGTCCACGACATCGCTGGTCACCAGAGCCGTACCCTCCGCCGCGCCGTCGCGACACAGCGCTTGGGTCTGCGCAAGCCCCGCCGCGTCGACGTCGGACAACGCCAGGGCGCAACCCCGTCGGGACAGGTCGACGGCCAGTGCACGGCCGATCCCCGACGCGGCGCCCGTGATTGCCGCCACCTTGCCATCGAAAGTCCTCATCACAACGTCCTTTCTGCGCGCTGGCGAGCCCAGCGCCAGAGGTGTCAGGAGGCGCGCGCCACTGCCGTGGCGGACGACTCGGACTGGGTGGTGTAGGCAGCAACATCGAACTTGCGTGTCCGCCAGCGCAGCTCGAAGCTGAAGCCCGGCCACAGGGTGGAGTTCTTGCCGTTCGCGTCGAGGTACCACGACCCGCATCCACCGGTCGTCCACACCGTGCCCTCCATCCGCTCCTCGATCTCGCGATTGAAGTCGTCCTCGACCTCTCGACGTACGTCGATGCTCGAGAGGCGGGATCGATCGACGGTCCGCAGCGCATCGAGAACGAACGCGACCTGGGACTCGATGTAGAAGACCACCGACGTGTGACCCGGTCCCGTGTTCGGTCCGACCAGGAGGAAGAAGTTCGGAAAGCCGCTCACCGAGGTCCCCAGATAGGCCTGAGGGCTTCCCTTCCACCGTTCGGACAGCGTCTCCCCTGCTCGACCGCGAATCCGATCGGAGATCGAGGTGTCGGTGACGTGGAAGCCGGTCCCGAAGATGAGGGTGTCGATGGCGTGCTCTCGACCGTCCCGGGTGGTGATGCTGTGGGGGTTGATCCGCTCGACGGACTCGGTGACCACCGAGACGTTGGGCCGGGTGAGCGCCGGGTAGTAGTCGTTCGCGATCAGGATCCGCTTGCAGCCGATCTTGTAGTCCGGTGTCAGCTTGCGGCGGAGCTCGGGGTCCTTGACCTTCCAGTGCATGTGGGCAAGGGCCAGCTTCTCGACCGCTCGTAGCAGTCCAGGCCGGTGAACGAGCCCCGGCAGCATGGCCTCCTGCCGCCAGTAGACCGCGATCCGCACTGCCTTCTGCAAGGCAGGCACCGTGTTGTACAGCCGCTTCTGGAGCTCCGGGACGTTCCGGTCCGGACGCGGGAGGATCCACGGCGGCGTACGTTGGAAGACGGTGAGCTCACGGGCCGCTTCCGCCACGTGCGGGACGAACTGCACCGCGGAGGCCCCCGTGCCCAAGACCGCCACGCGCTCGCCGCTCAGGTCGTGGTCGTGGTTCCACTGGGCGCTGTGGAACATCGTGCCCTGGAAGTCCTCAATCCCGGGAACGTCCGGGTAGGACGGCTCGCTGAGAGGCCCGGCACCCGAGATCAGGAACTGGCTCCGGACAGTTCCGGCGCGCGTCTCGATCTCCCACTCCTGGTCGTCTTCCATCCACGTCGCCCCGAGGACCTCCGCGTCGAACACGATGTGGGGCATCACGCCGAACCGCACAGCGGTGTCACGCAGGTAGCGGTGCAGCTCGGCTTGCTGCGAGAAGGCTCGGCTCCACCGCGGGTTGGGAGCGAACGAGAAGGAGTACAGGTTCGAGGGGACGTCGCAGGCACAGCCCGGGTAGTCGTTGTCGCGCCACGTACCTCCCACGTCGTGCGACTTCTCCAGCACGATGAAGTCGTGTCGGCCCTCCTGCTTCAGGCGCACGGCGGTGGCCAAGCCGGCGAAGCCGCTGCCGATGATGGTCACACGGCTGCGCGGGGGCAGTTCGGTAGGCATCTGATCTCCGTCCTCGACTTATGACGCGAGACAACGTACCACAAAACAACGTCACATGATTCGGGGGTATCTACTGGGGTGTCGGTCATCGGCGTCGACCGCTTGGACGCGCCGGTCGCCGTCCGTTCGGCGTCGCGCCGGCCCGTCCTCGACGTCGAGGACTGGGGCGACCTCCAGCCCGAGCTCAACGCGCCGTCCAAGGCCGGCGCGATCATGGAGATGATCGCCAAGGTCGACGAGCGGATGCTCGAGACCCTCGCGGTGCGCGGCACCCCGGAGGAGTGCGCCGCGGAGCTGCACCGGCGCTCCGGCGACCTGACCGACCGCGGCTGCGCCTACTCCCCCGGCTACGCCCCCGGCGCCCAGCAGGCCCGCGACCTGGTCACCGCCCTCGCCTGGGCGCCGGGCACGAGGAGACGCGTCCGCGGGGTGACGTGCGCCATCTCCGCGACAACCTGCTAGGGATTCTCGTCAGTGAGGACGTCTGTTCTACTTTCGTCGTACTCGCTCCCTCAACCCGTGTAGGTGGTCGTCGTGCGCATCCTCGACACAGTCGTGGATTCCGTCCTCAGGCCGGCCGTCGACCAGGCCCGTCCGACAGGCCCAGGTCACGGTCCCCATGCAGCGCCAGATCCAGGGGCTGCACCTCTACCAGCGCACCAAGCGGCTGGTGGTCGGTGACGACCAGCCGCGCTTCACCGAGGCGCCGCTGCCCGAGGTCGAGGACCTCGACCTGACCGAGATCGACACGAGCAACCCGTTCCTGTGGCGCCAGGGCAAGTGGGAGTCCTACTTCCGCCGGCTGCGCGACGAGGCCCCGGTGCACTTCCGCGCCGAGAGCCCGTTCGGGCCGTTCTGGTCGGTGACGAGGTACGACGACATCGTCACCGTCGACAAGGACTTCGAGACCTTCTCCGCCGAGCCGCAGATCGTGCTCGGCTCCCCGCCGGAGGGGCTGGACATCGAGATGTTCATCGCCCTCGATCCGCCGCGGCACGACGAGCGCCGCGCCGCGGTCCAGGACGTGGTGGCGCCGAAGAACCTCGAGGAGATGGAGACCCTCATCCGCGCCCGCGTCGCGGAGGTCCTCGACTCCCTGCCCGTCGGCGAGCCCTTCGACTGGGTCAGCCAGGTCAGCATCGAGCTGACCTCCCGCATGCTCGCCACCCTGCTCGACTTCCCCTACGACCAGCGCCGCAAGCTCGCGGAGTGGACCGACCTGATGGCCGGCAGCGCCGGCGCCACGGGCGGTACCCCGGACATCGACGAGACCTACCGTGCGGCCGCCGAGGTGGCGCGCGCCTTCAGTGAACTGTGGCACGACAAGGCGGCGCGGCTCGCGGCGGGCGAGGAGCCGGGCTACGACCTGATCACCCTCATGCAGCTCTCCGAGGACTCCAAGGACATCATCGAGCGGCCGATGGAGTTCCTCGGCGACCTGACCCTCCTGGTCGTCGGCGGCAACGACACCACCCGCAACTCCATGTCCGGCGGCGTGCTGGCGCTGAACCAGTTCCCCGACCAGTTCGACCGGCTGCGCGCCGAGCCCTCGCTGGTGCCGAAGATGATCCACGAGGTCCTGCGCTGGCAGACCCCGCTGGCCTACATGCGCCGCGTCGCTGCGAAGGACACCGTCCTGAACGGCCAGTTCATCCGCAAGGGCGACAAGGTCGTGATGTGGTACGCCGCCGCCAACCGCGACGAGCGCCGCTTCGAGGACCCCGACGCGTTCGTGATCGACCGGCGCAACGCCCGCCACCACCTCGCCTTCGGCATCGGCACCCACCGCTGCATGGGCAGCCGGCTCGCCGAGCTGCAGCTGCGCATCCTGTGGGAGGAGCTGCTGGCGCGCTTCGAGGACATCGAGGTGCTGGCCGAGCCCGAGCGGGTGCAGTCGAACTTCGTGCGCGGCTACAGCTCGATGATGGTCCGGGTCACCCCCCACGGCCACGAGCGCCCCGAGCCGGGCCCCTACCGCCAGATGTGACTCGACCGCCGGTCTGCCGAAGACTCCCCCGCCGGTCGCGGTGCGAGCGAAGCGAGCCACGAGACCCCGCCCGCCGAGGAGCCGGCGCCGCGCGCCAAGACGCCCCGCCCCGGCACCGAGCTGCACGACGTGACGGTCGCCCGGCGGCGTACCCCCGCCGAGGGCGTGGTCGAGCTGACCCTCACCGCCCCCGACGGCGAGGCCCTCCCCGCGTGGCAGCCCGGCGCCCACGTCGACCTGCTGCTCGACGACGGGCTGACCCGGCAGTACTCCCTGTGCGGCGACCCCGCCCAGCCCGGGGAGTGGACGGTCGCGGTACTGCTCGAGCGCGATGGGCGCGGCGGCTCCAGCTTCGTCCACGACACGCTCACCGAGGGCACGACCCTGCAGGTGCGCGGGCCGCGCAACCACTTCGCCCTGGAGGAGGCTCCGCGCTACCAGTTCATCGCCGGCGGCATCGGCATCACCCCGATCCTGGCGATGGTGCGGGCGGCGCGGGCCAGCGGCGCGGACTGGCAGCTGCTGTACGGCGGCCGCTCCCGCGCCTCGATGGCCTACCTCGAGGAACTCGAGGGCGACGAGCGCGTGACCATCTGGCCGCAGGACGAGCACGGGCTGCTCGACCTCGACGCGGTGCTCGGCACCCCGCGCGAGGACACCCTGGTCTACTGCTGCGGCCCGGGTCCGTTGCTGGACGCCGTGGAGTCGCGGTGCGCCTCGTGGCCCGAGGGCGCCCTGCACCTCGAGCGGTTCGAGGCGACCACGGTCGAGGCCCCGGACGACGCGCTGGACACCTTCGAGGTCGAGTGCGTGCAGTCGGGCGTCACCGTGACCGTCACCGAGGACCGCTCGGTGTTCGAGGTGATCCAGGAGGCCGGTGTCGACGTGCTGGGCTCGTGCCTGGAGGGCATCTGCGGCACCTGCGAGGCCGACGTCGTCGAGGGCACCCCGGACCACCGCGACGCGGTGCTCAACAGCGCGGAGCGGGCCTGCGGCAAGACCATGATGACCTGCGTCTCGCGTTCACTGTCCCCGCGGCTGGTCCTCGACCTCTGAGGCCTCCTTGTAGATGCTCTGCCCCGGCACCCCGGACCGCTTCGAGACCTCGGTCATGCTCAGCGCGTCCCACCCGACCTCGGCCACGATCTCCACCGAGGCGTCGAGCAGTCGCTCGAGCCGCAGCTCGCGCAGCTCGGCATAGAAGGCAGGCACGCTCACGGGCCCAGGCCACCGACAGCCGCGCCCGATCTGTCGCCGCCGGCGACAACCCAGCGCCGAGACTCAGGCGCCCGCGGCCCTGGGGAGACGACCAGCGGTGCGGTCGACCTCCACTACGGTGGCGCGATGCCGTCTCGGACCCTCCCGCGCGCCCTGACCGTCGTCGCGCTCCTCCTCGGCTGCGTCGCGGCCTTCCTCGCCGACCTCCAGCTCTTCGCCCGCGACGACACGTGCCCGCAGTGGGAGGACGAGGGCCCGATGGCCGCGCCCGGCTCGCCGTACTCCCTGCTCATGTGCGGCCCGGCCGACCCGCCCCTCGTCTGGGCCTGGTACGCCGGGGTGCTGCTCGCCCTCGCCCTGGCCGTCGCGCTGCTGGTCCGCCCGCCCCGACGCCGGCTCGTCGGGACCGGGCTGGTGGTCCTGCTCCTCGTGGGCCCGACCGCGCTCATCGGGGTGCTGCACGTCAGCCTGCCCCGCGACTGCCTGTCGGGGGACCCGGACAGCTCCGACTGCGTCCGCGACCGCGAGCTCCGCTGACCCGGCGGCTCACGCGCCGCCTGGCACCCCCGGCGCCACCACGTCGAACCCGAGCTCACGTGCCGCGTCAGCCATGCGCTCGTCGTAGGTCGCGATCGCCTGGCAGCCCAAGCGCAGGGCGGCGGCGAGGTGCAGTGCATCCAGCGAGCGCAGCCGAGCACCGGGCAGCGCGCCGGCCTCACGCAACGTCCCCGCGGTGACCTCGAAGAGCCGGAAGCGACGCAACAGCTCGCTCACGGCCCCCTGGTCGACACCGAGCCGGTGCGCCGTACGCCGGAGCTCGGTCTCGAGCAACAGGGTCCCCACCACGTCGGGGTGGTCGTCGGTCCAGGCACCGAAGGCCGCCGAGTGGGGCTCCTCGACCAGCAGCTTCGCCGCCGCCGAGGTGTCGACGTAGGTGCTCACCGCTCCCCGCGCAGGTCGTCCAGCACCTCGGCCGTACTCAGATCGACACGCACTCGCGGCAGTGCCTGGAATCCACCACGCACGGTCGCCTCGCGCGCCACCGGCAGCTCGTCGACACCCGCGGGGACGAGCCGCGCCACGGGCTTGCCGTGCTTGGTCACCAGGAAGGACTCCCCTGCCTCGACGTCACGCATCACCGCAGCATTGTCGTTGCGCAGCTCCCGCTGGGTGATGATCCGCACCCCCAGAGTGTAGCGCTGCGTAGCACTTCGCGTTCGGTCCGCCGGTCGAGGTGCGAGCGCAGCGACCCACCACCGCCGGTCGAGGTGCGAGCGCAGCGAGCCACGAGACCCGACCCGCCCTGAGGGACCGCCCTGCCTGGACCACCCCGCCGGGCATGACCCACCCCCGTAGATTCACAGGCGTGCTGATGATCCACGGCCCCCAGCCGGGCCCGGTCGACGACGACGCCCTCTCCCACCACTACCCGTGGCCCGACACCACCGAGCGGGCCTACGTCCGCGCGATGATGGTCTGCACCCTCGACGGCGCGGCCGCGGGCGACGACGGGCTCAGCGGCTCGGTGTCGGGCGGCGCGGACCGCGCGGTGCTGCGCGCCGTACGCCGCTTCGCCGACGTCGTCCTCGTGGGTGGCGGCACGATGAAGGCCGAGGGCTACGGCCCGCTGAGGGCGCGCGCCGAGGACGCCGACGTACGCCGCGAGGCCGGCCAGGCCCCGGCCCCGGTGCTCGCCGTGGTGTCCGGGAGCCTCGACCTGCCGCTGGACCCGGGCGGGTTCACCGACTCCGACGTCACCCCGATCGTGTTCACCACCTCCTCCGCGGACCCGGCGAAGGTCGACGACGTCCGCCAGCGCTGCGAGGTCGTGCGGCTGCCCGGGGAGAAGGTCGACGCCGAGCAGGTGCTCGAGCAGCTGCACCGCCGCGGCCTGGGCCGGGTCGTCTGCGAGGGCGGGCCGGGCCTGCTGCACCAGGTGACCGAGGCCGGGCTGCTGGACGAGGCCGACATCACGATCGCCCCGATGCTGGTCGGCACCGACAACACCCCGAGCACGCCGATGGTCAGCGACCCGGGCGCGATGGTGCTCCAGCACGTCCTGACCGCCGAGGAGTTCCTCATGCTGCGCTACACCCGCACCGCCGAGGCCACGGGCCGCGGCAGCGACAGCGACAGCGACAGCAGCAACGACGGCGCGGACGCAGGAGCGAACTCGTGATCGACCTGCGTCGCCTGGCGGCGCTGGTGACCGAGCACGGCGACCTGCTCGACGCCCCGGTCGCCCCGTTCCGGCTCGCCACCCCCGACACCGCCCGCGAGGTCGACACCGACACCGACCCGGTCATCATGGGCGTGGTCAACCTGTCCAGGGACAGCTGGTACCGCGAGTCGGTCGCCATCGGCACCGAGGCCGCCCTGCGCCTCGGCCGGCTCCAGGTCGCCCAGGGCGCGCACCTCATCGACGTGGGCGCGGAGTCGATCCAGGACTACGCCGCCGACGTCGCGGCCGAGCAGCAGGTCGAGCAGCTGGTCCCGGTGATCGAGGGGCTGACCCGGGACGGCGTCGTCGTCTCGGTCGAGGCCTACCACCCCAGCGTCGTGAAGGCCTCCTTCGAAGCCGGCGCCCGGGTCCTCAACCTCACCGGCTCGGCGCACGACGAGGAGATGTTCGCCCTCGCCGCGCAGTACGACGCCAGCGTGATCCTCTGCCACGTCGGCGGCACCCACCCCCGCGACCTCGACCCCGACGCCGACCCGGGCGCGGACCCGATCGCCCACATGACCCCGCAGTTCGAGGCCCGCATCGCGGCGGCCCGCGCCGCCGGCGTCACCAGCCTCTCGCTCGACCCGGGCATCGGCTTCGGCTTCCGCTGGGCCCCCACGATGGACGCCCGCGTGGCCTACCAGTCCCACGTCCTGCTGGAGACCTTCCGCCTGCGCGCGCTGGGCCTCCCGCTGTGCCACGCCCTCCCCGCGGCCCGCCACCTGTGGGGCGAGGAGGTCCGCTCCGCCGAGCACTTCTTCGCGGTCCTCGCCCACCTCGGCCGCACCGGCATCTACCGCGTCCACGAGGTCCCCCGCGTCGCCGCCGCCCTCAGGACCCTCCACACCCTCTGACCACCTCCCCCAGGTGGTCGAGCAAGCGTCGAGACCACCGCACACCCAGGTGGTCGAGCAGCGAGGAGCGCCAGCGACGAGCGCGCGTCGAGACCCGACCTACCGCGCCCGCACCTTCGCGCTGGCCGCGGACACCGGGGAGAACCCGCTGCCGGTCTTGGCCTCGATGGTGAACCGCCACGGCCCCGTCGTCCCGACCCCGAAGTCCGTACGCCGCAGCTCGGCGTCGACGAAGCGCCGGATCGTCGTCCTCGCCCCGCCGGCGCCGCGGCCGTCGGCGGTGATGCGGAAGCAGCACGGCGGCGCCTCGCCCCAGGAGGGGTCGCCCCAGGACACGAGCACGGTCCGGTCGCCACCGCGCCGTCCGGGCTTCACCCGCGGCGCCGGCATCTGCTCGGGGGCGGCGTACGTCCGCCCGGTCGCGGAGATCGGCAGGCCCGGACCGAAGGCGGCGGTCACGCCGCGCACCGTCACCACGTGCTCGGTGCCGTGGGTCAGGCCGCGCACGAAGCCCTTGACGGTGTCCTTCCTGGTGCGGGCGGTCTGGAAGTCGACGGGCTCCCCGTCCACCTCCACCAGCCACGAGTCGGGCCGGCCGACCGTCTTGTGGCTCTTCTTGAAGCTGCGCCACGCCACGAAGAAGCCACCCGCCCGGGGCTTGAGCTGCATCCACACCGGCGCGGCCCACTGGTCCTCGTGGACGAACTCCAGCTCCGGCGACGGGTACCCGTACCCGCTCTCGGTCAGTGCCCTCACCGCGAAGCTGCCCGGGGTGTGCCCCAGGGAGTGGGGTACGTCGGCGCGCGGCTCGTCCACGACGAACCGCTGCGCGTCGTACGGTCCCCGCACGGCCAGGCGCACCACGACCTCGTAGCGGGCGTCCGGCTCACCGGGAGCCGGGTCCCAGGACAGGGCGATCACGTCGTCCTGTGCCCGGCTGGCGGCCTTCAGACCGGTCGGCGCCTCCGCGAGCCGACCACCGAGGGCGCCCTCGATGACGGCCCACTCCCCCGGCCCGGAGGTGTCGACCGCCCGCAACGACATCGTGAACCGTGCACCGTCCGCAGCCTGGCCGTCCGCCCAGGTCAGCCACCGGGTGTCCGCCGGCCACTCCTGCTCACGGGTGGGTCGGCCCTCGACCTCGATCACGCCCTCGAACCTGAGCAGGTCCTCGCCCGCGGTGGGCGTGTAGGTGTAGTCGACGAACACCTGCCTGCCGTCGACGGCCCAGCTCACCACCTGCGGCGCCGGGGGCGCCGCCACGGCCGGTGTGGCGACCAGACCGGACACCAGGGCGACCATGGTCCCCAGCAGGAGCAACAACACGCGGACCGACCGGCGACGGTGCATCAGGGACCTCTGGTCTGGGGCGACGGGGACGAGCGGACTTTACTTTGCGTGCGCATCCGCGGGCCGCTGCCGCACCGGACGGCTAGACCACGCCACCGAGCAGGCCTGGTACGACGGCGACCTGGCGCCCCAGGGCGGCGACCGACGCGTTCGGACTTGTTCGGGAACCCGGCGCACCGCCCGCTGCGACACCATTGCCTCCACGCTGACGCCCATGGACTCCCTCCGCCCCGCCGCCACCGTGCTGCGCCGCACCCTGCTCACCGGCCGCCGCACCGCGGTCACCCTCGTCGCCCTCCTGCTGGTGTGGATCGTCATCGGGTTCGTCTGGGCGGTGCTGCTCGGCGCCCTGCTGGTCGCCGCCCTGGTGCTCGGCGACAAGCCGCTCCCCACCGCACCGAGCCCGACCCCCGCCGCCGCCCGCACGGCACCACCGGCCACCGCACCCCCGACCGCACCGGCCACCCCGCTCGCGGCGCCCGCGACTGTCGACCTGGCACCCGGTGACGACTCCGGCCCCACCATGGAGAAGGCCTACGCCAAGCTCGGGCTGTCGCAGCTGCCGCCGTTCGAGGGGTTGGGCGAGGTCCGCACCTACGACGGTCCGCGCAAGCTGCGACTGATGCCGGACAACCCGATCGAGCAGCGCTTCGACGGCAGGACGTACTCGATGCACTTCGCCAACCAGGCCGTCAGGTGGGTCACCGGACGCGACCGGAGGGGCAACCCGACCTTCACGACGTCCACGACGGCCAAGGTGCCGGTCGACGACATCACCGGGATCGATTGGCGCGAGCCCGACCCTCGGGTCCCCGGCACCATGGGCCTGGGCCAGCTGACCGTCAGGTTCCAGGTGGGCAAGGGCCGTCACCGCACCGACAGCCGGTCGCGCGGCTGCCACATCCGCGTCGACCAGGTCGAGCAGTTCCGCGGCCTGCGCGACTACCTGTCGGCCGCCACCGGCCTGCCGGTCACGGCGGCGGAGACCGCTGTCGACCTCGAGGCCCGTCGGCTCCTCAAGCGCGCCACCGCGCCGTTCCCGGCCATGGGCCCCGACGGCCGCTCGGTGATGATGCCGCCCGAGCCGCTGTGACCCTCAGGCTCCGGTTGCCCTGAGGAGTGCGAGGGCGGCGAGGCTGATGCCGTCCCGCAGCTCCCCCCGTCGTACGGCGGCAGCCAGCTCGTCGGCGTCGAGCCAGTGCTGCACGGGGAACTCGGCGGCGTCGGCCGAGCCGCGGGTCACCCCGGTGGCGACGACGACGTGCACCGCGTCGCCGGACAGGCCGCTGTCCGGGTACACCTGACCGAGCACCCGTCCGCCGGTCATGGTGTGCCCGGACTCCTCGAGCAGCTCGCGCGTGGCCGTGGTGACCGGGTCGGGGTCGTCGGCCTCGGCCTGCCCCCTCGGCAGCTCGAGCAGGGTCCGACCGAGGACGTGCCGGTGGATCTCGAGCAGGAGCACCCGCCCGTCGTCGTCACGCACGATGACGACGGCGCCGTCGCCGGGCCCGTTGGAGCGGAACCGGTGCCGCGGGTGGTCGCTGCCGTGCTGTCGCTCGACGAACAGGCGCTCGCCGGCGCCGCGCCACACGACGCGCCACTCCCCCGACGAGGGGTCGCCGATGCCGGTCACTCGCGGATCCTCAGGGTCGACTCGAGGTCGCCGGGCGACATGGTCAGCAGGGACCGGGCGGCGTCCCAGGGGAAGCCGGCGAGGATGCCGAGCACCAGCCAGAAGGCGACGACAGGGCCGCCGCGGTCGGGGAGGAAGCCGGCGTCCTTGAAGGCGAACGCGGCGGCGATCACGGCCACGACGAGGAGCCGGCGCAGGTCGACGACGATGCGCCGCAGCCGTTTCTCGTGCTGGTCGGCCGCCTCGCGCACGGCGAGCGCCAGCTCGAACATGTCGCGGTTGCGGGGCCGCTTCCACAGCTCGGTCCGGTCGACGACGTCCTGCTCGCGCAGTGAGGCGAACTTCCACGGGCCGAGGTCGCGCAGGTGCCGCACCATCTCGCCTTCGACGACCAGGTCGCCCTGCTCACCGCCCGAGCGTCGCGAGAGCCGGGAGCGGGCCCGCTCCCAGCGGCTGGGGTCGGGGCGGCGCAGCCCCCAGGCGACCTCGAGCGCGGCCTCGGCCCCGGTGGCGGCGCCCACCCCGTGCAGGTTCAGCATCCGCAGCCCGTCGCGCTCGCAGATCGCGTCGTAGTAGGCGGTGCTCCACCACCGGAAGGCCGCCTCCCGGGTCTCGTACGTCGCGCCCTCCCAGGCCGAGCCCATGCGCGGCGGGCTCAGCTCGGGGACGTCCAGCCCGTCGAGCCAGCGCACCAGCAGCGAGCGCCGGCCGACGTGGCGACGCCCGCAGACCCCGCTGGACGCCGTGACGTCGCGCGAGGCGTCCGTGCCCGAGGCGTTCGTGCTCGGGGAGAGGTCGGCGTGGACGCAGCCGCACTCCTCCGTGTGCCCGACGATCTCCTCGAGCGCCAGCAGCTCGATGGCGAGGCGCCGGACGGCGGGGTCCGTGGGCAGGGCGCGCTCGAGCGCGGGACCCATCTGCAGGGCGGCGCGGGCCCACGGCTCGACGGCCACGCGGCCGGTCTTCATCGCCTCCAGCCACGCCAGTCTGCCGCGCCGGATGGTCTCGGCGGCGAGCACGTCGTCGCGGGGCTCCCGCGACCACAGGTGGGGCGGGAGGAACGCAGGGTCGGTCTGCTCCTGCCACGCCGGCGACGGCGCGGGGGCGTTGACGCTGAGGCCGCCGTCGGCCACCTGGCCGTCGTAGCGCCCGGTGAGGGCGATCATCGGGGAGGAGACCCGCTGCCGGTCGCCGGGGACGGCGAGGTAGTTGCGGTCGAGGTCGCGTACGGCGGCCTCGTCCAGTGCCCACGACCCACCGTGCTCGGTCAGCCACGGCGGCTGCTGGCGCGGCCACAGGGAGGCCTCGGCGTTGTTCAGCAGCCCCACGCTCAGCGGCAGCGGTGCGCCCGGGGGCAGCCCCAGCTCCCACGCGAGCCGGTCGGGGGTCATCGCGATGAAGAAGACGCCCTCGAAGACCTGGTTGCGGTCCAGCACCACGGTGTCGGCCAGCAGCAGCGCCGTACGCAGTGCGCCGACGAGGGTGCGGGTGGCCTGGGGGCCACCCAGCGCCAGCCAGGTGCGGGTCTGCTCGACGGCGTCGAGGTTGGCGACACCGATCCGGTGCGCGGGCTCACCGACGTCGCTCACTGCACCACCGATCTCGAGGCGTCCGGGGCACCCTACCGGCCGGGTCCCTCCCCCGGTCCGAGTTCACGAGCGGGCACCGGGACCCGTCACCTGTGGCGCTTCTTCCGCTTCAGGACCTCCACCTCGAAGGACCGCCGGCTCTCGAGGAACGACTCGTCGCCGGAGTAGTACGCCTCGACCGTGTGGGTGCCGCGCTTCCAGGGCAGCTTCGTCCTCAGGCTCGCCGCACCGTCGACGAGCTCGACGGGGGGCAGGGCCTTCCCCTTGACCACGAGGTGGACCGTGCCGGTGGCCGGCTGACCGGTCTCGTCGTCGTACAGGCCGACGTTCGCGCGCCAGGTCCGGCCCGCGGTGACCCTCGTCTGGTAGCCGCTGCCGAAGGTCGGCATCGTCCTGCCGCCCCACGGGTCCTCGGGGACCCGGGGGTCGTAGGTGGTCAGGTCGTCGGGGTCGACGAGCCACAGCCCCGGCTCGTCGAGGATCCGCAGCACGAGGCGACCGTCGACGGCCATCCCGATGCTGTAGCCGCGCACCGAGAGACCGTCCTCGTCCTTGGGCAGGCGCAGCAGGCTCAGGTCGCCGTCGGGGGTGATGCGTCCGATGCCCTCGGCGTGCCCGAGGAAGTACAACGTGCCGTCCGGGGCGGCGGTCATGGACTGGACGTAGACGGTGGTCTCGGTGGCGGGGCCGGGCAGCGGCCGGTCCCACTCATCCCCGGTGCCGGCGACGATGGTGGTGGTGCCGTCGGGGGCGATGCGGTCCAGCACGTAGTTGCCGGTGTCCTCGACGATCACCGACCCGTCGGGGGTCACCTCGATGGTCTCGGGGTGGAACTGCTCGCGCCATCCCGGTACGCCGCTGGCCCGGTCGAGCAGCACCGTGGTCGTCCCGTCGGGGCTGATCCGGCTGATCGCGTCCCGGCCGCAGTCGGCCACGTAGATGTTGCCCGCGGCGTCGACGCCGATCCCGCTCGTCGTCCCCCATCGGTCCCCGACCAGCCGCAGGTCACCCGCCGGGGAGACCACGGCGACGGCGTACGCGGTGTGGTCGACGAGGTAGAGGGTGCCGTCGGGACCGACGGCCATGTCCTCGATCCACCCCAGCGGCGTCGCGGTGGCGGGCCCCGCCTGGATGAGGCCTTGCTCGCCGTTGCCCACGACGACGCTGGTCAGCCCGGCGGGGGTGATGCGCAGGATGAGGTTGCGCGGCATGTCGTAGACGTAGAGGTTCCCCGCGGCGTCGGAGTGGATCTGCGTCGGCCGCTCGAGGTCGACGTCGACGTGCTCGAAGCCCGGGACTGCCATCGGCGTATCCGCCGAGACGGGCGTGACGGCGAGCGCCGGCAGGAGGAGCGCCAGGGCGAGGGTGCCGAGCCCTCCGGCGATCCGGGGACCACGGCGGGAGCGGGGCGCGAGGCGCAGGGTGGGGAGCACCCGCTGAGCATGGCGTGCCCGTGCGTCACCGGCGGTCGGTCTCGTCGACTCCGAACAAGCCCGAACACCATCGCCCTCGTTGCGCAGAACCAAGTCGCCGATCCGAGCACCGCGGTAGTGCGGACGGCACTTCGGGTCAGCAGAGGTCCAACACGATGGTCCGCCGGGGCACCCAATCCTTGATATGGCGGATCGGATGCGTGCACGCCTGGGGTGCGCAGACTGTGCCAAACCGGTTGCCCTCAGTGTCGCAGGCGACCGCGACGGGGCGGGGTAGCCCTTTGCCCTGGCGTCGGCCACCCGGCTGACAGCGCCTCGATCGTTGTCCTCGAGTCTTTCGGCCTCGCTTGCGTCGATCAAGACCGCCGCTCGCGTCCGTGACGCCGACCTCGTGATGACCGAGCCGCCCACGGTCACGGTCGAGACCTCAGCGACGCTCGCTGGCGGCACCTGGCACCGTCCCAGGGTCGGCGGCGGTGGCGCAGGCACTGCCGTGGACCCGGACGCCCCCTTCCTCTACCTCGGCGTCGACTCGATCGGCGGCGGGGACTCCATCACCGTCCACCCGACCAACTCGTTCCCCTGGTACAACTCCGTCGTCTCGTCACACAAGACGGTCACCAACACCACGAACCCCTCACACCCGATCCGGTTCATCACCGACGCCACCGACTTCGAGGTCGAACTACTCTCGGCCGGGACCGGCGGGAACGCCCGGATCTCAGTCGATGGGCAGTTCACCGCCGAGCAGATGCTCACCCTGACCGCCGGTCAGCGGTGGGTGAAGGTCACCGGCCTGGACGGCACCCTGCATGAGATCACCGTCGAGCAGTTCGGCTGTGCCTTCGCCGGAGTCCGCGCCGTCGCCGCTGACTACTTCTACAAGCCCGCCCTTGAAGGCCCGACCGGCGTTGTGCTCGGCGACTCCTTCACCCAGGGCGCGAACCAGACCCTCATGGGGTACGCCCGCCACCTCGGCCGCCACCTCGGCATCGAGAACCTCATCGAGTCCGGCGTCGGCGGCACCGGGTACATCAACCCCGGGACCGGCGGGAACGTGAAGTTCGCCGACCGCCTCACGAACGACGTCATCGACCTAGCCCCGCAGCTCGTGATCGTGGCCGGCGGCCGCAACGACGGGTCTTCCTCGGCAGGCGACATCCAGACCGCCTCGGCCGCGTTCTGGTCCGCGCTGCGCGCCGGACTGCCCGACGCGGTGCTGATCTGCGTTGGGCCCTTCGTCGAGCAGTCGACCAGCCTCGCCACCTGGAACACGGTGCAGGACGCGATCTTCGCCGGAGCCAACGGGTACGCCGACGCCCTGGTCGACACGCTGACGGACCCGATCTTCACCGGCTCCGGCAACGCCAGCAGCCCCGCCGGGAACGGGAACGCCGACACCTACATCAACGGCGCCAACCTGCCCCACCCCACACTCGCGGGCCAGAACTACCTCGCCGACTGGCTGACCTCACGCATCGCCCGCCTGTTGCCCGCCGACCCGCCCCGCCGCGCCGTCGGCCCAGCGGGGCCACAGGGCAGCACCCCGCCGCTGGCCGAAGACATCAGCGGGACCGAGGTCACCGTCACCAACACCACCACCGAGACCGACCTCTACGTCCACACTCTCGGTGTGGGCGAGTTGGTGGCCGGTGAGGTCTACCGCCTCCGCGTCACCGGCTACACCGACAACCAAGCCACCTCCGGCACCCTCACCATGCGCGCACGCCTCGGCGGCACCAGCCTTGGCGCGCTGTCCTACGGCTCAGCGACCGGCGCCCAGACCGACAAGGCGTGGTGGGCGGAACTGGAACGCGTCATCCGTTCCACCGGCTCCGGGGGTACGGCCTACGGCACCGTCCACGGACAGTCGATGATGCCGAGCGCCTCCCAGGTGCAGACCGCGACGTCGAAGCAGATCGGCGTGAACACCACCATTGCCAACGACCTCAAGATCACCGCTCAGTGGGGCACCGCCTCGGCAAGCAACATCTGCAAGATCGAGACCGCCGTCCTCCAGAAGATCAGTTAACCGCGACGGGACACGCTCTCCTCGCGCTCCCTGATCTCAGTCAGGGTCATCGGCTCCGGGATCAACGGCGCCAGGAATGGCACCAGATTCTCGGCGATGTAACGGTGCCCGGCGTCGTCGGGATGAGTCAGATCCTCGCCGATGTAGGAGTGCTCGACGCCAGCGAACAGGGTGGAGATGTACTTGTAGTCCCAGCCCCGCTCCTCCGCCTGAGCCTCCAGCTCGTCGGCCAGTCGCTCAACCTCAGGGATCGGGGCATCGCGCCAGAACGGCGAGGTGATCGCGAACTCGGTGTCGGCCGGGAGGCACTTCTCGAGCTTGTCGAAGAACTGCTCCATCCCGTCGTCGACAACGGCCGGGGGGCCGTCGGCATCGTTCGCGCCGCCCGCGACGAACACCACCTGCGGGAGTGCCTTGCAGATGTCGTCGAGCATGTCGCCGAACGTGATGCGCTCCTTACTCTTGCGCCACCAGCCGGACCCGCCGACGGCGAAGAGGATCGGATGGCAGTCCAGCTCGCGACACACCACCTGCGGGAAACCGTCGGCTCCGACGCCGCCCATCGAGGACCCTCCGGTGTAGGAGTCGCCGACAAACGCCACCGTCGGCTGGAACGTCATCGGCATTGAGGTGTCGACACCGGGGTCGGCCGGCTCTGGCACCCCGCGCCACCACACAATTCCCGCGACCAGGACGACCACGAGAAGCAGGCCGAGCAGTCCCCGAATGGCGTCACGGCGAGCGTGGCGGTGACGTCGGAAGGCGCTCATCGGGAGCCGCCGAGGGGACTACTCAGAGTAGATGTCATGACACCCGAGATTACGCGGGTGTCATGACATCTACGCACAGAACCTTTGCCATCTGGGACGGCAAAGTCTGAGACGAAGCATCCTCTGCGTCGTGGCGCCCGGCTTCACACTCGCGATATGCCGGGCAAGGGGACGACGCAGTGGAGTCCAGCAGAGTGGTGTACGAGCAGCCCCGGTGAGTGAGTCCCTACCGACGTAGAGACGGCCACCGGGTGATCCTTCGAGTGATCTGCGAAAACCGACTCGAAGAAGGACCACACCGATGACCGCCATGCCCAGTATCGACCCTGCCCAGTTCCTGAACGAGCAGCTGTCCCAAGCATCCTGAAGCGCCCCAGGTTTGATGCCGCTCCTGTTTGAGTCCAGGAGGATGAGCAGCATGCCGAAGAAGATCGATCCCGCGGTGAAGGCCAGGTGCGTGCGGCAGGTGCTGGAGCATCTGCCGGAGTACCCGTCGCTGACCGCGGCTGCTGAGGCCGTCGCCCGCCGCGAGGGGCTGGGCAAGGAGACGGTTCGCCGCTGGGCTGCGCAGGCCCAGATCGACGGCGGGCAGCGTCAGGGGGCCACGTCGGAGGAACTGGCTGAGATCAAGGAACTGAAGGCGAAGGTCCGTCGGCTCGAGGAGGACAACGAGATCCTGCGTCGGGCCTCGATTTTCTTCGCGGGGGAACTCGACCCCCGCAATCGTTGATCGTCGCGTTCGTCGACGAGCTACGAGCCGAAGGCCACGCGGTCGAGTCGATCTGTCGGGTCCTGCGCGAGCAGGGCTGCCAGGTCGCCGCGAGGTCGTATCGGGAGTGGGCGCGCGTCAACCGCACGCCCGCTCCCAGGGTCGTCAGCGACGCAGGCGTCATCAACGCCGTTCGTGACATCGTGTGGCAGGTCGACCACCAAGGCGTCCGCAGGATGACCCCCGAAGGGCTCTACGGGCGCCGGAAGATGATCACCTCAGTGCGCCGCCACGGCCTCGATGCGTCGCCGGGAGCGGTGGATCGGGCGATGCGATCGCTAAGCCTGCAAGGGGTTCGACGCTCCAAGGGCATACGGACCACCATCCCGGGCAAGGACGGCAACCGCGCTGGCGATCTGCTCGACCGCGACTTCACCGCGGTGGCGCCGAACCGGACCTGGGTCATGGACTTCACCTATGTCAGGACGTGGGCCGGGTTCGTCTACGTCGCCTTCATCCTCGACGTCTTCGCTCAGCGGATCGTGGCGTGGAACATCGACTCCACCAAGGCCGTGGAGCTCGTCGACATCCCGCTGCGAATGGCGCTGTGGCAGCGCGGCCGCGAGGGCCACCCGATCGTGCCCGGCGAGCTGATCGGCCACGCGGACGCCGGCTCTCAATACACCGCGATCGCGTTCACCGAGCACCTCGCCGACGAAGGGATCCGGCCCTCGATCGGCACTGTTGCCGATGCCTACGACAACGCCCTGATGGAATGCATCATCGGCCTCTACAAGACCGAGTGCATCCGCACCACGATCTTCCACCAGGGTCCCTACCGGACCATCGGCGACGTCGAGTACGCCACCGCCGGCTGGGTTGATTGGTACAACAACAGACGCCTGCACTCGACCCTTGGGATGATGACTCCCGTGGAGTTCGAGCAGGCCCATTACGCGACTCTCAACAGAGAGCCGCAACCCGTATAGGACCGGCAGAGAACCTGGGGCGCTTCATCCCCGGATCTGATGCGGGACCTGCTGACCACCTTCGTCAACGCGCTGCTCTCCGCACAGGCCGACGCGGTGTGCGGCGCCGGCTACGGCGAACGCTCCTCGGAGCGGGTCAACTCCCGCAACGGCTACCGACACCGCGACCTCGACACCCGCGTCGGCACCCTCGATGTCGCGGTCCCCAAGCTCCGGCAAGGGTCGCTGTACCCCGAGTGGCTGCTCGAGCGCCGCAAGCGAGCCGAACGCGCCCTAACTGTTCTGCCCGGGGAGGTTGGGCACGCGGTCGATGGGTGACTTGCCTTTGAGGCTGGTGTGGCCGCGGTGGTGATTGTAGTGATGGAGCCACTCCGGGTAGGCGGACGCGCGGTCGGCTTCTGAGGTGTAGGCGCAGGCGTAGGCCCATTCCTCGAGCAGGGTGCGGTTGAAGCGTTCGACCTTGCCGTTGGTCTGGGGCCGGTAGGGGCGGGTGCGGCGGTGTTTGACGTCCTGGCCCAGGGTCGCGGCCCAGAGCCGTGATCGGTAGCAGGAGCCGTTGTCGGTCAAGACGGCGCTGACCGCGATGCCGTGCTCGGCGAAGTAGGCGCGGGCGCGTTGCCAGAACCCTGCGGCGGTCTCCTTGCGTTCGTCGGTGAGGATCTCGGAGTAGGCCAGCCGGGAGTGGTCGTCTACGGCGTGGTGGAGGTAGACGTAGCCGCGCGAGGGTGTGGCACCGGAGCGGGCGGCCCGGTCGCGTGTGGCGCCGGCGCTGCGGTCTTGGGCTGATCCGCGGCCGTGGACGCGCCAGCCGCCGCCGTCGGGGATCTTGCCGAGCTTCTTGATGTCGACGTGGACCAGATCGCCCGGTGCGGCGTGCTCGTAGCGTCGCTTGTCCCGCGAGGAGGTCTTGATCCGGGTGCCGGTGGCGGGGTCGGTCCACTTCAGCCGTGGGCAGCCGTAGCGGCGCAGGACCTGGTGGACGGTCGAGGGGTTCTGCCCGAGGTGGTAGGCGATCCGGGCCGGTCCCCAGCGCCGGGTGACTCGCAGGCTCACGATCCGACGCTCGGTTCGTCGGGGCAGCTGGTTTGGGCAGCGGTGCGGTCGTGAGGACCGGTCGACCATGCCGGCCCTGCCGGATTCGCGGTAACGCAGGGCCCAGCGGCGGGCGGTGGTGATGCTGACGGAGAACCGTTCGGCGGCACGGGCGTAGGTCCAGTCGTGGTCGACGACGAGCTGGGCCAGACGCAGTCGCCCGGCTGGGGTGAGGGTGGCGTTAGCGTGGGTCATGAAGACCTCCGTGGTGGATGTGGTTGCTGTGGTAGCTCCACACCTCACCCGGAGGTCTTCGTCATGGTCCAGCCGACCCGCCGTACCTAACGTCCGTGGTCAGAACACCTAACCAGCGTGGTGGCGACCTGCTACCTGCTCGGCGTCTCAACCCGCCGGATGGACAAGCTGGTGCAGACCCTCGGCATCACCGGCCTGTCGAAGTCCCAAGTCAGCGTGATGGCCAAAGAGCTCGACGAGCACGTCGAGGAGTTCCGCACCCGACGCCTCGAGGACGCCGGCCCGTTCACCTTCGTCGCGGCTGACGCACTCGTGCTCAAGGTCCGCGAAGGCGGCCGCGTCGTGCCGGTCCACGTCCTGGTCGCGACCGGGGTCAACGCGGATGGGCACCGCGAGATCCTCGGCGTCCAAGTCACCACCAGCGAAGACGGCGCCGGCTGGCTCGCCTTCTTCCGCGACCTGACCGCCCGCGGCCTGACCGGGGTCAAGCTCGTCACCTCCGATGCCCACGCAGGCCTGGTGGCCGCGATCGGCGCCACCATCCCCGGCGCCGCCTGGCAGCGGTGCCGCACCCACTACGCGGCCAACCTGATGGCCGCGACCCCGAAGACCTCATGGCCGTGGGTCAAGGCGCTGCTGCACTCGATCTACGACCAACCCGACGCCGAGGCCGTCCACGCCCAGTTCGACCGGGTCCTCGACGCCCTGACCGAGAAGCTCCCCGCCGTCGCCGAGCACCTCGAGACCGCTCGCGCCGACATCCTTGCCTTCACCGCGTTCCCCAAGGAGATCTGGCGTCAGATCTGGTCCAACAACCCCAACGAGCGGCTCAACCGCGAGATCCGCCGCCGCACCGACGTCGTCGGGATCTTCCCAGACCGCACGTCCATCATCCGGCTCGTCGGTGCCGTGCTCGCCGAGCAACACGACGAGTGGGCCGAAGGCCGCCGCTACCTCGGACTCGACGTCCTCGCCCGCGCTCAAGCAGTCGACACCACGACCGAGGAGGTGACCAGCACCGAGCTAGAACTCCAGGCCCTCACAGCCTGACGACACTCCCAACCGAGGGATCAACCTCGTACACCACGCCCCTGGACTTGACCGACGACGCGACGCAGCATCCACGTCCCCGACGATCTCTGGGCAGCCGCACTGCGCGAAGCCGACGAACGTGGCGAGAACCTGTCCGACGTGATCCGGCGCCACCGGGAGAACTACGCCGCCGGAGCAGGCCGTTTCGGAGGCCCGCGCGCGGTGCCCGACCCGGGCATCAACAAGCCCGCCTGACGCCTCCTACGACCGGGAAAGGGCTGTCACGATGCCTGGCCCTAGTTACCGCTGGGCGACCCGGATAGCCAGACCACACAGCGGCAACGCGACCAGCACGACGGCGACCTGGCTGACCCACGCGGGTCCGCCGACGAACGCCAGCGACACCACGTGCCCGAGTAGCGCGAGCGGCACCCATCGGGCGATGACACCGGGGCCGGCACGCCACAGCGCGATCGCGAGCAGCAGCTCGCCGAGGTAGAACGCCCCGACCCAGGCGAAGACGAACGCCATCAGCCCGTTCTCCTTCGCCGCGGCCTCCAGGGCCGCTGGAGTGAGCGCCTCGGTGACGACGAGCGCGCGAAAGAAGATCAGCAGCGCGGCGTACCCCGCGGTCCCGAGGTAGCCCACCGCCAGCACCACGCAGGCCGCCGTCGCCGTACGCCGCCCGGGGCCGCGCACCAGCACGATGATCGCCGGGAGCCCGAGGATCAGGCCGACCGAGGCGAGGAAGTACATGACCGCCCCACCCAGCCAGCGGCCGCCCTGCTCCTGCACGGTGCGGAACATGTCCTGGGTGGTGGCCCCGTCGGTCGTGAGCACGGTGGCGAGCAGCAGCGCCATGGCGCCGGCCACCAAGGCAGCGGCGCTCACGGGGAGCCAGTCGTCGTTGCGCACCGGCGAACTGTGACAGATGACGACGCCCCACGACGAGACCTGTGTCGAACGGACCGCGTGACGACCGTCCCAGCGCGGATCCGGCTGCGGCCCTACACTCGCGCCCGTGCGCCGTGCTCCCGGTTCCTCCTCCCCCGGCATCTCCCCCGCCGTCGTCCTGGTCGTCCTGCTGGCGATCGTGGTCGTGGGCGGCACCGCCTACGGCTACCAGCAGTGGCAGGACGACATCGCCACTGCGACCGCGGTCGACTCGAGCAACCCGCCGCGGGGCGGGGACGCCAACGGAGGCCTGCCCAGCGCCCCCTCGAGCGACGAGGCCAGCAAGGACACGAATGAGGACAAGGGCGGCGACAGCGGAAACGACAACGCCGATCCATACGAGCCGCCCACCTTCGACGTCCTCGAGCCCACTGACAACCGGCCGCAGCCGGTGGTGCTGCTGGTGGGCGACGGGTACGCCGCCGGACGGGGCGCCTCGAGCCCCGGCACGTCCTACGCGAGCCTGATCTCCAAGACGCTCGGCTGGGACGTCCGCCTGGCCACCGCCCCGGGTGCCGGCTACCTGTCGAGCACCTCGCTGCTGGACCTGTTCACCGACTCCCCCGACTCGGTCGACCCCGACCTGGTGATCATCCAGGGCGGGTACGGCGGCGACGGCTCCAACGACGCGGCCAAGGCAGCGATCGAGGAGCTCGACGCCGCGATCGCGGACCGCTACCCCGACGCGGCCGTCGTGGCCGTCAGCCCCTTCTGGCCGGGCACTCCCAACCCGCAGGCCGAGACCCGCGAACGCACCGTCGCCCGTGCGTGGCGGGAGGACCCCGACGTCCTCGTCCTCCGCCCGCAGCCCGACGGCTGGTCGGACTTCACCACCGTCGGCGGCGTCCCCGACGACGAGGGCCACGAGCTCATCGCCACCTCGATGATCGACGCCTTCCGCGGCTCAGGCCTCGCCCCGGCGAGCTGAGCGCTCACTGGTTGACCCTTGGGGTGGATGAGGCGAATCGTCTTGTCTGCACCCCGGGTCCATCGGGGCACTGCCAGGCTGAGCGAGTCGCCCTTCGGGGACGACCTGGCTGAGAGTTGCAGGCCCCGGTGGCCCGGGACGTGCAGATCGGCCATAGGGCTATGCGCCAAGGCTTGCCGGCCTGGAGCGCCTCAGTGAGCGACCGACCGTCACGTCCCGGACCGGAGTGCTGAATCCGTGGGCTGACGGAAGGAGCACTCTCATGATTGAGGCTACGCCCACCTACGCCGGGATCGACTGGTCCTGGCAGCACCACGCGCTGTGCATCGTCGACGACGACGGGCAGCGCATCGAAGAGGCCACCGTGCCGCACACGCGGCCCGGACTGGCAAAGATCACCTTGCTGCTTCGCCGGCATGGGGTGGAGCGGGTTGGGATCGAGCGCGGCGACGGGCCGGTGGTCGAGCATCTGATCCACGACGGATTCGAGGTCGTGGTCATCAGCGCCCGGCAGGTGAAGTCGCTGCGCGCCCGGTACGGGGCCGCGGGCAACAAGGACGACCGGTTCGATGCGTTCGTCCTGGCCGACGCACTGCGGACCGACGCCGGCCGCTGGGCGGTCGTGCAGCCCGACAGCGACGAGACGATCGCGCTGCGGATGCTGGTCCGCGCCCGGCACGACCTCATCGACCACCGGATCGCGGTGCACAACCAGCTGCTAGCGGTGTTGCAGCACAACTTCCCCGGCGCGATCGGCCTGTTCAGCCAGCTCGACATCGGCATCAGCCTGGCCTTCTTGCGACGCTTCCCCAGCGAAGCCAAGGCTGCCTGGCTCAGCGAACTGCGGATGGCGCACTGGCTCAAAGCCAACGCCTACTGCGGCCGGCACACCCCAGCCCGGCTGGTCGGTCACTTGCGCGAAGCCGCCACCGGACGTATCACCGGAGCAGCCGCTGAAGCCAGCGAGGTCATCGTGCTGACCCTTGTCGACCTCCTCACCACCCTGCGGCAAGAGCAGGAGCAGCTCGAGGCTCGGATCAAGGAAGCACTTCTCGCGCATCCCGATGGCCCGATCTTCCAGTCCCTCCCCCGCGCCGGCGTCGTGCGCGCAGCCACGCTGTTGGCAGAGATCGGTGACTGCCGCGCCAGGTTCCCCGACCCCGCAGCACTCGCAGCCGCAGCCGGTGTCGCGCCGTCGACGAGGCAGTCGGGGAAGCACCTCAACGTCGCCTACCGACGCGGCTGCAACAAGCAACTCCGGGCAGCACTGGTCGACTGGGCCCAGGACACCCCCCGCGCCAACGCCTGGGCACGCGACACCTACGACAGGGCCCGCGCCCGCGGATGCCGCCACCCCCACGCGGCACGGATCCTGGCCCAAGGCTGGACCAGGATCTTGTGGCGCTGCTGGCACGACCAGGTGCCCTACAACCCCGACCTACACGGCCGGCTCAACAGCCTCCTGCCGGAGGCTGCTTGACATAGGGCTCTCAGCGGTCACGCCCGTCCCTCCACAACGCCACGGCTGCCAGGCTGATCGCGTCACGCAGCTCCCCGTTCGAGAGCAGCGACGCCAGGTCCTCGACGTCCACCCAGACCACTCGGTCGACCTCCCCGTCGGTCGCCACCGGTTCTGCGTCCTGCTGGATCTCTGCATGGAAGGCGTGCACCGAGGTGGGGAGCAGCGAGGTGTCGACCTCGAGTTCCCCCAGGTGGTGCAGGTGGCGTGGCTCGAAGCCCGTCTCCTCACGGAGCTCTCGCGCGGCATCGTCCTCGGGTCGGTCGCTCTCGCGGAGGCCCCGGGGGAGCTCGAGTCTCTTGGCGCCCACCGAGGGTCGCCAGAGCCGCACGAGGGCGACCTGTCCGCCGCGCTCCGCCACGACCACGACTCCCCCACGGCCGCCCACCCTCATCCGGGTCTGCTCCCATGCGTGGCCGGCGTGGGTCACGGTGGCGGTCTCGACACTCACCGGCGGGTCTCCCGTCCCGCGCCAGACCTCCCGGAACTCCGGCTGCCCGGTCGTGCCGCTCACCCGCTGCTCACCGACAGTGACGCGTCGAGCCGACTCGGGAGCATGCTCCGCAAGGACGCCGGAGCGTCCCACGGGATGGCGACGGCGATGCTGAGCCCGAAGATCGACCAGGGGAGCCATCCCGAGCCGTCGTCGAGGCCAGGCACGGCGATGAGGACCGCCAGGGCTGCGAGGACGACGGACCTCACCAGGGTCCGTGCGTCCTCCCACATGCCCCTGGCGCTGGTCACCACGCCCGCCTTGTAGACCAGCGCCAGCAGGTGCCTGCGTCGGCCGCTTCTCGCGAAGGCCTCCTGCTCGGGTCGCGTCGCGTGCAGCACCTGCGCGAAGACCGCGGCCGGGGCGTCGACCGCGGTGCCGACCAGGTGCCCGGAGATCCGCAGCATCGACCGTCCCGCAGCATCCGCCGAGGCCTCGCCCTGCGGGGTGAACGACACCCATTCAGCGTCGTGCTGACGAGCCATGGCGGCGAAGTACGCGCCGTTGCACGCCGCTCGCAGGCGGCGCAGCTCGGCCCTGACGTGCGGCGGAGGGTCGGATGCGACTCCCCGGTCGTAGGCGTCGAACACGGCCGAGCGGCGGGCGAGCGCTGTCGCCTCGACCATCGCGTCGATGTCCGGGTGGGCCACCGGTGAGGACAGCCGCGGCAACGGCCCGAAGGCCGGCTTGGGGGTCCCGTCTGGTCTCGTGAGTATCCGTTCCATCCCCAGCCGACCCTGCTCGGAGGCTGAGATCCAGCGGTCCCACGCACCCGACAACGACTGATCGACCCAGGCCCTGCCCGCCCGACCACCGGCCAGCTGCCATCGAAAGCCGCCCTCAGGGTCGAGCAGGGCGTCCAGGGACTCCCGCAAGGTCTCCGCCCGGTGCAGCACCGTGATCGGCAGTTTGTGCCGCGTCGTCCCCAACAGATCGGCCAGGTCCTCGGGCGTGAGGCCCGCGAAGAACCTGCTGTCAGGAGCATCGCCTCGGTGACGAGGATCTGCCCACCGACCAGGTGGGCGAGTCGCAGGGCCCCGACCAACCGAGCCTCGACCTGACTGGCTGACTCCGCGTAGTCCTCGTAGAGGCGCCGCGTGGCGACGGAGTCCAGCTCTGCGACCAGGATCCGTCGGTGAAGCCCCCTCACGCTGGACCCGCCGGCCGACCGCGGGCGCGGTCAGCCCACCTCGCGCAGGTCGGCCGCGTGCTCGCGGTACCACGCGACCGTCGACTCGAGGCCTTCGCGCATCCCGATCGAGGCCTCCCAGCCGGCACCGCGGAGCTTGCTGACGTCCAGCAGCTTCTGCGGGGTGCCGTCGGGCTTCGAGGTGTCCCACCGGGTCTCGCCCTCGAAGCCCACGACGGAGGCGACCATCTCGGCGATCTCCTTGATCGTGGAGTCGCGGCCCGTGCCGACGTTGACCTGTTGCGGGCCGTCGTAGTGCTCCATCAGGTGCAGGCAGGCGGAGGCCATGTCGTCGACGTGGAGGAACTCGCGTCGCGGTGAGCCAGTCCCCCAGTTCGTCACCGACTGCGCACCGGAGGCGCGCGCCTCGTCGTAGCGACGGATCAGGGCGGGCAGCACGTGGCTGCCGGTCGGCGAGAAGTTGTCGCCGGGGCCGTAGAGGTTGGTCGGCATGGCGGAGATCCACGGCAGCCCGTACTGACGCCGCACGGCCTGGACCCCGAGGATGCCGGCGATCTTGGCGATCGCGTACGCGTCGTTGGTGGGCTCCAGGTGCCCGGTGAGCAGTGAGTCCTCGTGGATGGGCTGCGGCGCCATCCGCGGGTAGATGCAGGACGACCCGAGGAACAGCAGTCGCTCGGTCCGCACCTCCAACGCCGCGTCCATCACGTTGGTCTGGATGCGCAGGTTGTCGGAGAGGAAGTCGACTGGGTAGCTGTTGTTGGCGAGGATGCCGCCGACCTTGGCCGCCGCGAGCACGACGTAGCGCGGACGCGTCTCGGCGAAGAAGTCGAAGACCGCCTCCCGGTCGCGCAGGTCCAGCTCACCGGAGCGCCGGCCGACCAGGGCCGTGAATCCCTCCCCCTCGAGCTTCCGCCAGATCGCGGAACCCACGAGACCACGGTGCCCTGCGACGAAGGTCGTGGCCTCGCGGTCCAACGGTCGGGGCTCGAAGATCCCCTCAGACACCGGTGATCCCGGGGTTGCCGATCTTCGGCCAGCCCTCGAGCGCCACCTGGTCGTACCACGGGCGCCCCTCGTGCTCGAGCGCCGCGATGTCGGCGTCGACCATGATCCGGGCCAGCTCGTCGGTCTGCACCGCGGCCTTCCATCCGAGCTTGGCCTCGGCCTTGGAGGCGTCGCCGATGAGCGCGTCGACCTCGGTGGGCCGCAGGTAGCGCTCGTCGAAGCGGACGTGCTTCTCCCAGTCCAGGCCGGCGTGCTCGAACGCCGTGACCACGAAGTCACGCACGGTGAAGTTGCCGCCGGTGGCCAGCACGAAGTCGTCCGGCTCGTCGGCCTGCAGCATCCGCCACATGCCCTCGACGTACTCCGGGGCGTAGCCCCAGTCACGGACGGCGTCGAGGTTGCCGAGGTAGACGTGGTCCTCCAGCCCGGCCTTGATCCGGGCCACTGCGCGCGTGATCTTGCGGGTCACGAACGTCTCGCCACGGCGGGGGGACTCGTGGTTGAACAGGATGCCGTTGACGGCGAACGTGCCGTATCCCTCCCGGTAGTTCTTCGTCACCCAGTAGGCGTAGACCTTCGCCGCCCCGTACGGGGAGCGCGGGTAGAACGGCGTCTCCTCGTTCTGCGGCGGCGGCGTCGCGCCGAACATCTCCGAACTGGAGGCCTGGTAGTAGCGGCAGTCGACGCCGGCCAGCCGGACGGCCTCGAGCAGGCGCATGGCCCCGACGCCGGTGGTGTCCCCGGTGTGCTCGGGCTCGTCGAAGCTGACCCGCACATGCGACTGGGCCGCGAGGTTGTAGACCTCGGTCGGCTGGATCTCGTGCATGAGCGTCACCAGTCGCGCGCCGTCGGACAGGTCCCCGTAGTGCAGGAAGAGCTTCGCGCCCTCCGAGTGCGGGTCCTGGTAGAGGTGGTCGATGCGGGAGGTGTTGAACGTCGACGCCCTGCGGATGAGCCCGTGGACCTCGTAGCCCTTGCCGAGCAGCAGCTCGGCCAGGTAGGAGCCGTCCTGGCCGGTGATGCCGGTGATGAGTGCGCGTCGCATCGGTGTTCCCTTCACGGTTTTCTGAACTGTCCGAGGCTATCGGACCTCTTTAACGTCTCCCACCGGCCGGGTGTCCGCCGTGTAACGAATCGCTGCCCCCGATGGTCGAGATACGATCGCAACCCACGCGCCGGTCTAGGTCCGATCGCAGCGAGCCACGAGACCCCTCAGCGAATCCTGAAGGGCGTGTCACTCACGTCGTAGAAGTAGTTGCCCCGGGCCTCGACCATCACCCACGCCGCCTCCGCGCTGATGCCGGCGGGCAGCCGCACCTTCTTCTTGCCGTCGTTGCGGGTGTTGTTGGCCAGCACGGTGTCCCAGGTCTGCCCGTCGTCGGTCGACAAACGGATGCGCACCTTCTTGGCGAGCTCCTTGGTGCCGTTGACCTTCCACCGGACGCCGACCTTCTGGCCTGCGTGCTCGGTGCGCCCGCTGAACTGCGAGCGCATCAGGAACGGCCCGGCCGATCGCTGCACTTTGATCGCGACGTCGGCGTACGACGTGCCACCGCCGTTCGCGTTGCCGTCCCGCGCGGTGAGGCGGAAGTGCATGGTGCGTCGACCGACGTTGGCGGCCCCTCGGTAGTCCTCGGTGGGGAGGAACTCGGAGTAGCAGTCGAGCACCTTGTCCCGCGCGGACGTGCCGGATACGCCGGGACAGGTGCCGGTCTCGGCGTTGGTGCGCCCGCGCAGCACCTGCTCGAGGTCGGGGAACCACCGGGTCGGCTCGCTCGAGGCCGTGTTCTGCCCCGGCGACGGGCTCTCGAGGGCCCCCGAGCCGGACACCCGGGCGTTGTCGCTGAACTGCCGGAACAACGGCCCGAACACCCTGTCGTTGCTGAAGAGCGCCGTCCCGATGCCCGGGTCGTCCTGCTCCCAGGAGAAGGTCAGCGGGTCGCCGTCCGGGTCCGTCGCCGACCCACTGAGCCTGAAGGGCGTGCGGACCGGGATCGTCGTGCGCGACGGCGCCGTCACCTCGGGGCGCGAGTTGCCGGAGGGCTCGTCCTCGCCACCGTGTCGTGCCGGGCCGCCGTGCGCGATCTCGACGACGCGTGCCTGCACGCCCTCGCCACCCGTGGCGACCAGCTCGGGGTGGCCCTGCCGCGCCCCACCGATGTCAGGCTCGAGGCTGGAGGCGTAGACGATCTGGAAGCCGGCGTCCGAGGGTTGCCCCGCGGCGGCCGCGGTGGACGAGACCTGACCGAGGTAGGGGTCGTAGTCCCAGCGCGCGATCCGCACGTCGGTGCCCACGAGGTCACTGACGGCGGACTGCACCGCCGCACGGGTGTAGCCGGTGCCGCGGGTCAGCGTGGTGCTGCGCTCGCCGAGGCTGAGCGTGACGGTGTCGCCGTCGGTGTCGAACTCGGAGAGCGACACCTGCTGGACCTCGACCACGTCCTCTTGGTCACCGGCGACGTAGCCGCCGACCTCCTCGATGGAGTGCTGGGAGAAGTACGGGTCGGTGTGCGCCTGCAGGTCGTCGGCACCACAGATGCCGGCGTAGGCCATGACCGACGATCCGGAGCCGGGCTCGACGGAGGCGTCCGATCCGTTGGCGCCACAGAAATCGCCGTCGCCGTTGAACGTGTGCGAGGCGGAGAACTGGTGGCCGATCTCGTGCGCCACGTAGTCGATGTAGAAGACGTCGCCACGCGGCTGCGTCAGTCCGGTGCATCCGCCGCCGGCGTAGTCGCGACCGGCGACACCCAGCCAGGCCACTCCCCCGCCGTCGACGCCCAACGTCAGGTGCCCGACGTCGTACGCCGACGCACCGATCAGGTTGCCGAGCACCAGCCGCGTTCGCCCGAGCGTGTCGGTGCCGCAGCGGTCGAGCATCCCCTCGCCCTGCTCGACGGCGTCGTCGAAGCAGGGCGATGAGCCGCACGGCCCGTCGGGACCGGTCGCCGCGGCGTCGGTGTCGAGGTTGAGCTCCTCGGAGTCCTCGACCAGCAGGAAGCGGATCGCGAGGTCGTCGTTGTAGATCTGGTTGAGCCGGGTCACCAGCGCGACCTTCGCGGCCAGCACGTTCTCGCTGCCCCAGTAGTCCGCGTACGTCGGGTCGTTCAGCAGCGCCAGCCGGTACGTCCGCCGCACCACCTCACCCGCAGGTGGTCGAGCAGCGAAGGCCGTCTCACGGCCTGAGCGAGCGTCGGGACCACTACCGCGGCCTTGTGGGACGAGGACGTCCGCCGGTGGTCGAGCAGCGAGGGCCGTCTGACGGCCTGAGCGAGCGTCGAGACCACCCACCGCAACGAGGTGCCGAGATCCCCCAGAGGTGCCGGCGGGCTCGACCAACCACTCCCGGGACCCGCGCACGGACGCCGACACTCCGAGCGGGGTCACGGCGACGGACACGGTCGTGGCGGGGTCCTCGACCGACCTACCGGAGTAGGCCACCAGGTCCGGGTGCCGAGCAGCCAGCGCCGGCTCCATCACCTCGACCGGCTCGACCTCGAACCCGACCACGTCCCCACCGGGCGCAGGCAGCTCGAGCACGTTGCGCCGAAGCTCCCGCTTCACCGCCCGCCGATCGACCCGCACGAGCTCTGTGCCCCGCTGGTCGAGGTGCGAGCGCAGCGAGCCACGAGACCCCAGAACCTCAACCCCAGGTGGTCGAGCAGCGAGGAGCGCCAGCGACGAGCGAGCGTCGAGACCATCCTCCGCCAATCGAGCAGCGACCGCGCGACCTACGGGTGGTCGAGCAGCGACGAGCGCCAGCGAGGAGCGGGCGTCGAGACCACGGCTGCCTGCAGACTCAGGCCCAGCCGCAACCGCCGGCGCCCCAACGAGCGACCCGGCAAGGACAGCGACAACAAGTCGCCGCACGCTCAGCCCCCTAGCGCCCAGCGCCCGAACAGCGTGCCGGAGTCCTCCAGCAGCATGGTGAGCTCCAACGGCACGTTGATGGGCGCGCCCTCGGTGGTCCGCGGGTAGGCCCCCGCCACGAGCCGCGGCACGGTGGTGGCAGCGACCTCGTCGACGCATCCCTGGAAGACCATGTCGCGCGACAGGTGCGGCCCGCCTTCACAGAGCTGAGACATCCAGCCGCGCTCAGCGAGCGTGGCCTTCAGCTGGGGCAGGTCCACCCGGTGGGAGCCGAGCTCGAGGATGTGCTCGTCACCCAGGATCTCCCGTGCGGCCGGCAGCCCGTCGGAGCGGGAGCAGGTCGCGAGGTAGACCGACCCGGCCGGCGCTCCCTGGAGCGCCTCGGGCACCTGGGCCTTGCGCGACACCAGCACGATGGGTACGTCGGTGGGCGCGTACTTCTCGGCCTTGGCGGTGCCGGCTCCGACGATGATCACGTCGGCCAGGCCGCGCAGGGTCGAGAAGACCCGGTGGTCGGCGGCGTTATTGATCGAGGCGGTGCGCGCGTCGTCGCCGGTGGCGGAGCCGTCCACGGTGCTGACCATGCCGACCCTCAGCCAGGGTCGCCCGGCCGGCGGAGCGTAGAGCTCAGCCAGGTCGGCGTCGGTGATGTTCTCATTCGGCGCTGCGCCGGTCAGGACTCGCATCGTTACCTCGTCACCCGGTTGAAGACGGCGGGGTTTCCCGCTGCTCCCTAGGGTCGCACCCCGGCGTCACGCCGCGCCGCACCACCCCCGATCGAGGCGGTACAGACCAGCGGAGGGGCCCTTCCGGAGGACGAGGACCCCAGTGCTGCCAGGGCTCGCGAGGCCGCCCCCTCAGTGTTCAACCACGCGTAACACGGACGAGATGCACCGATGGGTGAAGAGAAGTAAAGTCAGGCATCGCGTCCGGTCGGGCGGACCGCGATCCAGCCCCTCATCGCCGAGGGGATCAGCACCACACGCACGCGCGGAAACATGGGACGAGCAGCGATGACCCTCCTGTCGGAGACCACCAGCCGATGGTCTGGCGCCCGCAGCCGTTACCTCCGTGCCCTGCCGATCACGGCGCTGGCCATCGACATCGCCATCATGGTCGGCATCGGCCTCGTCGCCATCGTCGGTCGGCGTGAGCTCGACATCTTCACCTCGTCGGCCGACGTCGAGAGCAGCGTGACCATCGCCGGCCCGCTGATCATCGCCGGCTGGATCGCCACGATCGCCCTCACCGGCGGGTACAAGCGGGATCTCTTCGGAGCTGGGACAGATGAGTACCGGCGGGTCTTCAACGCGAGCGTGATCGCGGCCGGCCTCTCTGGCGTCGGCTGCTACTTGGCCAAGTACGACCTCTCCCGCGGCTTCTTCCTCCTCGCGTTCGGTCTCGGCATCCCGTCGCTTCTGGTCGGTCGGTTGCTCCTGCGCCGCGCGGTCCAGCAGGCTCGTAAGCACGGTTCACTGCGCCAGCGGGTGCTGATCGCCGGTAGCCGCTCGCACGTGGACGAGATCGCTGCCGTGCTCCGCCGGGAGACGTGGCTCGGCTACGAGGTCGTCGGGGCGCTCACTCCGGAGTACGACCTTGCCGAGGAGACGGGGTCAGGAGTCCCTGTTCTCGGCAACACCACCGAGGCTACGCAGTTGGTCGCCCTCGCCGAGGCCGACGTCATCTTCTTCGCGGGAGGGTCCGTTGGTGCCTCCAGCCAGTTCAGGAGCTCGCTGTGGGAGCTCGAGCGCCACGACGTCCAAGTGGTGATCGCCCCGAGCGTCACCGACATCTCCGGCGAGCGCATCAACATCCGCCCCGTGGCGGGACTTCCGCTCATCCACATCGACCCGCCAACGTGGTCCGACGCTTCCCGCTGGGGCAAGCGGACCTTCGACCTCGTGGGCTCCGCCGTGCTGCTCGCGACCTTCCTGCCGCTTCTGCTCTTCATCGCCGTGCAGATCAAAGTGCATGATCGCGGCCCCGTGCTCTTCCACCAGACTCGGACCGGAAAAGACGGCCGCGAGTTCTCCTGCCTGAAGTTTCGGACGATGGTCGTAGACGCCGAGGCCAGGCTTGCTGCACTGCAGCAGGAGATCGGCTTCTCTGGAGGCCTGTTCAAGATGCACGACGACCCACGAGTGACAGCTCCGGGTCGATGGCTGCGGCGCTTCTCGCTGGACGAGCTGCCTCAGCTCATTAACGTCCTCCGCGGAGAGATGAGCTTGGTGGGTCCACGCCCCCCCCTTCCACACGAGGTCGAGACTTACGACGATCGCACGTCCCGACGCCTGCACGTGCGGCCGGGCATGACTGGCTTGTGGCAGGTTTCTGGACGCTCAGACCTCACTTGGGCAGAGACAGTCCGCCTCGACCTCTACTACGTGGACAACTGGTCGATGCTGCAGGACCTGTCGATTCTGGGCCGGACGATCTCAGCGGTCCTTGGCAGTAGAGGTGCGTACTAGGTGGGATGCTCACGAAGGCTGTCCACCCTGTTGTTGGGTGCGGTTTACCCGACATCCAATGGGGCCGGTGATCGCCGGGGCATGATGCAGCGGTAGGTGACACTGTCACCAAAGGCTCCACCACACCCAGCGCCGCCATTCCGCGCTCGGCCTTCAGACCCCAATCGAGTACGAGTATGCCTCACTCGCAGACACCTTTCCCGCCTGAGGACCCATCACCATTAATGGAAACCAGAATGTAGTCAGGTCAGCGTGTCAACCAGACTGGGGCCAGACCCCGCATCCGAGTGGCACAGCTCGGTGCAGCAGCCCCGGTGACCGGGCTACCGCGCTACTAGGGGCACTGCAGGGCGGCAGTTCCGGAGGTAGACGTACTTCTGATCCAGCCATCGAAGTGGCCAGGGTCGGGGCCGGCCCGCCTTGCCAACTCGACAGATCCCACGCGTGACGCTCCCGTCGAGCAGGCGATTCATGAGTCGCAATTCCCGCCGGTAGGCCCAAAGCCAACCCTGCCAGCCCGCCCGAGGCTGGCCGCGCCTCAGACTCTCAGGCGCTAGGATCTCGAGCGACGCGCCCGCCCATAGCGACAAACTCTTGGGATTGCGGACCCTCTCGTCACCGGCCAACGAGCGGGCAATGTACGGGTTTCAGTTCCACGCACTACGCGTTCAGCCTCCGCCAAAAGGCCTCGCGCCACATCGCGATCTGCTGCAAGGGGATCCTGAGTCCCACTGCCGTACCAGCAACGACTGCCTGAGCGATGGCCCGGTCCGTGATCCCGTCAGGCATGACGACCTGCAGACCGGTGTCGCGAGATATTTCGCGAGCCCTGTTGTCAATCGCCAAGACGGCGGCCGAACATCCCCTTTGCAGCGCTCGCACCCCAGCATGCAGGCGCGTACCGAAATAGTCGACGCCCGGGGTCAGGCATGAGTTCAGAGTGTCCAGACCCCAACCTACTTCAGTAACCCCCTCGACCTGAAGATCAGACCGGTAATAGACCAAGTCCTGCTCGGCCATTCCCACGAACAGGACACGCTCATAAAGACGCGCAAGGCTTCTGAGCATGCTTACGTCCCGAGCGGGATCGCGGTTGTAATCAGTCACCGTGGTGACAACCGTGTCGGGTCGACTTGTCACAGATGACGCACTGCTGCCGGCCAAGGACCACATCGTAGGACATCCGGTATTTACGACTTCGAAACCCAAGCGCCGAACCTTTTCCTCTGTGTAGGAGTCACGGACGGAGTGAAGAGCCGAGGGGTCCAAGATCCTCTTCAACAGTGCTCGAGAATAGCCGTTCGGGTCATCTTGATACTGCCACCATCCAACTCCGCAGAGAACAATCTTGCGCCTCATCGACCAAGCCAGATCCGGGGTCACGAGCCATTGGCGATTGATCTCCATGCGCGACTTCAGCATGTTCGATCCGCCAGCGACCAACAGGTCCGCCCTTCGAAGCTGAAGTACTTCACCCAGTGAAGGATGCCGATGCGTCGAATAAGACGGCCACTGATCACTGCCGAACTCAACCAGCTCTCGCCGGATGGCCTGCGTGATCACATGGTCACCCGCGTTCTCTGAATACTTTGAGACATCCAATAGACCTACTGTTCGCATGGCCTCATCCTATTCCAAAGACTGACGTTCCAGATGACTGCCCCCAGAGCCGTGCCGAAAGCCAGCCCCCATGCCGCGGACGCGGATGATCGAAAATAGATCAATAGGAGTGCGACCACAAGTGCACTGACTGTCACGACTGCTACTCTCACTACCACCAGCAGCCGTGGCATACCAAGTGCCTTCAGCGCAAGTCCTCCGAGAGTCCCGCTACCGAGAAGGACTGACTGGATGGCGAGAGGTGTAGACGTTTCCCGAACAATCGACTCTAAGTCGGGATCCAGGACACCCGCACACGCCCACACTAAAATCAACGAGACAGCGGACGCGCAGCTAGTGCCAAGACTTGCAATCGCCACGAACCTGAAGTAGCTACGCAGACTCAATCCCTCAGCCCACTTACGAAGTACCACGACCCTCACCCCGATAAGCGCAATCCCCGGGAGGGCGAAGAGCGACTGTGTTAGTCGTAGACCGGCAGCCGCCACTGATGGCAACAGCAATGAACTGACGAGCACGACAAGATGGCCATAACCCACCGAGGACAGGTAGTCAAGAGCGTAGGTGAGGCCCCGACGAATCGAGAAGGCCGAATCGAAAGGCGCGTCGCCATCACTGTCAAGCCAAGACGAGGCGCCGAAAATACCCCAAGTGCACGCGATAAGAACACCCGCTGAATAGCCAGCCGCAACGGCATCCGCCGATTGCGTCAACATCGCACTAACCCCCACCAGAGCAGGGGCCGCGGATGAGGAAGCCAACAGTCGAAGAACCTTCCCTGCAATGGCGAGTTGGACCCGTATCACCTCGTAGATACACGCTGGGGCTACCGAAGCGGCGATAATTCCAACAGGGACTTGGTCAAAGGCGAAGCCGATAGTCAGCATGACAGTCGCCCCCCCCAGTGCAATCTGGGCTAGCGCACGCCCACTCGGAAGTCCCCTAGCCCCGCGCACTAACCACTGATCGACGATGACCGTTGAGATCAAGCCACTCGTCAACTGCGTCGCCGTCAGGGCTAGAGCCATGAGGCCAAATGACTCTTGAGGGGCCACGAGCGCCAGACAAAGAAGCGTAAAGGCAGAGCGGAAGGACGTCAACACCTGGTCGACCAGAGGCGCCAACTTCCTCAAACTACACATCCGCCCGTCGAGTCATGACAAAGAGCGGGAAAACTAGAAAAAGGGCGATCCCGAAGTTCAACGCCAGATTGCCTCGGAAGGTTGTAAGAAGAAGCGCGGGCGTCGCGGCATAGGCCAACATGACAAAATCTGACCGACGGGATCTCGCGGTGAGGTAAAAGGCTTGCAGACCGTACCCCATGACACCAAGGCCAATTCCGACTCCTAACCATCCGGAGTCGCTATAGAAATCTCCCAACACTGAGAATTGCGTATTCGCCTTGTCGACCGCATAGTGCTCTGGAAACATACGTGAATACAAGTCCTCGTCGTAAGTTTTCGGCTTACCTTCCCATAGGGCAGATGGCACCCAGTGGACAAGAACTGTATAGAGAGTTTCGCCGTGTCGTTGCTGCCACAGGTACCCCTCCGTCGCAAGGAGTGCAGACATCGAAGGCGCCATCTCAGTCGTCCCGCCCTGAAAAAGCGTCCCCAGGATCGCTTGAGCCGACAATTCTGCCTCCAGTCTTGCCCCCCCACGAAGTTCCGAGCGCTGGACCTCAAGAGTGTAGAACACCCCCACTAAGAGGACGGCACCAGCTGCGACCGCAGTTCCTAGGCGTGGACTCCGCTTCTTCTCGAGAAGGAAGATGGCAGCGAGCGACAACAGAAGATACAACACAAATGCGCGCTGGCCAGTCAGACTGAAGCGCATTGCGAATATCGCACTTGCTACCAAACAGAGGGCAATGTCGCCAGCATTCTTGCTTCTCAACCACGAGAGTAGCGAGATATTGGCAAGCGGCACCAAAACCAAGGGCAAGTAGTAGACGTACGCGGAAGTGCCACCGAGTGATGCCTGAAATCCGAGAACGGAACCTGCTGCCCCGAGCACAAGGAAGACGACCTGACCGAATCGAAGCGGGCGCCGGACTTTTCGCTCTTCGGTCAAAGACACTGTTCGGTCGCGGGCAAGAAGAACGCCACCGAAAAACGACAGTTGCCCCACAAGCGCTAAGAGCTCGACGTTTACAAGTTGAGCGGGAAAGTTATAGGTGTCTCGCAAACTGGTGTCGCCGGTAGACGCCATCAGAAGAGGGCGGATACCGAAGATGATTGCCCAAACTAGCGAAAAGATGACTGAAGGCGACAATAGGTCGATCTTGGCCTCGCGAATAGTCAGTCCAAGCGAGAGTGTGGCCACGCCAATGATGATGGCGGCGATCCAAACATAACCGGGAGCATTGTTCAGCGACGAGGCCCACAAACCGGCCGCCCCCGTGACAATTGTCGTCCAGAAAAGCACCGTCGCCACGGCCGCCTGACCGCCCTTTGGGCCATGAGGCGCCGAAGCCGTGCGCCCAAGTCGCGCCGTCATGGCAAAGTAGATCTCAACGAGTCCGGAGCCATGCCACTGTCTCCGCTACACCGTCGGCGACCGAAATAGGGTCCGGCCCCGGAAGCAACTGATAGAGTTCCTTCTCCTCGTAAACCATATCAGTCAGCATGTTATTGAGACGAAAAGTAGTCAACGGCGGCTCAAGGAATTGGGTTGCCTTCAACAGGTCACCCAGGGTGGCAAGCCCCTGAAGGACGGACCTCGGCACGTCCGGCGCAGGTCGTCGCCCGAGTTGCCGGGCGACCTCATCTGACCAACCATACATGTCCAGAGGTTCCCGGTCCTTCAGCCAGTACACGCCTCGGTCCCACTTGCTTGGCTCCAAGCCGAGCATTCCCGAGATTTGGGCGACTATGTTCCCCACGTATCCGAATGACTTAACTGGATGCAAGCCAGCTGCTTTGAGGAAACGCCCCCGAGCCACGACTTTGAAGAAGTCGCCGTATGGCGTGCCGAACCACGGACCCCAGATCGACGTGGGACGAACTATGCACCACTTGTGACTAGCTCTCTGTCGTACCACCAATTCACCGACAATTTTGGATTCACCATAAACTGTCGAGGGGGCATAATCAAACACCCCTGCCGGCCTGTGATCTATCGCAAACACTAGACGCGAACTTGCATAAATCGTCGGAACGTCGCGCTCATTCGAAACTTCGCAAACATTCTCAACGCCGACGGTATTAGCCGAGTAGTCGGCCAAGGATCTGCCGCCGAGATCTGTGCGTGCCGCTAAGTTGATCACGAAATCGGGGTCGAACTCGGCGTACGCTCTCGTCAAGGACTTGAGATCGCGAATGTCGCCGTAGCGATAAAGATCCCATTGTTGGGGATCCATCGGAGGTTTCACGTCGTACCCCATGACGTCCGACCCTTGCCGAAGGCTCCTCAATAGATTGGTTCCAATGAACCCACTTGCACCTGTCACCAGGATGCGACGAGTCACTGGCGGAAATCCTCTCTGACATGGCGGGTTGCTACTGGCCGAGCTGGGACGCCGCCAACCACTTGGTACTGACCAACTGGAGCGGTGACTACTGCTCCGGGCAAGACCACTGAGCCCTCCTCAATAGTGACGCCTGGGCCCACGAAAGCCCTGGACGCAACCCAGACCCCGGGACCCAAGACAATGGGCCTATTGGCATATCTAAAAGCACGATCTCTAATGTCGTGGCCCGCGGCAGCGAGAAAGACGTCGTGCGCTAACGCGGTATCGTTCTTCAAGTGGACGGTATCCAAGTTCAGGATCATGGTCCCCTCGCCGATCCACACGTCGTCATCACAGATCAGTTTCCACGGGAAATGAATCCTGACGCCCGGCCGGATATAGAATCGTTTGCCGATCTTCGCGCCGAAACGGCGGAGTACGATCTCTTTTGCTCGACTCGGCCAAGGAAAAGTGGTCTCTATGAATAGAAACCGAGCCAACCTCCAAGCCACCTCGACCCAAACCGGTCGACCACGGTCTAGATCCGCTCGAAAGTCAGCCAGTCGTGGGTAAGTGCTGCTCATCCCCAGACTCCTCCGTCCGTGGCCGCCTGGTAGACATTCTCTAGTGTGTCCGCCACCGCCTCAACGGAAAAATATTGCTGAACCGTGTTGATAGCTGCGTCGGAGCAAACAGCCCACACGCGCTCAGTTTCAAGAAGCTTGAGGACGCCTTCCGCCATCGACTCCGGCGTTCCGTCCGTGACGACGACACCGGCACTGCCTTCTAGTTCAGCCGAGATGCCGGTTTGGTCGGTGATTACCGATGGCAGTCCATGGCTCATGGCTTCAAGCAGTGACATCGGGAACGGCTCATTCACACTGGGCAGGACGTAGATCGATGAGTCCGTGTAGACACTTGCGACATTCGGTGGGGAAACTGGCCCCACATAATCGATGAGACCGCTAGGCAGGGACTCGATCATGCGTCGGACCTCCGGCAGATCCCCTTCGTCGGGACCGTAGATCGCGAACTCCGCGTCGAGTCCTCGCTGCGCAAGAATCCTTACCATCTCTACGAAAGCCGGTGCGCGCTTACGAGGCGCTAGACGAGCTAGAAAAATCACTCTTGGACGCTCTCGCCATCGGGCTCGCGTCGCTGGCATTGTAACGCCGTTTCGAATGGACTCGATCAACTGCGGACCCCTCGAAATATTGGCGATCTCCAACTCTTCCCGCTCCGTTAGCGTCAGGTGTATGGCCCTTGCATACGCATATCGGACGAAGATTCTGTCCATCAGCCTGGCGACTCGGCGTTGGTCGCGGACGATCATGCCGTGCGCTTGCAAGACCAGGGGGGTCCGTCCCGGCGTCAGACGAGGTAACGCCACCTGAACCAAGTCTCGGGAGTAGTGGAGGTGCACCACATCATGACTCCGCGCAAGTTTGCGATAGCGCAGCAGCAATCCCGGCGAGATCGTGCCAAAGAAGCTCCTCGTAACTCGGAAAGCGCGATGTCGCTTGATCGAGATGCCCGGCGCCGATATGGGGGCCTCTCCGTCCCAGCCCATGAGCAAGGTGACCTCGTGTCCCCGTTCGGACAACGACGCGCACTGTGAAAGCGCGACGGTCAACGGTCCGCCATAGCTGCCGAGGCTGTCGAGATAGGTCACGACTTGGAGGATTCTCACCTCCCGACCACGCGATCGAAGTCGTGCCACTGACAAACGCAGGTTGCGTCTTCGGGAGACCACATCATGCTATGCGAAGGTCCGCGCTCGAGGGCTCACAGGAGCATGCCCGCGCCAACAGTGACACCGCTAGCCTCGTCAATGAGAATGAAGGAGCCCGTCGCGCGGTTCTTGCTGTACGAATCGCATAGGAGTGGCAATGTGGTCCGAAGCTGGACCCGCCCGATCTCGTTCACCCCGAGTTCCTTGGTCTCCTGATCACGGTGGAGCGTGTTGACGTCCAAGCGATACTGAATGTCCTTGACCAACGCTCGCGCCGTGCGCGTCGTGTGCTTGATGGCCAGTTTCTGGCGCGGCTTGAGAGGGGCGGTCGTCATCCAGCAGACCATGGCGTCGATGTCCTGACTGGGCTGCGGCGCGTTCTTGATGCGCGCAATCATGTCGCCCCGGGAGACGTCGACATCGTCGGCGAGGCTAATCGTCACGCTCATTGGCGGGAACGCTTCCGGCACCTCCTGGTCGAAGAGCTCGATCTTGGAGATCGTGGACGTCATGCCCGACGGAAGGACGACCACCTCGTCGCCGGGCTTCAGCACGCCGCCGGCAACCTGTCCCGCGTACCCACGGTAGTCGTGGAACTCGTCCGACTTCGGACGCACGACGTACTGTACGGGGAACCGCGCGTCGATCAGGTCTCGGTCCGAGGCGACGTGCACGTGCTCGAGGTGGTGCATCAGCGTGGGTCCGGAGTACCACGGCATGTTCTCGCTGCGGTTGACCACGTTGTCGCCCTGGAGTGCTGAGATCGGGATGACCTCGAGGTCGGGGATCGACAGCTTGGTCGCAAACTGAGTGAACTCGTCGTGAATCTTCTCGTAGATCGTCTCGTCGAAATCGACTAGGTCCATCTTGTTGATGGCCAGCACCAGGTGGGGAACGCGCAGCAGCGAGAGGATCACTGCGTGCCGGCGAGACTGCTCGGTCAGGCCCTGACGGGCGTCCACCAGCACCAGTCCGAGGTCAGCGGTCGAGGCGCCTGTCACCATGTTCCGGGTGTACTGCACGTGGCCCGGGGTGTCGGCGATGATGAACTTCCGATTCGGCGTCGCGAAGTAGCGGTAGGCCACGTCGATGGTGATGCCCTGCTCGCGCTCGGAGCGAAGTCCGTCGGTGAGCAGAGCCAGGTCGGTGTAGTCGTAGCCCTTGCCCTTCGAGGTCGCCTCGACGGCCTCGAGCTGGTCCTCGAAGATGGACTTGGAGTCCAGCAGCAGACGACCAATGAGCGTGGACTTGCCGTCGTCGACGGAGCCGGCGGTCGCGAAGCGCAGCAGGTCCATGTTGGTGGTGACGTTCTCGACGGCCTGTTCGCCGGCGGTGGGGGTGTCGGTGGCCATCAGAAGTAGCCCTCCTTCTTGCGGTCTTCCATGGCGGCCTCGGAGAACTTGTCGTCACCGCGTGTGGCGCCACGCTCGGTGACGCGTGCGACGGCGATCTCCTCGATGATCTCCTCCACCGTGCTGGCCGTGGACTCCACGCAGCCGGTGAGGGTGATGTCGCCACAGGTGCGGAAACGGACGGTGCGCTCCTCGGCGACCTCGCCGTCCTTGCACGGGTTGAGCGGCGTCTCGGTCATCAACATGCCGCCGCGCTCGAAGACCCGCCGCTGGTGGGAGAAGTAGATCGAGGGAATCTCGATGCCCTCCCGGGCGATGTAGGACCACACGTCGAGCTCGGTCCAGTTCGAGATCGGGAAGATCCGCATGTGCTCGCCCTCGTGGAGGCGGCCGTTGTAGAGGTTCCAGAGCTCGGGGCGCTGGTTCTTGGGGTCCCACTGGCCGAACTCGTCGCGGTGGGAGTAGACGCGCTCCTTGGCGCGGGCCTTCTCCTCATCACGCCGGCCTCCGCCGAAGGCGGCGGTGAAGCCGTTCTCCTCGATGGCGTTGAGCAGCGTGCCGATCTGCAGACGGTTGCGCGAGGTCTTGCCGTCGTCGACGACCACGCCGTTGGCGATGGCGTCGTCGATGCTGGCGACCACGATGTTGACGCCCAGGCGGTTGACCCAATTGTCACGGGTCTGGAGCACCTCGGGGAAGTCCAAGCCCGTGTCGACCTGCAACATCGGGAAGGGGATCTTCGCCGGGTAGAAGGCCTTCTCGGCCAGTCGGAGCATCACGATGGAGTCCTTGCCGCCGCTAAACATCAGCACCGGCTTCTCGAACTCCGCCGCGACCTCGCGGAAGATGTGGATCGACTCCGCCTCAAGCTGGTCGAGCTGACTCAGCCGGTAGTCGGCGTGGGTGTCGGGCATGCGAAACAGACCTCTCCTCTGGGAAGCAGGCCTCATCGTAGCCATGCGCGGCCCGTGCGCCACTCCGCAGTGCCGCGGCGGGACGGCGGCTGTGTCGGTTCTCATGGCCCGACGATCTTTACCGACGACTATGTCGTCGAGGTTGCGTCGTCGTGACGACTGCCGGTGTTCACGACGAGGTCGCTGCCGCGGCGTACCCAGGAGCCATGAAGATCGCCGTCGCCGGCCTGGGCTACGTGGGCCTTGCCAACGCCGTCATCCTCGCCCAGCATCACCAGGTGTGGGCCGTGGACGTCGACCAGTCACGGGTCGACGCCGTCAACGAGCGGCGCAGCCCCATCGTGGACGACGACCTGAGCGAGTACCTCGCCCACTGGGCGCTCGACCTCCGGGCGACCACGGACACCACGGCCGCGTACGCCGCGGCCTCCTTCGTCGTCGTCGCGACCCCGACGGACTACGACCCTGCGACCCACCACTTCGACACGCGCACCGTCGAGCAGGTGATCCGCGACGTGCGCGAGATCAACCCCACAGCCGTGATCGTCGTCAAGTCCACGGTCCCGGTCGGCTTCACCGCGCGCATGCGCGGCGAGCACCTGGGGGCGCACATCGTGTTCAGCCCCGAGTTCCTCCGTGAGGGACGAGCCCTCCACGACAACCTGCACCCTTCCCGCATCGTGGTGGGCGACCGCACCGAGGACGGCAAGCGGTTCGCCGACCTGTTGGTCGAAGGGGCGGCCGACAAGACCGTTCCCGTCCTGCTGACTGACTCGGCCGAGGCGGAGGCGATCAAGCTCTTCTCCAACACCTACCTGGCGCTGCGGGTGGCCTACTTCAACGAGCTCGACACCTACGCCGCACGCCACGGGCTGTCGACCGCCCAGATCATCGGGGGCGTCGGTCTCGACCCCCGGATCGGCAACCACTACAACAACCCGAGCTTCGGCTACGGCGGCTACTGCCTGCCCAAGGACACCCGGCAGCTCCAGGCCAACTACCAGGACGTCCCGCAGAACCTGATCAGCGCGATCGTCACTGCCAACACGACCCGCAAGGACTTCGTCGCCGCTGACATCCTGCGCCGCTCCCCCCGAACTGTGGGCGTCTACCGCCTGGTGATGAAGGAGGGCTCGGACAACTTCCGGATGTCCTCCATCCAGGGCGTGATGAAGCGGCTCAAGGCAAAGGGAGTCGAGGTCGTCGTGTACGAGCCCACCCTCGACTCTGACTCGTTCTTCAACTCTGAGGTCGTCCACGACCTCGGAGAGTTCAAGGCCCGCTGCGACCTGATCATCGCCAACCGCCGCGCCGAGGAGCTCGACGACGTCGAGGACCGCGTCTATACCCGCGACATCTACGGAAGGGACTAGCGGGCGAAGCCCGAATAGCCCCGTTCTCCCTCGCCTTGATACGAAAACGCTGAGAGGTTCGCGGGACAGAAAGGGCGCACGAGGGGGCACCGTCCCAAGCCGGCAGCCTAGGCTGCAGATCACTGCCCCCTAGACAACAGGGACAGGACCCAAGCCCGGTATCCAGCGATCGCGGCATCAGCAGAGAGGGCCTCGCGGGCATACTTGAGTCCGGCGAAGCCCACGGCGTCGAGGTCGGCAACAGCAACAGCCTCGAGTTGGTCTGCCAAACGTTCCGGCTCTCCTGGTGTCACGACCGTTCCAGCTCCACTCATCGTAACCTCGTGGGCTGCCGCACTCTCGGCCTCCGTCACGGCAACGACCGGACGCGCAGCAGCGAAGTAGGTGGTGAGCTTCGACGGCACGCACATCTCCTTCATGCCCGGGCGCTCGTGCAGCAGGAGGGCGTCCGCTGCCGCCAGCGTGTCCATGAAGGATTCGGCTGGTAGGGCATCCATGAACTCGAGAGATCGGATGCCGCGTCCGAGTTCTTCGAGTGCCACGCGCTGACCGCCGTTGCCGATCAGCACCAACCGCACCGACGCGCCTCTGTCGTCCAACAACTGGGCGACTGGCAACAGGTGCTCGAGCCCCTGCTTGGCCCCCATGTTGCCCGCGTGCACGACCGTCATCCGCCCGTCATCCCACCCCAGTTCTCGACGTCGCGCCTCGCGATCCCCGGTGGCCGGCGTGACGTGGGTCCAGTTCGGGATGACAGTAAGGCCGCGTCGGTCCAGGCCGAAGTCACGGCTGATGACGTCGGCCATCCGCTGATGGATGGCCACCACCCCAGAGGCCCTGCGAAGCAGAGCCCGCTCGAATCTGTGCACCGCTCCATCAAACTTGCCACCGAGCAATCCGAGCTCGGCGAATGCCTTGCTGTAGAGGTCCTGCACGACCACGCCGACCGGCACACCCCAGCGTCGCCCCAGCGTCAGCGCTGAAGCAACCGGGGCCAGCGCGGGCGAGACACTGATGATGACATCGGGTCGGGCCACTCCAGGCGCCAGAGCCCGAGTCGTGAAGGCCGCCTCGCTGAGGATCCGTCCCACCCCGGTCGGGGTGCGGGGGAGGTAGTGCTTGACCCGGTGCACGCGGACACCATCGATCTCTTCCAGCGAGCGCCAACCTCCGTACCCGTCGGCCACCCTCCACTCCGGGTAGTGCGGGTGCGCCGTCACCACGTCGACGTCGAAGTCCTCGGTAAGGCCCGACGCCATTCCTGCCGTGTAGGGCGCGATGCCGGTCTGTTCGGGGGCGTAGTTGAGGCCAAGCACGAGGACGCGGGGTCGGGACATGGGTCTCCTCGGAGTCGTGGGCGTCGCCATTCTTCCTGGTCAGGCCTGAGGCGGTGCGTCGTCCTCGTCACGTGGCGACGACGACCGGCGTCCCGCGTAGTTCCAGGTGTCGAGCTCGCTGACCGTCGGTGCGCCCATGAACGGCAGCCCCTGCTCCTTGCGCAGGAAGCCCCAGATGATCGGGAGCAGGAGCAGCACGGCAAGGCCGACGACGGCGATGAGCACCGGGTGGGTCTCCTCGCGGCCCAGCGGCGCCCATCCGGCCTTGTCGAGCAGCGCGACGCCCGACATCGTCAGGACCACCACGATGCCGCGGCGGATGTAGGACTGCGGGACACGCGGCGCGATCTTGGCGCCCAGCAGCGTGCCCGGCACCGAGCCTAGGATCAGTGGGATCGCGATGCCCCAGTCGAGACCGTGGATAGCGATGTTGGCGATCGCCGCGGCCAGCACCAACGGGACAGCCTGCACCAGGTCGGTGCCGACCAACTTCACAGCTGAGAGCCCCGGGTAGAGCATCAGCAGGGCGATCATGATGACCGAGCCCGAGCCCACGCTGGTGATGCCGACCAGCAGGCCGCCGAGCATCCCGACGAGCAGCGTCGGGATCGGCCGTACCGGCGGGTTGGGGTCACCCGGGTCGCCGCCGGAGCGGACACGCCGGAGGTTGATGTAGAGCCGCAGCGCATAGGTCGCCGCGGCGAAGAGCAGCGCGAAGCCGATGCTCAGCTTGAGCACCCGGTCGAGCTCCTCGGCGTCGGTCGTAAACGCCTTGACCATGTAGGGCCCCACGAAGGCCATCGGGACCGAGCCGATGATCAGCCACATCGCGAGCTTGAGGTTCGGCGAGCCCTCCTTGGCATGCACCACCGCGCCACCGGTCTTGTAGACCGCGGCCGCGGTGAGGTCAGCCGTGACGACCGTGGCGGCCTCGCCGCCGCCCACGCCGAGGAAGATCAGCGCCGGCGTCATCAGGGCGCCGCCGCCCATGCCGGTCAACCCGACCACGACACCGACGACGAAGCCGGCGACCGCGATCGAGAGGGCCGTGAGGGTGAGGATGTCGATCACGCGGACCCCTTGGGGGCGAGGGCGGCCAGGGCCGCGCGGAGGAGGGACTCGATGTGGGCTGCGGCGCGCTCGCACGCCTCCGGGCCACGTCGGTAGGGGTCGGCCACGTCGAGGTCGGCAGACGCCGTGGTGCGGTGTGCGCCGACGGCCGTCAGGAGCTCAGGGCCGTGCAGGTCGTCCTGACCGGAGAGGGACTCGACGAACTGGCCCAGGGTGAAGACCTTGCGGAACAACGCCGGGTGGTCGTCGAGGATGAACTGCCGGTGATCGGCCTCGGCCGTCAGGACCACGTCGGCCCATTCGAGCTCGGCCTTCGTCAGCGGGCGGCTGCGGAACTCCTCGTGGCCGGCGATGCCTCGGGGCTGGAGGGTAACCACCATCTCGGGGTTCATCGGGTGGTCGGTGAAGCCGTGGGTCCCTGCTGAGCGGAACTCGATCGCGTCCGCTGCGCCGAGCTCGCCGGCCACGTGGCGGGCGGTGAGCTCCATGAAGGGGCTGCGGCAGATGTTGGCGGTGCAGACGAAGAGGACGTGGAGGGGGGTCTCGACGCCCGCTCCTCGCTGGCGCTCGTCGCTGCTCGACCACCCTGGTTGCGGGGTCTCGACGACGCTCGCTGGCGCTCGCTGCTCGACCGCCGGTGCGGTCGCCTCGTCGATCGTGGAGAGCGGGAGGTCGAGGTAGCCGGCGTCCTTGAGTGCCACGATGACGTCGTCGAGGGCGTCGGGGATGGAGCGGCCGGTGGTGTCGACGCGGACGTCGGCGTCCTCGGGGACCTCGTAGGGGCTGGAGATGCCGGTGAACTCCGGGATCTCCCCGGCGCGGGCCTTCGCGTAGAGACCCTTGCGGTCGCGGCGCTCGCACTCCTCCAGCGGGGTGGCCACGTGGACCAAGAAGAACGCTCCCCCGGCCTCCTCGACCATCGCGCGCACCTGCTGGCGAGTCTCGTCGAAGGGGGCGATCGGGCTGACGACCGCCAGGCCGCCGTGACGGCTGATCTCGGCGGCCACCCAGCCGATGCGGCGGATGTTGGTCTCCCGGTCGGCCTTGGAGAAGGTGAGCCCGGCCGAGAGGTTCCGGCGGACCACGTCGCCGTCGAGGCTGGTGATGGTGCGGCCACCCTGCTCAAGGATCTTGTCCATCAGCGCGCGCGCCAGCGTGGACTTGCCACTGCCGGAGAGGCCGGTGAAGAACAGGACGAGCCCCTGCTCGTCGGGCGCCGGACGGTCCGCGGCCACCACGTCGGCCACCACGTCGGCGTAGTCGCCGTCGGGGTCGTCGGCCAGCGCAACCACGGGGTCGCCGCCGGCGTACGTCGCCAGCACCTGGACGCCGAGCGCGTGGTCGGCCTGGGGGTCGTCGTGGGCGGCCAGCGGGACGGCGACGACCGCGGCATCCGGCAGTGTCTGGGCCACGAGGCGGGTCGCGCGGATCAGCGCCACCGGGGAGAGGTCCGGGGTCCCGGTGCCGACCAGTGCGACCAGCACGACCGGCCCGAGGCAGCGCACCTGGCCCACCTGCGCCTCGGTGAGGGCGTCGGTGACGGGGACCCAGGTGCGACCGGCGTACTGCTCGCGCGCCTGGGCCGGGGTCAGGTAGAGGTCGCGGAAGGGCCCGTACTGCGCGTGGGTGAGCGGCTCCACCGTGCCGCCAGGCACCACGACGCGCGCCAGCGGCAGGCCCTCGGGGTCGACGAGCTCGACCCCGCCGGCTGCCTCGGCGGCGGCATGCACGTCCTCGGGGAGGGTGAGCGAGATGAGGGACTCGAGGCTCGCTTCGCTCGCACCTCGACCAGCGGTGGGGCCGCCGGACAGCACCGTGAACGAGGTCAGGGGGGCGAGGGCACCGGTCGCGAGGAGCTCGAGGTCGTCGAGCTCGCGCGGGGTCGGGCAGAACTGCGGGAGGGCACTCACCCGAGTATCTTGACAGAAGTAGTCGAGTTTCAGGGGATGGGCGGTGCGGGGCTACGTTCGCGTCCATGACCTCGCTCCCCCGCTCCCCCCAGGCCGTGGTGGCCGAGATCGTGCGCTCCGGGTTCGTCGAGGGGCGCCACTACGGCTCTGTCGTGGCGCTCGCCGCCGACGGGAGCGTGGAGTGGTCGCTCGGTGACGTGGACTCCCCCGTGCTGCCGCGCTCCTGCAACAAGCCGCTGCAGGCCGTCGCGATGGTCGAGGCCGGGCTGGACCTGCCCTCCGACCTGCTCGCACTGGCCTGTGCCTCGCACTCCGGGGAGCCGATGCACCTCGAGGGCGTGCAGCGACTTCTCGAGCGGGTCGGGCTGAGCGAGGACGACCTGCAGTGCCCGGTCGACTGGCCGATGATCGACTCGGTGCGAGACGAGGCGCTGCGCGCGGGTGCCAAGCCGTCCAGGCTCTTCATGAACTGCTCGGGCAAGCACGCCGCGATGCTCGCCACCTGCGTGGCGAACGATTGGGACCAAGGGAGGTACCTCGACCCGGGCCATCCGCTGCAGCAGCAGATCCTCGAGACCTTCTCCCGGCTGACGGGAGAGCCCGTGCAGACCGTGGCCGTGGACGGCTGCGGGGCACCGCTCCTCTCCACCTCGCTCACCGGACTGGCGCGGGCCTTCCGGGCCCTTGCCGGCGCCTCCGGCGGCCCGCAGCAGCAGGTCGCCGAGGCCGTGCGGGCCCACCCGGAGCTGGTCTCTGGTTCGACCCGCGACGAGCTGGCGCTGCTGCGGGCTGTGCCCGGTGCGATCGGGAAGGCCGGGGCAGAGGCGTGCTACGCCGTAGCACTGCCGGACGGGCGGGCGTTCGCGCTGAAGATCGACGACGGGGGGGCCCGGGCTCGGCCCGTGGTGATGGCGGCTGCGCTCGAGCGGTCGGGGGTGCTCGACCTGGCGGGCGTGGACGCGGAGGCCGTGCGGCGTACGGGGGCGCACGTGCTGCTCGGTGGCGGGGTGCCGGTCGGGGAGATCCGGGCTGCGATCTAGGTTGCGGGGTCTCGACGACGCTCGCTGGCGCTCGCTGCTCGACCAGCACAGAGACTCGCTCGCACCTCAGCCGCCGGCCACGTCCCCATCATCTGTGCAGGCCATCTCGTAGGCTGCGGGCGTGCTGGACGTGCGATCGCTGGACCTGAACTTCTACCTCGTCGTGGCCTTCGTGCTGCTGGTGGTGAAGATCTTCGCCTTCGTGAACTCCCTGATGCACTCCAACCAGGAGTACGAGGCGGCCGGCAAGCTCACGAAGACCGCCTGGACGCTCATCCTCGGGCTCGGCGTGGTGGTGCAGCTGCTGCTGGGCGGGCCGTTGGGGCTGCTCAACATCGTCTTCACGATCGCTGCGTTCGTCTACCTCGCCGACGTGCGGCCGGCCATCGCCGGGCTGCGGCGCCGCTGAGCGCGCTGTGCGTGCTTTGTGGATGAACTGAGGATCAGCGCGGGACCTGGTGTGTATCGGCGTCCCTAGTGTCAGAGGAGACGAGCGGCGTAGGGCCGCTCCTGCTGACCTGGGGGATGACATGCAGGACTTCGAGATCCGTCCGTGGGGCGAGTGGCACGTGCTGGACGCCGGCGATGGGTTCAAGGTCAAGCGGATCGAAGTCAACCCCGGTCAGCGCCTGAGCTACCAGACCCACGAGCACCGCGCGGAGAACTGGGTCGTCGCTGCCGGCACCTGCACAGCGGTCATCGACGGCGAGACCGTCCTCGCGACCGCGGGTCAGTCGATCTACGTCGAGGTCGGCCAGCCGCACCGGATCACCAACATGCACGACGAGATCCTGGTGATCATCGAGGTGCAGCTCGGGGAGTACACCGGCGAGGACGACATCTGCCGGCTCGAGGACGACTACGGGCGGGCTCCGGCTGCGGTGTGAGGCTGGCTCCCGGGTCACGGGGTCTCGAGACGGCGCTGGCGCGCCTCCTCGACCAGCGGGAGGTCCGGTGCTGGCGCGCCTCCTCGACCAGCGGGCGCGGCGCTGGCGCGCCTCCTCCACCAGGAGGAGGGAGAGTGGACTCGGGGTCCGCTCCTCGCTGGCGCTCGTCGCTGCACGACCACCGGCGATAGGGGCTCCTGGCCCGCTGGTTGAGCGAGTCGCTGGCTGAAACATCCGTCGGTTAGGGTCTTGCGCAGACGCGCAGTCCCGGCGCGCCGACGAACGGAGTCTCTGTGGAACTGCGGGATTACCTGCGCATCCTTCGGCGGCGGTGGCTGCTGATCGCGACACTCACCCTGCTGGTCGTGGGGGCGGCGGCTGCGTGGACCTTCACCTCCACCCCGCAGTACCAGTCGACCGCTCGGGTCTTCGTCTCCACCTCTGCCGGCGACTCAGGCGAGACCGCCGGCGCCGCCTACCAGGGCGGCCTCTTCTCCCAGCAGCGTGTGACGTCGTACGCCGACCTCGTCGGCAAGAGCCGCGAGCTCGCCGAGTGGGTCATCGACGACCTGGACGTCGACCTCACCGCCGCCGAGCTGCTCGACGAGGTCGAGACCACCGTCGTGCCCGAGACGGTCATCATCGACCTGTCGGTGACCGACCCGTCTCCCACGATGGCGCAGGCGCTGGCGCAGTCCTACGCCACCGCCCTGAGCGACCTCGTCCGCCGCCTCGAGACACCCGCGGGAGCCAGCGTCCCCCTCATCACCGCCAGCATCGTCGACTCGGCCTCCCTGCCCACGGTCCCGGTGGCCCCGCAGCCAGTGCGCAACCTCGGCCTGGCCGTCGTGCTGGGGCTGCTGCTCGGCTTCGGCGTGGCGGTGCTCCGCGAGCTGCTCGACACCACCATCAAGTCCCCCGACGACCTTCGCGAGACCTCTGACGCACCGCTGCTCGGCACCATCGGCTACGACCCGTCGATCCGCACCGAGCCGCTGGTGACCTCACTGGCCTCGCACGCGCCGCGCGTCGAGGCCTTCCGCGTGCTGCGCACCAACCTGCAGTTCGTCGACGTCGACACCACCACCAAGGTCTTCGTCGTCACCTCGGCAGTGCCCGGCGAGGGCAAGACCACGACCGCGGTCAACCTGGCCATCACCCTGGCGCAGGCCGGCCAGAAGACGCTGCTCATCGAGTGCGACCTGCGCCGCCCCAAGGCATCCCTCGCCCTCGGCCTCGACAACTCCGTCGGGGTGACGACCGTGCTGGTCGGCAAGGTCGCCTTCGAGGACGCGCTCCAGGAGCACTCCGTCTCTGGGCTCACGGTCATGGGCAGCGGCGCTGTCCCGCCGAACCCGGCCGAGCTGCTGCAGTCCAAGGCGATGGCCGAGATGCTCACCCGAGCCAAGGACCGCTTCGACACGATCATCATCGACGCCCCGCCGCTCCTCCCGGTCACCGACGCAGCCCTGCTGTCGGTGCAGGCCGACGGAGCGATCGTCGTCGCCGCCCACGGAAAGACCACCCGCGAGCAGCTCTCCCAGGCGCAGGACCGGCTCGCCCAGGTCGACGCGGAGCTGGTCGGCCTCATCCTCAACATGACCCCGTCCCGTCGCCGGGGCGGCTACGGGTACGGCTACGGGTACGGCTACGGGTACGGCTACGCGCCCGAACCTGCGGTCGAGGCACCCAAGGGCAAGCGCCGCAACAAGGCGACCGCCCAAACCACCGACTGAGGCTCACCCGATCTCCGGTGCGCCGGCCGCGGACCGCGGACCGCGGTCACACGATGGCTGCGTGTGACTGAGCCGCCGGACCCGACCCTGCTGCTGCCTCCGCCGGGTGACGCTCAGCAGCCCCGCAGCGTGCTCGAGTAATCCCTCGGGTCGATGCCGGGCGTGACCCGCACCGGGATCTCGCCACGTCGCGGCACGTCGACGACCCAGGTGACGTCGGCCGGCTGGTCTGGCTCGAGCAGCAGGTAGGCGGTGCTGACCTGCCGGTCCTCGAGGAACAGCGAGCGCGGGCCGTACTTCTTGCCGCGGATCGTGAACGCGCGGATGCGACCGTCGGACGGGGTGAGGAGGCGGACCTGGACGAGCTGGTCGCCCGGCTTGGTCCCGGTGTTCACTCCACCAGTGATGTAGCGCGGCAGGGAGGACGGGTCGTCGGGCGGGGCCGAGACCAAGGTGGTCGTGACCCGCACACGAGCCGTCTCCGCCGTGCAGGCGGTGACCGAGGCGCGGGTGCGGTAGTCGAGGTAGTAGGACATCTTCGAGCCCGTGCCGTCCAAGAGCGTGACGTCGAGCCCCTTAGCGACGCCGTCGGCATCCCTGGTCGCGCCGGCCACGCGGCGGGCGGCGATCGTCTTCTGCTCGAGGTCATCGGTCAGGTGGACGGCCACCCGACCCTCGTCTCCGGCACGCACCAGTGCGCGGAGCAGCTCGCGGGGCTTGCCGATCTCTCCCGAGGCGACCTTCTCGAAGACGGTCTTGGCCACCAGCCGGAAGAAGGCGTCCTGCGCTGCCGGCTCGGGGAAATCGATGTAGGCCTGGTTGAGCAGGGTGTCGACCGCGTTGTCCGACGTCAGGCTGTAGTCGCCGACCTGCACCGGGCCCGTCACCCCCAGCAGGTAGGACACCGCCACCGTGTCCAGGGTCAGCACGCCGTCGAGCCGCTCCGGATGCACCTCCTCCCACCGAGCGCGCATCAGCTCGGCCGCCCGAGGCCAGTCCGGGGTGAAGTTGGCGTCCAGCACGAAGGTGCCGAGCTTCTCGGTGTAGACGGCCTTCTCGTCCTCGGTCAGCGGCAGCACGGGGGTGGCCCGCTCCCCGAACTGGTTCGCTGAGTCCTGGCGGCCCAGGGAGATCCGGCCGTCCTCGGTGGAGATGATCGACATCGCGCCGGGCAGACCGCCGGTGGCCCGGATCTCGGCGTTGTTCTGGAAGACCAGGAGGTAGTTGCGGCGCTCCTCGGCGCCCAGCACCTCCGGCAGCAGGCCGACCGTGACCTGTGCCGAGTCCATCGCTCGTGCGGCGTCACTCACCAGGGAGGTGAGCTCGCGGTACTTCACACGGAAGCGGTCGATGTAGCGGGAGCTGTCCTCGGCCTGCAGGTCCTCGCTCGCCGCCATCAGCGACTCCGCGGCGATGGCCACCGGCTGCTGCAGGTCACGGACGGCGTCGGTGTCGACCCGGCCGTCCTTGGGCAGCAGTCGGTCGAGTTGGGTCGCCGTCTCGGCCAGCGGGCCGACCCCGTTGTCGGCGAGGTCGGAAACGACCCGGGCCGCGGTCCGCACACCCGAGGCGTCGTCCCCGACGTACGGCACCCAGGTCGCGAGCGACCAGAGGGGCCCGTCCGTCAGGTCGGCGGATTCCCCCGCACTCTCCTGCAGCGCGGACAACGCGCCGTCGATGTCCTCCTGCTCGCCCGACTCCAGCGCCGTCTGCAGCGCCTCGGCGTCCCGCACCGCCTGCTGGAGGGAGTCGTTGACCTCCATCGCCCTCCAGCCGACCAGCAGGCCGAGCACGACGAGGAGCAACAGGAGCGAGCCGGCGGAGAGCAGGACGACGCGTCGGCGAGACATGCAGAGACCCTATCGACGGAGGAGGGGACAGATGGCCGGTGTCCGGACGCACGACGACCCCCGCCCGAGGGGCGGGGGTCGTCGGGTGCCTCAGGGAGTCAGCGTCAGATGGAGATCGACGACTTCGACTTGTCGCAGGGGTCCTTCTTGCCGCGCTGGTAGAGGAAGATGATCTTCGTCGTACCGGCGGGAACCTTGCCATTGAAGGCCACGCGGTTGTCAGCCGGCTTCGAACGCTGGCGGGCGACCTTCTTACCGGCCTTGTAGATGACGACGAAGCGGCCGGTGCACTGGCCGGCGTCACCCTGGACACCGGACTTGACGATGATGCGCTTCTTCTTGCCCGGCTTCGGGTCGGAACCCTTGACCTTGGGCTTGACGTTGGTGTCGGTGGTCGGCTCGTACTTAGCAGCGAGGGCCGGCGCGCCAACGAAGGACAGCATGAACCCCGCGAGGATCGCGACGATGAGCTTCTTCATGATTTGAGACTCCCCATGTGGCGCCTGGGCACCTAGCGGACTGGGTCTGGACGGAGTAAAGACAACCACACCCGGGGGGTGGTTGGCGAGTTGATCTCGGGAATCGGGCGGTTCCGATGGCAAAGTTCACCGGAACTCCCGCAGCGTAACCCGGACGTAACGCGATGTTGGGCTGGTCTGGACACTGGATCGCCGGTCTGCGCCTGCGGTGGGCTTGCCTCTCGCTGGGTCTCGACGACGGCTCCTTGTCGCTCGCCTGCTCGACCATCAACACACGAGCCGCCCGGCCCCATGGAGGGGCCGGGCGGCTCGACCGCGCATGGGCTGATCAGCCGACGGAGATCTCGACCTCCGCGACGCTGCCGGTCTGGGCCTGGACGACCCGGTCGACCGGGTCGGCCTTGGGGGCCAGGGTGCGCAGGGTCCACTCGCCGTCACCGGCGAAGAAGCGGAAGTGGCCGGTGGCCGAGGTGGGGACCTCGGCGGTGAACTCGCCGGTGCGGTCGAGCAGGCGCACGTAGGCGTTGCCGACCGGCTCGCCGCCGCGGACGACGCGGCCCTGGACCACGGCCTCCTTGGCGACGTTCACGCCGTCGAGGGACAGGCCGCCCTCAGTGGCGCCGCACATCAGGCCTCACCCTTCTCGTCACCCAGGGAGACCGGGACGCCGACGAGGGAGCCGTACTCGGTCCACGAGCCGTCGTAGTTCTTGACGTTCTCCTGGTCGAGCAGCTCCTTGAGGACGAACCAGGTGTGGCTCGAGCGCTCGCCGATGCGGCAGTAGGCGATGGTGTCCTTGCTCCAGTCGACGCCGGCCTCGCTGTAGATCTCCCGCAGCTCGTCGTCGGACTTGAACGTCCCGTCGTCGTTGGCGGCCTTGCTCCACGGCACGTTCGCGGCGGTGGGGATGTGGCCGGCGCGCTGCGCCTGCTCCTGCGGCAGGTGCGCCGGAGCCATCAGGCGGCCGGCGTACTCGTCGGGGCTGCGGACGTCGACGAGGTTCTGCGTGCCGATCGCGGCGACGACCTCGTCGCGGAACGCGCGGATCGAGGAGTCCTGCTCGGTCGCGGTGTAGGAGGTCTTCTCGCGACTGGGCAGCTCGTCGGTCAGCTCGCGGGAGTCCAGCTCCCACTTCTTGCGACCACCGTCGAGGAGCTTGACGTCCTGGTGGCCGTAGAGCTTGAAGTACCAGTAGGCGTACGCGGCGAACCAGTTGTTGTTGCCGCCGTAGAGGACAACCGTGTCGTCGTTGGCGACGCCGCGGTCCGAGAGCAGCGCCTCGAACTGCGCCTTGTTGACGAAGTCACGACGGACCTGGTCCTGCAGGTCGGTGGTCCAGTCGAGCTTGATGGCGCCCTTGATGTGGCCCTTGTCGTAGGCGGCGGTGTCCTCGTCGACCTCGACCAGCACCACCTTCGGGTCGTCCAGGTGCTCCTCCACCCACTGGGCGGAGACGAGGGTGTTCTCGCGGGTCATGGTTGATGCCTTTCGATCGAGTACAGCGGTGTGGTTGCGGTTGCTTGGTGGGTGGTCTCGACGCGCGTTCGGCGCTGGCGCGCCTCACTGCTCGACCACCGACGCACGCTGGTCGAGCAGCGAGCGCCAGCGAGCGGGCGTCGAGACCGGGGTGCGCTCAGGAGGTGGCGCGGCGGAACAGCAGGTACATCTCGCAGCCGAGGCAGAAGCGGAACACGGCGTTGAGGAGGGCGGCGACGAGCGCGAAGCCGATCGCCGTCTGGGCGACGACCACCGCGCCGGCGGCGTACCCGATGAGGGCGACCACGGTGAAACCGAGGCCGACGGCCTGGGCGAAGCGCGGCGGCTCAGGAGCCTCGAGCTCGGTCGGGGCGGCGAGCCGCGGCCGCACGAAGGTCTTGAACAGCCACGCGTGCGGCGTGCGCTGCACCCCGCGGGCCGCGCCCAGCGCGAAGAGCGCCGCCTGGACCGCGGTCAGGGCCAGTGCCGCCGTCGGCGGCAGCAGCAGCACGGCGACCAGGACGACCGCCGTGAGCGACGCCGCGAACTGCGGGCCGCGCGGGTCGATGCCGGCCGGGGCCGCCGTGGGGGCGACCGGCGTGGAGGTGGGGTTGAGCGTGGTGGACATGTCTCTCCTGAGGGCACCTCGGCTGCGGCGTCTCGAGGACGCGGCGAGGTGGTCGAGCGGCTGGTAAGGGGAAGGGTCAGCGCATCGACGTACGACACAGGCTCGAGCGCGAGCGGCAGTAGTCGACTGCGCGTCGCTTCGTGAGCCAGGTCGTGGACATGACAGGAACAGTAAGTCCGGGCCCCGATCTATTCCCAATCCGGATCTCACGATGCGGTCTTCGCGTCCACAATCTGGGATAAGTCGACTCCGCTACGCTGCGCGCGTGGCTTCAACAGGCGCGTCGCGGCGTACGGCGCTCATCACCGGCGTCGCCGGCCAGGACGGCGTCTACCTCGCGCGACACCTGCTGTCCCTGGGCTACCACGTGGTCGGGACGCTGCGTCCCGGCTCCCGGTGGGCCCCCACGACGCTCGGCCGGGCCTACGCCTACCTCGACGGCGTGACCCTCGTCGACCTCGACCAGCGCGACCACGAAGGCTGGGCAGCCGTCCTGGAGGGGCTGCGGCCCGACGAGGTCTACAACCTTGCCGGCTTCACCTCCGTCGGCGCCTCCTGGGGAGCCGCCGAGACCGTCGCCGAGGCCAACGGCATGGCCGTGCTGCGGATGCTCGAGGAGCTCATCCGCTTCCGCGACCGGCACGGCTGGGCGCCGCGCTTCTTCCAGCCCTCCAGCTCGGAGATGTTCGGCGTCACCGACCAGCAGCCGCAGACCGAGAACACCCCGCACCACCCGCGCTCGCCGTACGCCGCCACCAAGTCCTTCGCCCACCACCTCACGGTCAACTACCGCGAGTCCTACGGGCTGTTCACCGCCACCGGGACGCTCTACAACCACGAGTCCCCGCTGCGACCCGCGCACTTCGTCACGCGCAAGATCTCCGCCGCCGTCGCCGCCATCTCCCTGGGCCAGGCCGAGTCCGTGACGCTCGGCAACCTCGACGTCCGTCGCGACTGGGGCTTCGCCGGTGACTACGCCCGCGCCATGCACCTGGTGCTGCAGCAGGACGAGCCGGGCGACTTCATCATCGCCACCGGCGTCTCCCGCTCCCTCGCGGACGTGCTGGAGCTGGCCTTCGCCTCCGTGGGCATCGCCGAACTCGACGCCGTGGTGCAGCAGGACCCCGCCCTCATGCGCCCCGCCGACGTCGCCGAGCTCGTCGGCGACCCCACCAAGGCGCGCGAGCAGCTGGGCTGGGAGCCGAGCGTGGCCTTCGAGGACGTCATCGCCCACATGGTGCGCGTGGACGTCGAGCGGCTGCGCTCGGGCGCCGAGGAGTCCTCGGCCTACCTGACGCCCTGAGCGCTCTTTGCGGGTCCTGCACGGGCTCCGGCAGTCTCGGGCGCGTTGTCCACAGGCGCCCGGGTTCGCTCTCGCCCGATCGGGGGTAAGCACCTAGCGTGGACCCGCGCCCGCTGCCGGGGCGCGCACTCTCGGGAAGGCAGCAGCAGTGAGAAAGACCGTTCGACACGCCGTGGCGCAGGGACTCGCCGCGGGGCTCATCCTCACCCTCTCCGCCTGTGGCGGAGATCCGGAACCACGCTTCAAGGAGGAGCCCTCCCCCACGCCCAGCGAGGTCAGCAGCTCGGCGCCCATCAAGGAGGCGTGGGAGGAGAAGAGTCCCGAGGGGGCAATGGCCTTCGCGGAGCACTGGGTTGCTGAGCTCAACGCCGCGTCGCTGTCAGGCGACACGGCGGGCCTCCAGTCGGTGTCCGCCACGGACTGCTCGAGTTGCGCATCGCTCATCAAGTTCATCGACGAGACCTACGCCGGGGGCGGCGAAATTCGTGGCGGAGATTGGCGGCTGTCGAAGCTCAACTTCAGCAGCCCGGATGAAGGCCAGACCGTCGCCGTGGGCGGGACGATGAAGATCCCCGCGCAGACAGTCGTCACCCCGGAGGGTCAGCGTCAAGAGTCAGCCGCCCTTGAAGCGGACTACTTCTTCACGCTGTCCTGGAGACAAGGCTGGCAGGTTGACGTCGTGGAGACCCGCGGATGAGTTCGATTCTGCTCGGTCTGATTCTGATGGCGAATGTGCACTCTCTCGATGAGCCCGAAGTCACGGCGGGGACCAACGCACTCCACGCCCAAGTCGACCAGGTAAAGCCCGGCGACTCGACGGGATCTACCAATGGCACCTCAGCCAACCCTGGGGTGACCTACAGCCAGACTCCCGCCTGTTCGCGTGGCGACGGAGCAGGACCGTCGGTGTTCTTCGGGTGCGGCGATCGAGTCGAATGTGGGAACGACGGCACGCTCTATTGGGTCTGGCAGCACGATCCCGACGGCACCACCCGCAATCTTGGCTCGTCTTGTGCAGAACCAGGCACATCAACCGATCCGCAACTGCTGACCCCGGGGCGCATCCTCGAGGCGTTTGAGCACATCCCGCTGCCGGAGTCGCCGCTGGAGGTGCAGCCGCCGGGCGGGGTCACGCTGGTCAACTTCGACACGATCCTGCACACCGACGCGCAGCCGTTCACCGAGACCGTGCAGCTGCTCAACCGGCAGATCACCTTCGACATCGAGCCCGCGCAGTTCACCTGGACCCTGGGCGACGGCAGCACCCTGAGCACCACCGACCCGGGGCGGGCCTGGCGGGCGGGGCTGCCGATGAGCGAGTACGTCTCGCACCGATACGCCAAGGCCGGCACCGTCCAGCTCCAGCTCACCACCACCTGGTCCGCACGGTGGCGACTCCCCAACGGCCCGTGGCGTCCCGTCGACGGGACCGTCGACATCACCTCTCCCCCACAGCCGCTCGAGGTCACCACCGCTCGGCCGCAGCTCGTCTCCTACGACTGAGCCGGTTCTCCACAGATCCGCGGAGATCCGCCTCGACCCCTGGTCAATGTCGGCGGCTCGGCGTATGATTCGAACATGAGTTCGATCCCAGCGCACACTCGAGTCACCGAGGCGGCCACCGCCTCCGTCGACTCGCTGCGCCGGCTCGACCTCAGCACCGTCCCCGAGGAGCGGCTCGGCGAGCTGCTCGCCACCGCCACGCGCATCGAGTCCCAGGCCGCCGCGCTGCGCGGCGCGGTCCTCGCCGAGGCCGACCGCCGCAAGACAGCGCTGCGCACCGCCGCGACCGGCACCGACGCCTGGGCCGTCGAGTTCACCGGCGACACCCGCGAGATGAATGCCGGTGGCCTGCGGATCGCCCGCCTGCTCGAGTCGAAATACCACGCGACCCGCGACGCCTTCGCCGCCGGCCGGGTCACCAAGGCCCAGGTCCGAGTCATCGTCAACGCCGCCGAGCAGGCGCCGCTGCGCGCGACCGAGCAGCAGGTCGCCACCGCCGAGGCGTTCATCCTCGGCAAGGCCACGGGCGAGGGCCGCCGCAACGGGAAGCCGATGGACCCGAAGCGGCTGCGTCAGGCCGCGCGCCGGATGTTCGACCCGATCGATCACGAGCTCGCCGACGAGCACGAGGCGATCATGCTCGGCCGCGAGTCCAAGGGCGCCGAGCGCGAGACCTACCTCATGCTCTCCGACAACGGTGACGGCACCTGGTCGGGGCGCTTCACGATCCCCGAGCTGCACGGGCAGCTGTTCAGCTGGGTCCTCGACAAGCTCACGGCACCACGTCGGCGCAGCACCGGGCCGCTGGGTCAGGAGATCCTCGACGACGCCGCCGCGGACGGTGACGGGTGGACCCTGGGTGGTCTGGAGAAGAAGGGCCGCGCGTTCTGCGAGCTCCTCGAGCACCTCCCCACCACCGGGTGGCACCTCACCGGCGGGGGCAACGCGACGACCCTGCTGGTGCGCATCGAGTTCGACGACCTCGTACGCCGCCTCTCCGACGACATGGAGCGACTCGGCGTCGGGCGGCTCGACAACGGCGTGAAGCTCACCGCCGCCCACGTGCAGCGCCTGGCCTGCGAGGCCGAGATCGTGCCGACCATCCTCAACAGCGAGGAGGCCGTCCTGTTCCACGGCCGCGGCCAGCGCCTCCACGACCGCCACCAGCGCAACGCACTCGCCCAGCTCCACGACTCCTGCGCCATCAGCGGCTGCCAGCGACCCTTCGCCTGGTGCGAGATCCACCATCCCTACCCCTGGGCCGCCGGCGGCGGCACCGACATCACCAACGCCGTGCCCCTCTGCGGCTGGCACCACCAACGCGCCCACGACGGCGACTTCGACCTGCGTCGAGATCCACCCAACGGGCCGCATGCCTGGAAGCTCGCCCGACGCAAGCCGCTCCACGACTGGCGCAACATGCCCGAGACCGCTCCGGGCGCCGGCTACACCGTGGTCCGCAGCTGAGCCGTCCGAGCCCGCGCGAAGACCTGCCTCGCGACCCGCTGGCCGCTCAGCCTTCGACGATCCCGTCGAGGGCCGAGAGCACTGCCTCCTTGCGCGGGGCGCCGCTTGCGCGCGTCGCCTCGGTGCCCGACGCGTCGAGGATCAGCGTGGTCGGGGTGCGGAGCACGTCGAGCGCACGGACCAGCTCCAAGTGGTGCTCGGCGTCCACCTCGAGGTGGACCACCCCCGGCACCACGCCGGCCACGTCGCCCAGGATCGCCCGGGTCGCGCGGCACGGCGCGCAGAACGCCGAGGAGAACTGCAGCAGCGTCGCGCGCTCCCCCAGCTGGGCGTCCGGGAGCGCCTCCAGGACAGCGGTCCAGGCGGCGCCGACGGCCGGAGCGGTGGGGTGGTCTCGACGCCCGCTCGTCGCTGGCGCTCCTCGCTGCTCGGCCACCTCGTCCGGCTGCTCGACCAGCCGTCCGGGGGCGTTCTTGAAGCGACCGTCGGTGCGGGCGCGGTAGAGGCCGAAGCCCAGAGCCAGCACGACGGCGATCACGACGATGGTCAGACCGGTGCCCATAGGGGGATCAACCTAGCGCCCGGGAGCAGCATTCCCGTCGGCCTCTGCCAGCCGGGCACGCAGCCGCTCGACCTCCGCCTCCAGCTCCAGCACCCGCGCGATGCCGGCGATGTTGAGCCCGTCGGCCAGCAGGTCGCGGATGCGGTGCAGCACCTCGATGTCGGCCTGCGAGTACAGCCTCGTCCCCCCGGACGTGCGGTCCGGGGTCAACAGCCCGCGCCGCTCGTACACCCGCAGGTTCTGCACCTCCATCCGCACCATGTCCGCGGCCACCGAGATCGCGAACACCCCGTGCGTGCGGTGGGCGTGCGGTCGTTGACCGCGCTGGGGAGCAGAGGGGCTCATGGGCTTGATTTTCCATGATCTTCGGAATACAACAAACCTGTAACCGTTGATACAGGTAAGCGGGGCTCACGCAGACCCGCCGCCGAATGCCATCCGCACCCGAGAACACCACAGAGGAGGAACCCCCATGCTGCTCCGTACCGCCGACCCCTTCCGTGACTTCGACCGCCTGACCCAGCAGCTGCTGGGGACCACCAACCGCCCGGCCGTCATGCCGATGGACGCGTGGCGGGAGGGCGAGCGCTTCGTCATCGAGTTCGACCTGCCGGGCGTCTCCCGCGAGTCGATCGACCTCGACGTCGAGCACAACGTCCTGACCGTCCGCGCCGAGCGCGTCGCCCGCAACGGCGACTGGGAGCGACTGGCCTCCGAGCGTCCGACCGGCCAGTTCAGCCGTCAGCTCGTCCTCGGCGACAACCTCGACCTCGACCGGATCGAGGCGACGTACGACGCCGGCGTGCTGCGCCTGGTCGTCCCGGTCGCCGAGAAGGCCAAGCCGCGCAAGATCGAGATCGCCGGCGCCTCCCCCGAGAAGGAGACCGCCGCGATCGAGTCCTGATCGGGAGTCACGCACGCCACGACAGGACGGGACGAGGGCCCGGGAGCACCTGCTCCCGGGCCCTCGCGCACGTCCGCAGCGGTCGCATGGCGCCCCGACCGGTCCAGACCACCTCAGGTTCCACCCATCCGAGCCGATTCCTGGTGTCGAACGTGGGGTATCGGACTCGGGAGAGAACGTGGAGGACCCATGGAGACAACCCTTGTGGTGACGCTGGCCGCGCTGGCGTGGTTGCTCCTGCCTCTTCCTCTTGCCGTCGCCTGCGGGCGGGCCTTCGACGGCGGAAGCCGCGTGGAGGACCCACTCACCCGCCCGCGAACGGCGGCAGGAACTCCACGGTCTCCCCGGGCCTGACGGTCACCGAGGCCGGGTCGGCCTTCCCCACCGGCTGCTCGCCGATCAGCGCCGAGCACGCCCCCAGCACCTCGCCCAGCCGCGTGCCGGGGTGCAGGTCGATCGCGCGACGGCGTACCTCCTCCAGCGTCAACGCCGTCCGCGTCACGAGCTCGTCACGATCCGTGCCGGCCGCGTGCTTGGCGCCCGCCCAGTAGCGGACCGCGATGATCTGCGTCTCATCCAGCACCGAAAGCCTCCTATGTGACGCGGACATTTCTGTAGGGTGAGTGAAGTATCAACGGCCGGAGCCCAGCGTCGCGTTTCGGTCCCCGCCCCATTGGGAGGAGACCACAGATGAGCACACTCCTGCTCCTGACCAGCGCCCTGCAGCCCTCCGCCGAGGTGCTCCCCGGCCTCGCGCTGCTCGGTCACCACGTGAAGATCCTGCCCGCCGAGGGAAGCGCGCTGCTCGAGGCTCCCGAGGCCGACCTGCTCCTCGTCGACGGCCGCCAGGACCTCGCCCACGCCCGCGACCTGTGCCGGCTGATCCGCACCACCGGCACCGAGGTCCCCGTCCTCCTCGTCACCACCGAGGGCGGCCTGTCGGTCGTCTCCCACGACTGGGGCATGGACGACGTCGTGCTGCACACCTGCGGCCCCGCCGAGCTCGAGGCCCGCATCAAGCTGGCCATCGGACGACTCAGCGCCGCCCGCGACGCCGCCGACCCGGACGCACACGTCATCCGCTCCGGGGAGGTCGTCGTCGACGACGCGACCTACACCGCCAAGGTCGGCAAGCGCACCCTCGACCTCACCTTCAAGGAGTTCGAGCTCCTGAAGTTCCTCGCCCAGCACCCCGGCCGCGTCTTCAGCCGCCAGCAGCTGCTGCAGGAGGTGTGGGGCTACGACTACTTCGGCGGCACCCGCACCGTCGACGTCCACGTACGCCGCCTGCGCGCCAAGCTCGGCCCCGAGAACGAGACCCTCATCGGCACCGTGCGCAACGTCGGCTACCGCTTCGTGCTCCCCACCAAGGAGTCCAAGCAGGCCGAGTCCGACGCCCGCATCACCGAGGAGACCCGCGTCGACGCCTGAGCCGTCGATCGACCCCTTGAGCGCGGGTTAGCCTCGAGCGCGTGACCCCCGAGGAGACCCGACAGGTCCTGCACGTCGCCGCCCGCGCGGAGGCCGCGGACGGCACCGGCCCGCTGGACGAGGCCACGCTGCTGGAGATCCGGCTGCGCCCCGACGACGTGCGCGGCTGGGTGCGCCCCGAGGGGTTCGGCCTCCTCATCGAGGACCAGATCCACCTCTGCGTCGACCCCGACCAGCGTGACTCCGGCGTGGGCGGCGAGCTGCTCGAGGCGCTGCTCACCGACGTCTGGCCCCGTCGCTCGCTCGAGGCCTGGTCGCACGCCGACCACCCGGCGGCGCGCCGGCTGGCCGCGCGGCACGACTTCGACGTCGTGCGGGAGATGTGGGTGATGCGCCGACCCGCGGCCGAGCCGCTCCCGCCGCTCGAGCTGCCCGACGGCGTACGCATCCGGGGGTTCGAGCCCGCCGACACCGACGCCCTGCTGGCGCTGAACGCCGCCTCCTTCGCCGACCACCCCGAGCAGGGGGCGATGGACGAGGCCGGCTTCGCCGAGCGGTGCGCCGAGTCGTGGTTCGACCCCGCCGGGCTGCTCATCGCCATCGACACCACCTCCGGCGCCGACGGCACGATGCTCGGCTTCCACTGGACCAAGATCCACGACCGCGACCACGGCGAGGTCTACGTCGTCGGCGTCTCCCCCGCCTCCCAGGGCCGCGGCCTGGGGCGGCTGCTCACCCTCGCCGGGCTGCACCACCTGCACGACCGGGGGGTGCGCGAGGTGATCCTCTACGTCGAGTCCGACAATGCCCCCGCGATCAGGATCTACCGCGACAAGCTGGGCTTCACGCACCAGCAGCGTGACACCCACGTGATGTATCGCCGCTGAGCGGACACCACCCGTCCCCGGCCGGGGATCCGGCCTCGACACGCGTCATGTGCGCAGGTCAGACACCCCCGGGGGCATGTGGTCTAGATCACCCATCCGCCACGACGAAGCAGTAGTGCTTTCCGGGCGGCGGAAAGTTAAAGTGCGCGGCGTACGGCAGCCTTCCCGCTCTCCCCTCGGGACCGAACAGCGCCGTTCCGGCCCCTGCCCCATCCCTGCCATCCCGGTGGAGAACCTGTGCTCAAGAAGCTCCGGCGACGCATCCGATGCCGCCTGAAGTACGGTCACGCCTGTCCTCACGTCGCGTCGTTCCACTGAGACGACGCGTCCTCCGACCGAGCCCCTGCGGGCTCGCCGCGAACGACTCCCGGGGTGGTCCTGAGACTCCCACTCCGGGAGTCTCGTGCTTTCCGGAGGTCGCGCGGTCGCCTCAGCGCAGCTTCGGGCGGACGTGCAGGCCCACCTCGGGGTCCACGACGACCTCCTGGGCCGCCGGCATCCCCTCGACCTCGAGGGTGACCTCGAGCGGGACGTTGCGCTTGACCAGCCCCAGCGCGATCGGGCCGAGCTCGTGGTGGCGGGCCGAGGAGCCCACGAAGCCGACGGTCTTGGTCGCCTCCCCCGAGCCCATCAGCAGCTCCGCGCCGCGGGCGGGGAGCCGGTTCTCGGTGCCGTCGAGGTGCAGCAGCGTCAGCCGGCGCGGGGGCCGCCCGAGCGTGTGCACGCGCGCGACGGTCTCCTGCCCGCGGTAGCAGCCCTTGTCCAGGTGCACCGCCGGCCCGATCCACCCCACCTCGTTGGGGATGGTGCGGGCGTCGGTGTCGACCAGGTGGCGGGGCTCCCCGCGCGAGATCCGCAGCGCCTCGAAGGCCCACAGCCCGCACGCCGGGCCGGCCGCCTGCGCGTAGGCCTCGAGCTCGCCGCGCGGCACCAGGTCGTACGTCGGAGCGTCGGGGCGTGAACGCCAGGCCACGGCCCAGTCGTCGGTGACCTCGGCGAGCTCCACGCGGGTCATGAAGACCATCCGGCCCAGCCACTCCAGGAGCGGCCCAGCGGCCCCGGGCTCGGTGTGCGCCCAGAACGACTCGCCGTCGTCGTACCCGGTGAACGCGTGCTCGACGTGCCCCTGCGGGGAGAGGATCAGCGCGGTGGTCCACTCGCGGGGCGCGAGGGCGAGGAAGTGCTGGGTGGTCAGCGAGTGCAGCCAGGTCAGCCGCTCCGGGCCGCTGATGCGGACGACGTCGCGGTGGGAGAGGTCCACGAAGCCCTCACCGGACTCCAGGGTGCGCTGCTCGGTGTTGAACGAGCCGTAGTGCGCGGCGACCGGGGCGTCGACGCCGTCTCCGGCGACCGCGCCGGGGAGGGACACGAGCAGGGGGCTGGCCTGGACGCTGGTCATGCGCGCTTCAACCGCGCCCACAGGTGGGGCTGCAGCTCCTGGCCGACCGCGGCCATGTCGTAGGCGTAGAGCAGGTCGCCCTCGACGTTGCCGTAGAGGCGGTGCCCGGCGGTGACCTCCTTGGCGGTCTCGGTGTAGCCGACGCCCGCGGTGCGCAGCTCGAGCTTGCCGTCGGCGGCCTCGCCGTACCAGATCTCGGAGAAGCCGATGTTGTGCGCGAGCACCAGCTCGACCTTGCCCGGCTCCGGACAGCGCAGGAAGCCGGTCTCCTGGGCCGCGTCGCGGACCTTCTCACCGTGCTCGTCGATCACCCACGAGCGGGCGAAGTAGTGCAGGAAGGGCCGGCCGTCCTGCTGGAAGACCACCTCCTGGCCGTACTGGAACGGCTCGATCGTCGGGTAGTCACCGTGGCCGTTGCCGATCCAGCTGCCGAGCAGCCAGGCGACGGGTCCACAGTTCGGGTGCAGGTTGGGAGGGAGCTCGAACGCCACCACCCCACCCTAACGACCGACTCCGCCTACCCTGGAGCCATGACTCCTCGGCTGCTGGTGAAGGTGACCTGCGCCGCGGACGCGCCCGAGCGGGCCAACCAGGCCTTCACGGTCGCCGCCGCGGCCTGCGCGGCAGGAGCTTCGGTATCGCTGTGGCTCACCGGGGACGCCGCCTGGTGGGCCGTGCCCGACAAGGGGCCCGACCTCGGGCTGGAGCACGCCCGCCCCGTGGAGGACCTGCTCGGAACGGTGCTCGACCTGGGCCGGGTGACGCTGTGCAGCCAGTGCGCCGAGCGGCGCGGCATCACCGCGGAGGACCTGCGCCCGCGCGTGACGATCGCCGGCGCGGCGTCCTTCGTGGAGGAGGCGCTCGGCGACGGCGTCCAGGCGCTCGTCTACTGACCCCTCCTCACCTGCGCCGACGCCGCGTGGGCGCCGCTCTGGACCGCCCACGTGACTGGCGCCGCACCTCCCGGGCGGGAGGGCGTGTTCTCGGTAGGCTGCCGCCACGATGAGCTCCCCCGACTCCCCCCCTGAGACCTCCGCCGGCTCCGCGACCGGTGGGGACTCCGGTCGACGCTGGCTGCGCCGCAAGGACGCCGGCCCGTCCCTGGAGGAGCTCGAGGCCCGCATCGCCGAGCAGACCGCCGCCGCGGAGCGCTTCGCCACGCTGCGCGCCGCCGCCGAGAAGGCCGCCGCCGAGTCCGCCGCGGAGCGGATGATCGCCGAGGAGTCCGCCGCGACCGCCTTGCGGGGGCGCAGCGAGTCCGACACCCGTCTCACCGAGGCCCAGGCCCGGCTCGAGGAGGCCCTGGCCGCCCGCGAGGCCGCCGAGTCCGCGCTCGCCGAGGCGGTCAGTGCGCGCGAGGCCGCCGAGGTGGTGCTGCAGGAGGCCTACGCTGCGCGCGAGGCCGCCGAGACCGTCGCGCAGGAGGCCCAGGAGGCCGCCAGCGAGCAGGCCCGCCGCCGAGCCGCCGCGGACTCCAGTGCCGCGGCCGCCGCCAACGCCCGCGAGGCCGCGGAGGTCATCGCCGCCGAGCAGGCCGCAGCTGCCGAGGAGGCGTTCGCCCAGCGGGAGGCCGCCGAGGCCGCCGCCCGCGCGAAGGCGGAGGAGGCCGAGGCCGCGTACGCCGCGCGCCTGGAGGCCGAGGAGATCACCCGCGCGCACGCCGACGCCGCCACCCACGCCCACTCGGACCGGGAGAACGCCGAGCACGACGCGCGGACCGCCCACGAGTCCGCCGCGGCCGCCCACGCCGACCGCGAGGCAGCCGAGGAGGCGGCCACCGCCTCCGCCGAGGCCCGCGCCGAGGCCGACCGCGTCGCCGCCGAGCACGCCGCCGCCCGCACCGCCGCGGAGGAGGCCGCCACCGAGCAGGCACGCCTGGCAGCTGAGGCGCACACCGCCCGCACCGAGGCCGAGGAGGCCGCCCGCACCGCCGCCGCACTGGCCGCCGAGGCGCAGACCGCCCGGGAGGCCGCCGAGGAGGCGGCCCGGCTGCTCGGGGAGTTCGCCGAGCACGCGCAGTCCGACCGTCGCGAGGCCGAGCAGGCCGCCACCGCCGCACAGGAGCTCGCGGCCGCCGCCCACGCCGCCCGGGAGGCCGCCGAAGCAGCGGCCACCGCCTCCGCCGAGGCCCGTGCCGAGGCCGACCGCGTCGCCGCCGAGCACGCCGCCGCCCGCACCGAGGCCGACGAGGCAGCCACCGAGCAGGCACGCCTCGCAGCCGAGGCCCACACGGCGCGCACCGAGGCCGAGGAGGCCGCCCGCGCCGCCGCCGCGCTGGCCGCCGAGGCGCAGGCCGGGCGCGAGGCCGCCGAGCAGGCCGCCGCCGCCCAGGGCGAGGCCGCCCGTGCCGCGGCCGAGGCCGAGACCGCCGCCCACGAGGCGTCCGCGGCAGCGGCCGCCGACGCCGAGGCCGCGCACACCGCGCGGGCCGCCGCCGAGTCGGCCGCTGAGGCTGCACTCGCCGCCGCGACCGAGGCGCACGAGGGACGCACCGCCGCCGACGAGGCCGCCCGGGTCGCCGCCGAGGCCCGCACCGCCGCCGAGCAGGCCGCCACCGAGCAGACCGAGGCCGCGCTCGCGGCCCACACCGCCCGCACCGAGGCCGAGGAGGCCGCCCGCGCCGCCGCCGCGCACGCCGGCGAGGCGCTGGCGCAGCGCGAGGCCGCCGAGCAGGCCGCGACCGCACAGGCCGAGCAGGCTGCGGCCGCGGCCACCGCCGAGACCGAGGCCCACGGCGCCGCCGCCGCGGCCGCCGAGTCGCTGCGCGTCGCGGTCGAGGCACGCGAGCAGGCCGAGGCGCTGGCCGCGGAGCAGTCCCGCGTGGCCCAGGAGGCGCTCGCCGCCCGCACCGCCGCCGAGACGGCCGCCGAGGAGGCGGCCCGGGCCCGCGCGAAGGCCGAGGAGGACGCGCAGACCCACGCCGAGCTCGCCGCGCAGGCAGCAGCCGAGCGCGAGGCTGCCGAGCGTCGTACGACGCAGGTGCTGGGGGAGCTGCAGGAGGCCCTCGACGCCCGTGCTGCCGCCGAGGCGAAGGCCATCGAGGCGATCACCGCACGCGCCGACGCCGAGGAGGCCGCCAGCCAGCGCGGCATCGACCGGCAGTCGGTCGAGGCGTCCGTGCGCCACCAGGCCGAGATCGCCGAGGCCGAGATGGCCGCCCGGATCGAGGCCGAGCGCCGCGCCGCCGCGCTGGCCGTCGAGCTCGCCGAGGCCCGCGAGGAGCTGCTCGAGGGTGCCGGCCGGCACCGCCGCTTCGGCCTCGGCGCCACCACCGGGTCGATCCCCCGCGTGACCGCCGAGCTCGCGCAGGATGCCCCCGTCGATGCCGCCGTCGATGCCCCCGTCGCTGGTCGAGGTGCGACGAGCGCCGGCGACGCCCCCGCTGGTCGAGGTGCGACGAGCGCCAGCGAGGAGCCTCGAGACCCCGTGACCACGGCTGCAGCCGTCACCTCCGCAGTCGCACTCCCGGCCCGCCGCAGCCGAGTCCCGTTCGTCGCCGGCGGCCTGGCGGTCGTGGCCCTGGCCCTGGCCGGCCTCGCGCTGGCGACCGGGCGCGGGACCGAGCCCGCCGGCATCGCTGCCGTCCTGCTCGTGGTGCTGCTGGCCGTCGTGGCCGTGCGCGCCCGGCGTACCTCCGCCCAGGTCACCATCGACGACCACGGCGTCGTCGACATCCGCTCCGGCGACTCCCACCACCGCTTCGACGTCTACGACGCCAGCACCGAACTGGAGATCGTCGGCGTGCCCGGCCAGCGCGGCTGGGAGGTGCGGTTCAAGCGCCGCTCCCTGCCGCCGGTGGTGGTGACCGCGTCGATGGTCGACCCCGAGGCGTTCAGCCGCGAGCTGCGGCGCTGGCGCCCGGGGCTGTAGCCCGACCGCCGGTCTCTCAGTGCAGCCCGGCGCGCACCGCGTCGGCGATCTCGGCCACGGCGGCCGGGCCCGAGCGTCCGGCACCGGTGACGTTGAAGAAGCTGTGGATCAGGCCGTCGAAGCGTCGGCGGGTCACGGTGACGCCGGCCTTCTCGAGCAGGTCGGCGTACGCCTCGCCCTCGTCGCGCAGCGGGTCGAACCCGGCCGTGCAGAGGTACGCCGGCGCCAGGCCCTGCGGCAGGTCGGCCAGCATCACCGAGAACCGCGGGTCGTCGAGGTGGGCCTCGTCGGCGACGTAGGACTCCGAGGCCCGGTCCATGAAGAGCCGGGACAAGAAGAAGCCCTCGTCGAAGAGCCGCATGGAGAGGAACTCCTCGCTGCCGTCGCGTGCGCCGTGGCGGGCGTCGGTGAGCGGGTAGACCAGCAGCTGCAGGCGGCAGGGCAGACCGGTGCGGGCGGCGTGGATCGCGGTGGCCGCCGCGAGGTTGCCGCCGGCGGAGTCGCCGCCGACGCCGATGCGTTCCGGGTCCGCACCGAGCTCGCGGGCGTGGTCGACGACCCAGTGGTAGGCCCGCTCGGCGTCGTCGTGGGCGGCGGGGAACGGGTGCTCGGGGCCCTGGTGGTACTCCACGGACAGCACGCGTACGCCGGCCCGCTCGGCGATCAGCCGGCACGGAGCGTCGTGGGTATCGATGTCGCCCACGAAGAAGCCGCCGCCGTGGAAGAAGACCAGCAGCGGGTCGGAGTCACCGGTCGAGGAGGTGGGGACGTAGAGCCGCGCCGGGAGCCCGGCGGCGGTCAGGTCGCGGACCTCGCCGATGGGCAGGTCGCCACCGGCCTGCGCGGCCTCGTGCCGGGTGGCCGCACGCGCCTTGTCGATGGGGAGCGTCTCCACGGCGGGCAGCCGGGCGGCCTTCTTCAGCCGCAGCATCAGCTGCAGGTCGGTGGCGAGGGTGTCGCCGTCGAGCTCGACGGGCCTGCCGGCCAGGCGGCGCTGCAGGCCCTCGGGGAGGCCGAGCACGGTGGTGAGCAGGCGCCGCTCGACGGCGTCGCGGGCGCGGGTCAGAGCAGTCACCTACCGGAGAGTAGTCGGGCGCAGCCCGGCGCGGCAGTCCCGTCCGGCGTACTGAGGCGAGGTCTCGCGCGGCGTCTGGGACGGGGCCTGCGCCGAGGTCACCTCGCGTTCACCCGGCGGTGACAGGATGGGCGGCATGTCCGCCGAGATCGTGCCCACCCGGGAAGAGGGAGTCTCCGACGCCGCACCGGAGGAGCCGTTCGACGTCGAGCCGCCCTACGTGCCCGACCACGAGGTGCTGGCGGAGGTCGAGGCCTTCGAGGACCGCTTCCTGGACCGCGAGCTGTCCTGGCTGCGGTTCAACCAGCGCGTGCTCGAGCTCGCGGAGGACCCGACCATCCCGCTGCTGGAGCGGGTGCGGTTCCTGGCGATCTTCACCAGCAACCTCGATGAGTTCTTCATGGTCCGCGTCGCCGGCCTCAAGCGCCGCATCACCGCGGGCGTGGCGGTCAAGGCCGCCTCCGGGCTGATGCCGCGCGAGGTGCTCGAGCAGATCCTCACCGTCAGCGGCGAGCTCAGCCACCGCCAGGCACAGCTGTTCAAGGACGAGATCGTGCCGGCGCTCAACGCCGAGGGCATCGAGCTGGTCCGCTGGGCCGACCTGGACAAGGCCGAGCAGAAGCAGTGCAAGCGGATGTTCAAGGAGCGGATCTTCCCGGTCCTCACCCCGCTGGCGGTCGACCCCGCCCACCCCTTCCCCTACATCTCCGGGCTCTCGCTCAACCTCGCGGTGCTGCTGCGCAACCCCAAGAGCGACAAGCAGCACTTCGCGCGGGTGAAGGTGCCGCCGATCTTCAGCCGCTTCGTCCCGCTGGGCGAGCAGCGCTTCGTGCCGCTCGAGGACGTCATCGCCGAGCACCTCAACCGGCTCTTCCCCGGCATGGAGATCCAGCAGGTGCACTCCTTCCGGGTCACCCGCAACGAGGACCTCGAGGTCGAGGAGGACGACGCCGAGAACCTCCTCGCCGCCCTGGAGAAGGAGCTGCTGCGCCGCCGCTTCGGCCCGCCGGTGCGCCTGGAGGTCGAGGAGTCCATCGACCCCGCCGTCCTCGAGCTGCTGGTCGGCGAGCTCGGCGTCAGCCAGGACGAGGTCTACCGGCTCCCCGGCCCGCTGGACCTGCGCGGCCTGCACGGCATCGCCGACCTCTCCCGCGAGGAGCTGAAGTACCCCGCGTTCCTCCCCACCACCCACCACCGCCTCGCCGAGGTGGAGTCGGCTGCACCGGTCGACGTCTTCAAGGCCGCGCGCCGCAACGACGTGCTGCTGCACCACCCCTACGACTCCTTCTCGACCTCGGTGCAGCGCTTCATCGAGCAGGCCGCCGCCGACCCGCACGTGCTGGCGATCAAGCAGACGCTCTACCGCACGTCGGGTGACTCCCCGATCATCGACGCCCTCATCGACGCCGCCGAGGCCGGCAAGCAGGTGCTGGTCATCGTCGAGATCAAGGCCCGCTTCGACGAGCAGGCCAACATCCGCTGGGCGCGCAAGCTCGAGCAGGCCGGCTGCCACGTCGTGTACGGCGTCGTCGGCCTCAAGACCCACTGCAAGCTGGCGATGGTCGTCCGCGACGAGGGCGACCACCACGGCATCCGCCGCTACGCCCACATCGGCACCGGCAACTACAACCCCAAGACCTCCCGGATGTACGAGGACCTCGGGCTGATCACCACCGACGAGCGGGTCACCGAGGACGTCGCGCACCTGTTCAACAACCTCTCCGGCTGGTCGCGCAACGCGTCGTACGCCGAGCTGCTGGTCGCCCCCGACTCCGTCCGCTCCGGGCTGGTCGAGCAGGTCCACGCCGAGATCGCCCACCACAAGGCCGGTCGCCCCGCCCGGATCCGCCTCAAGGCCAACTCGGTCGTCGACGAGGCGCTCATCGACTCGCTCTACCTCGCCTCGCGCGAGGGGGTGCCCGTCGAGCTGCTGGTGCGCGGGATCTGCGCGCTGCGCCCCGGCGTCCCCGGGCTCTCCGAGAACATCACGGTCCGCTCCGTGCTCGGGCGCTTCCTCGAGCACAGCCGGATCTTCTGGTTCGAGAACGGCGGCGACCCGCAGGCCTGGATCGGCTCGGCCGACATGATGCACCGCAACCTCGACCGTCGCGTCGAGGTGCTGGTGCGGCTTCCCGACGCCGACTCCGTCGCCGAGGTCGGGCAGCTGCTCGACCTCGCCTTCGCCGAGGACACCACGGCCTGGCTGCTGGACTCCGACGGCGGCTGGAAGCGCAACAGCGGCGAGGTGCACCTGCAGGAGGAGCTCATCGAGCGGCAGAAGCGCCGGCGTACCAGCGCCTGAGGCGCCCGGGGGCCACCCTCCCGCGACCCGGCGACGCCTGGGCGGCCCACCGTTCGGTCACCGCCCTTTCACCTCCCGTCCACCGGGGGCCTACGCTGTTCCGCGGTCCCCTGTCGTCGGCGCTGAAGAGGTAGTCGTGGGCCTGAGATTCCGTCCCGTCGAGAACGCCTTCTACGACCAGTTCGCCGAGTCGGCGGCGCACCTGGTCACGGGTGCCTCGCTGCTGGCCGACATGTTCACCGTGGGCGCGGACCGCGAGGCCGTGGCCATGGCCATGCGCGATGCCGAGCACGCGGCCGACGAGACCACCCACGAGATCGTGAAGAAGGTGAACTCCACCTTCATCACGCCCTTCGACCGCGAGGACATCTACTCGCTGGCCGCGGGCCTCGACGACGTCATGGACATGATGGACGAGGCCGTGGACATGATGCTGCTCTACGAGGTCAAGGAGCTGCCGTCCGGGCTGTCGGAGCAGGTCGACCTCATCCGTCGCTGCGCCGAGGTCACCGCCGACGCGATGCCGCGGCTGCGGACGATGAAGGAGCTCTCGGAGTACTGGATCGAGATCAACCGCCTCGAGAACGCCGGCGACAAGAACCACCGGCGGATCCTGGCCCACCTGTTCTCGGGTGAGTACAAGGCGATGGAGGTCCTCAAGCTCAAGGACATCACCGAGACCCTCGAAGGCGCCATCGACGCCTTCGAGAAGGTCGCCAACACCGTCGAGCAGATCGCCGTCAAGGAGTCCTGAGCGTGGACCTGCTCCCCACGGGGGCCTGCTGATGGAGCTGGCGATCATCATCGCCGTCGTCGTCGTGGCCCTGGTCTTCGACTACACCAACGGCTTCCACGACGCCGCCAACGCGATCGCGACCTCGGTCTCCACCAGGGCGCTCACCCCCCGGGTGGCGCTGGCGATGGCGGCGATCATGAACTTCGTCGGCGCCTTCCTCGGCCAGAAGGTCGCCACCACCGTCTCCGACACCATCGACCCCGGCACCGGCTCCCACGCCCTGGTGATCGTGATGGCCGGTCTGCTCGGCGCCATCGCGTGGAACCTCATCACCTGGTGGTACGGCCTGCCGTCCTCCTCCTCCCACGCGCTCATCGGCGGCCTGGTCGGCGCGGCCCTGGCCGCCGGCGTCACCGCCAACTGGGAGGTCGTGGTCGCCAAGGTCGTCATCCCGATGCTGCTCTCGCCGCTCGTGGCCTTCTCCCTCGGCTTCTTGGTGATGGTCGCGATCATGTGGGGCTTCCGGCGCGCCCACCCCGCCCGCGCCCAGCGCGGCTTCAAGCTCGCCCAGACCGTCTCGGCCGCCGCCATGGCGCTGGGCCACGGTCTCCAGGACGCCCAGAAGACGATGGGCGTGATCTTCCTGGCGCTCCTCGCGGGCAACTACGTCGACCCCGGCGACCCGCTCCCGCTGTGGGTGATCTTCGCCGCCGCAGCCGCCATCTCCGCCGGCACCTGGGCCGGTGGCTGGCGCATCATGCGCACGCTGGGACGCCGCATCATCCACCTCGACCCGGCCCGCGGGTTCGCCTCGGAGTCGGTCGCCGCGTCGGTGCTGTACACCACGGCGTACGTCTTCGAGGCGCCGATCTCCACCACCCACACCATCACCTCCGCCGTCATGGGCGCCGGCGCCACCAAGCGGTTCTCCGCGGTGCGCTGGGGCGTGGCCCGCTCGATCGTCACCGCCTGGGTGCTCACCTTCCCCATGGCCGGTGGCGCCGCTGCGCTGGTCTACTTCGCCTGTCGGTACGTGTTCCAGCTGCCGTGAGTCGGGTTACGACGAATCAGATCTCACCCTTACTGCGCAGTAAGGGTGAGATCTGATTCGTCGTAACCAGGCGGGGGCCCGCAGGCCGCCCGCTCAGGCCACGGAGTCGAGGCCGCGACGGGCCAGGAGCGAGGCCCGCTGGTGCGGCAGGAGCGCGCGGCGCTGGGCAACGGTCTCGGTCGGGGTCCACGAGGGTGGCGGTGTCAGGGTGAATCGCCGGCGATCAGCCGGGATCCGCGCGGCCCGCGCGTAGGCCGACCTCAGCCGGATCAGGAACCTGGTCGTCTCCTCGCCGGCCACGCGCTCGACGTACTCCAGGCCGTGGTCGCGCAGGAGCGTCTCGCGGGTGATGTCGCGGCGGCGCTGGCTGCGCTCGAAGTGGTGGGCGCCTTGGTACTCACCCACCACACCCGCCGCCGCGTCGAACAGGTCGGGCGTGAGCAGGTGCCGGCCGTTGAGGTCGAAGATCGGTGCGTTGCACACGACCGGACCGAGCTCAGCCACCTGGGTCCACAGCAGCCGGAAACCGACCTCGGCCGGCGACCAGGCGTTCTCCGACGCCAGCGACAGCGCGTCGCGCGCCTGCTGGATGCCCGTCCATGCCTTGCTCTCGTCGACAGCCACGCCAAGCTCGGCCAAGGACACCAGGTCGTTGAAGCAGGCCATGTCCATCGCGACGACCGCGTCGCCGAGCGTCTCCGCGTGCCGCGCCTCGAACATGACCGAGCGGACGGCTGTGGTGACGGGCAGACCGTCCAGCTCGACCAGCTCGCCGGGCCTCAAGCGCTCCTTGGTGTACCGGATCCCGGGGGTGTGGCTGCGGTGGGAGGTGATCATGGTGACGGGTACGTCGCGGAGCGAGCCGTCCGGCAGCGTGCCGTCGAACCACCGGCCACCGAGCCACCGCAGTGAGGCCCAGCCCGTGACGCCACCGCCGTCCGGCACCCGGTAGGAGGCCTCCACGATGCGCTGCTCGACGGTGTCCGGCTCGCCCGCGGGGCGGAACCAACCGGGCGCCACCGCGCGCCACCGTCGGCCCTGCGACTGCCCACGGGCGGGACCCTTCTCACCCTTCGGATCCAGGCGGTGCGCTGCCTGGAGTCCGGGCCGGCGGGGGTGCCAGGGGATGGGGAGCACGTCGGTGCTCGTGATGTTCGTCGGGGTGCTGGTGCGGGTTCGAGTCGTCCTCATGGAGACGAGAATCACCCGTCCCAGCGCCCCTCAGCGGCGGGCTTGCAGCCTCTGGGGACAACCCCGTCCCGGGGTCAGCTGTGGACGGTCGCCGGCCCGGGGGCGAGGCGTGGGGAGAGCCGATCGGGTTACGACGAATTACTTCTCACCCTTACTGCGCAGTAAGGGTGAGAAGTAATTCGTCGTAACCCGGTTCCCCTCAGCCGAACCGACCCGAGATGTAGGCCTCGGTGGCGTCGTTGTCGGGGTTGGTGAACATCTTCTTGGTGGGGTTGAACTCGACCAGCTGGCCGGGCTCGCCGGTGGCCTTGAGGTTGAAGAAGCCGGTGTCGTCGGAGACACGGGCGGCCTGCTGCATGTTGTGGGTGACGATGACGATCGTGTACTCGGACTTCAGCTCGTGGATGAGGTCCTCGATCGCGGAGGTCGAGATGGGGTCCAGCGCGGAGCAGGGCTCGTCCATCAGCAGCACCTGCGGGCGTACGGCGATGGCCCGGGCGATGCACAGCCGCTGCTGCTGACCGCCCGAGAGCCCCATCCCGGGCCGGCCGAGGCGGTCCTTGACCTCGTTCCACAGGTTGGCGCCCTTGAGCGAGCGCTCGACGATGTCGTCGGCCTCGGACTTCTTCATCTTCTTGGCGTTCAGCTTGTTGCCCGCGAGCACGTTGTCGTAGATCGACATCGTGGGGAACGGGTTGGGCCGCTGGAAGACCATGCCGATCTGGCGGCGCACGGCCACCGGGTCGATCGAGGGGTCGTAGAGCGACTGGCCGTCGACGACGACCTTGCCCTCGACGCGGGCGCCGGGGATGACCTCGTGCATGCGGTTCAGCGTGCGCAGCACGGTCGACTTGCCGCAGCCGGAGGGCCCGATGAACGCGGTGACTTGGCGGGCCTTGATGGTCATGTTGACCCCGGAGACCGCGAGGAAGTCCCCGTAGTAGATGTTCAGGTCCGAGACGTCGATGCTCTTCGCCATGGGGTTCAGGCTCCTTGGTGGTTCGGGTCGCTGGGTCGGCTCATGGGTCTCAGCGACCCGTCTTGGGGCTGAAGAAGCTGCCGACCACACGGGCCAGCAGGTTCAGCAGCATCACGATGATGATGAGGACGAGCGCAGCCCCCCAGGCCCGCTCGATCTGGAACGGCACGTACGTCGCGAGGCCGCCGCGGGTGGCCTCGGAGAAGATCAGCACCGGCAGGGTCTGCATCGCCCCGTCGAAGGGGTTGAAGTTGGTGCCGCGCAGGGTGCCGGCGATCAGCAGCAGCGGCGCGGTCTCGCCGGCGACGCGGGCCACGGCCAGCGTCGCGCCGGTGATGATGCCGCCGAGCGCGGTGGGGAGCACGACCTTGGTGATGGTGCGCCACTTGGGTACGCCGAGGGCGTAGGCGCCCTCGCGCAGCTCCTCGGGCACCAGCTTGAGCATCTCCTCGGTCGAGCGCACCACGATCGGGATCATCAGCACCGACAGCGCGATCGAGCCGCCGATGGCGATGCGCGGCAGCGGGCCGAGCAGCAGCGTGAACAGCGCCAGCGCGAAGAGGCCGGCCACGATCGAGGGGATGCCGGTCATGACGTCGACCAGGAAGGTGAGCACCCGCGCCAGGCGGTTGCCCTTGCCGTACTCCACGAGGTAGACCGCGGCCATGATGCCGATCGGGATCGAGATCAACGAGGCGATCAGCGTGATGATCAGCGTGCCCATGATCGCGTGGTAGATGCCGCCGCCCTCGCCGAGCACGCCCTGCTGGGAGGCGGTGAAGAACTCCACCGACAGAGCACCGGCGCCCCGGCTGACCACGGTCCAGATCACGGCGACCAGCGGCATCATCGCGACCGCGAAGGTCGTCCACACCAGCGCGGTGACGAGCCGGTCGACGGCCTTGCGGCGGCCCTCGACGGCCTGCGCCCACGCCGGCATGCCGACGACGAAGAAGACCCAGCCCAGCACGACCCAGCCGGCGACCGGCCACTCGAGGAAGAGCGAGATCAGCCCGGACAGGCCCCACGCGACGGCCGCGGCCAGCGGCACGGCGATGCCGGGCAGCTGCGGCTTGGTCAGCGGCACGTGGGTGGAGAGGTCGGTCGTGGGATCGGTGTGGAACGGCTGGTGGATGTCGGCGTCGTGCGGGTTCTGCGTCATCTCGGTGTCCTCCCCGCTCATGCCTTGACCTGGCCACGGGCCGCCAGCCAGCGGCCGAGGAAGTTGACGGCGAAGGTCACCACGAACAGCACCAGACCGCCCGCGATGAGCACGTTGGTCTTGGTGCCGGAGGCGTTGGCGTAGTTGAGCGCGATGTTGGCGGCGATCGTGGAGGGGTTCTGCGAGGAGATCAGGTTGAAGGTGACGACGCCGGCGGCCGAGAGCACCATCGCGACGGCCATCGTCTCGCCGAGCGCGCGGCCCAGGCCGAGCATGACCGCGGAGGTGATGCCCGAGCGGCTGTAGGGGAAGACCGCCATCCGGATCATCTCCCACCGGGTGGCGCCGAGCGCGAGCGCGGCCTCCTGGTGCATCACCGGGGTCTGCAGGAAGACCTCGCGGCACAGCGCGGTGATGATCGGCAGCGCCATCACCGCGAGGACGACGCCGGCGGTGAGGATCGTGCGGCCGGTGGTGACCGGGCCGGCGAAGAAGGGCAGGAAGCCCAGGGTGTCGTGCAGCCAGTCGTAGATCGGGAAGACCCAGCCCTGCAGCGTCTCGCGGCCCCACAGGCCGTAGACGACGGAGGGTACGGCGGCGAGCAGGTCGATCAGGTAGCCCAGCAGCCTCGCGATCCGACGCGGGGCGTAGTGGCTGATCACCAGGGCGACACCGATCGCCAGCGGCGTGGCGATGATCAGCGCGATGACCGCGGCCAGGATCGTGCCGAACAGCAGCGGCCAGATGTAGACCACGATGTTGTCGGCGCCGTACGCCTGGTCGCCGGAGGCTCCGATCGCGGGGATCGACTGCAGGACCAGGAAGATCGCCACACCGGCCAGGGCCAGCATGATCATCAGCCCGGCGCCGGTGGCCAGACCGCGGAAGATCGAGTCGCCGGCGCGGGTGACGCGCTGCGGGGCCTCCTCGGTCGGCGGGACCGGCGGGGCCGGCTCAGCCTGGGTGGTGGTCAACGGATCTCCCTCTCCTGCATCTGTCGACTGCTCGCGCCGAAGGCCCCGGGCCGCCCGAGGGCGGTCGGGGCCTCCGACGCTATCGGTTCTCGCTCGGATCCGTCAGCCGGCCGAGATCTGCTCGACGATGGCCATGGCCTGCTCCTGCAGGCTGTCGGCCAGCGGGGCCGAGCCGGCCTCGCTCGCGGCGAACTCCTGGCCGTCGTCGCTGAGGATGTAGGAGATGTAGGCCTTGGTGACGTCGGCCTCGGCCTGGTCCTCGTAGGTCATGCAGGCCAGCAGGTAGCTGGTCAGCACGATCGGGTAGGTGCCGGACTCCTCGGTGTTGTAGTCGAGGTCGAAGATCAGCTGGTTGTCACCGGCGGACTCGGCCTTCGGGGAGACCTCGAGGATCTTGGCCGCGGCCTCGGCGGTCGGGCCGACGAAGTCGTCGCCGACACCGATGAGGGCCTTGCCCAGGTCGCCGGCCTGCGAGGCGTCGGCGTAGCCGATGGCGTTCTTGCCGTCGGTCACGGCGGACACGACGCCCGAGGTGCCCTGGGCACCCTCGCCGCCGAACTCCTTGGGCCACACCTCGAGCTCGCCGGCGGTCCAGGTGTCGGCCGCGCGGGTGGCGAGGTAGTTGGTGAAGTTGCCGGTGGTGCCGGACTCGTCGGAGCGGTGCACCGGGTTGATCGGGGCGCTCGGCAGGTCGGCGTCGGGGTTGGTCTCGGCGATGGCCTCGTCGTCCCACTGCTTGATGTCGCCGGCGAAGATCGCGCCGAGGGTCTCCGGGGAGAGCTTCAGCTCGTCGACACCGTCGACGTTGAAGATCACCGCGATCGGGGAGACGTAGTTGGGGATCTCGATGGGCTCCTCGCCGCCGCAGCGCTCGGTGGCGTCGGTCAGCTCGCCCTCGTCGTCCTTGAGGTAGGAGTCCGAGCCGGCCAGCATGTAGCCGCCGGCGATGAAGTTCTCGCGGCCGCCGCCGGAGCCGATGGGCTCGTAGGTCATGGTGACGTCGGGCTGCACGTCGGCGAAGCCGGTCGTCCAGGCCAGCTGGGCGGCCTCCTGCGACGAGGCGCCGCCGACGGTGTACTGGCCCGAGAGGGTGCCGGCCTCGACACCGCCGGTCTCGTCGCTGCCGCCCTCGTTGGAGGCGGCGCAGCCGGTCAGGGCGAGGGCCAGAGCGGCGACGCCGGGGAGGACCGCGCGACGGATGGTGGGGGTCTTCACGAGTGTGACTCCTGGTAGGTCAGTGGGGGTGACGTCGAGTGACGCTAAGCAGCCCAGGTGACGCGCTCCGGGGTCGTCGGTGAACGAGGGGTGAACCCTGGCGACCGCTTCCGTGACGCCGGCGCGCCCATGAGAGGTACGTCACGTGAACAAGCCTCGGGTCTCTTGACCGCCGGGCCCGCCCGATGGCATGACCGCGCAGTCAGCCCACGAGGTGCTGCTCGGTGGCGACCACGCGCCCCTTGCGCAGGTGCACCACGAACATCTCCCCCGGCTCCAGCCGCGGATCCGCGACGCCGAGCGCGGCGAAGACCGCCGGCAGCACCGGGCGGTGGCTGCACAGCAGCGTCCCCCTCCGGGTGGTGTCGCACTGCTCGGCCACCTCGCGCACGACCCGGGCGGTGCGCTCGGGGTCCGAGCACTCCTCGGAGAGCTCCTTGCGGCGCTCCACCTCCAGGCCCACGGTCTCGACGTAGGGCGCCACGGTCTCCAGGCAGCGCGTGGAGCCCGAGGACACCACCCGCCCGACGTCGTACGCCGCGAGCACGGGCACCAGCCGGAAGGCCTCGTCACGTCCGCCGGACAGCAGCGGCCGCAGCCGGTCGTCGCCGCGCCAGGCCTTGCGGGAGCGGGCGTGCGCGTGCCGCAGCACCACCAGGGCGGTCGTCGGCTTGCGCAGACGCACGGCGTCCTGGAGCAGTGCCCGGTCGCGGGCGTAGGTGAGCAGCCCGGCGGCCTCGTCGCGGTCGACCCAGGCGACCCGGTCGATCTCGGCGTTGGGCTCGTACGACGACACGTCGTCGTCGCCGACGGCGCGGCCCTGCCAGTAGTGCACCGTCTTCATCTTGCTGCCGGTCGCGTAGCGCAGGGTCGCCAGCGGGGGTCCCAGGCGCACGTGCAGCCCGGTCTCCTCCTCGACCTCGCGCACGGCCGCGGTGGCGGCGTGCTCCCGCGGGTCGAGCTTGCCCTTGGGGAAGGACCAGTCGTCGTACTTCTGCCGGTGCACCAGCAGCACCTCGCGCCCGGGTCGGAACACGACTGCGCCGGCGGCGACGACGTCTGCGGCGCGACGGGGCTGCGAGGCCATGCCCGTAGTCTCACACCCTGGCCCCACCGAGCCACGACCCGACCCAGGGACCCGACCCAGGAGACACCCGCCCCATGCGCACCCGCATCCTGCTCACCACCGCGGTCGCCGTCCTGCTCCTCGGGGCCGGCCTCGTGGCCGTGCGGCTCCTCGGCATACCGGGCTCGACGCTCGGCGAGGCCGTGGCCCTGGCTCCCGCCGACGCCCAGCGCTACACCTTCACCGACTGGGCGGCCGTCCGCGAGGAGGTCGGCGCGTCCGCCTCGGAGGGAGACCTGGCCGAGCTGCTGGACGCCGGGTTCGACGCCGACCTGACCTCCGCGTCCGGGCTGGTGGCGAGCGCGCCGCTGCTGTCGGCCGAGTTCGGCTGGTCGCCGGCGACCGTGGACTGGGAGCTGCTGGCGCAGTCGCCCGAGGGCGCGGTCGAGATCGTGGCCCTGGGCGAGGCGAGCGCGGAGTCGGTGACCGACCGATTGGCCGCCCTGGGCTACCAGCGTCCCGACGAGGACGACGGCGTCTGGGTCGGCGGCACCGAGCTGCTCGCCGGCATCGCCGGCCGCACCGGCCTGAGCGCGACCCCCACCCTGCAGTACGTCGCGGTGCGCGACGGCCTGCTGTGGGCCGGTGACCGCCAGCCGTACCTCGAGACCGCCCTGGCCTCCACCGACGGCCCCGCCGAGGCGGTCGCCGACCTCGCCGACTCCTTCCGCGAGTCCCCGGCCGCCGCGGTCGTCTACACCGCCGACCACGCCTGTGAGTCGCTGGCGATGGGGCAGGCCGACGAGACCGACCAGGCCACCGCCGACCAGCTGCTCGCGGCCGCCGGCAAGATCAACCCGGTCACCGCGTTCGCGATGGGTCTGCTGCCCGGCGGCGACGCCGAGGTGCTGCTCGGCTTCGAGAACGACGACCAGGCCCGCACCAACGCCGACACCCGTGCGGTGCTCGCCGCCGGCCCCGCCCCTGGCCAGGGCGGCGACTTCTCCGACCGGTTCGCGGTCCGCGAGGTCACCGCCGAGGGGACGATGGTGCGGCTCTCCCTGGAGCCGGAGCCCTCCGCGTTCGTGCTCTCCGACCTGTCCTCGGGGCCGGTGCTGTTCGCCTCCTGCTGAGCCACCCGGGTGGTCGAGCAGCGAGCGAGCGGGCGTCGAGACCACCGGTCTCGCACACGTGGTCCCGACACCCGATCCTCGCCGGCGCTCGTCGCTGCTCGACCACCTACCCGTCTCAGCGGAACGCGCGCAGCCGCAGGCTGTTGCCGACCACGACCAGTGACGAGGCGGCCATGGCGGCGCCGGCGAGCATCGGGCTGAGCAGCCCGGCGACGGCGACCGGCAGGGCGGCGACGTTGTAGGCGAACGCCCAGAACAGGTTGGCCCGGATGGTGGCCAGGGTGCGGCGGGAGAGCCGGACGGCGGTGGCCGCGACCCGAAGGTCCCCGGAGACCAGCGTGAGGTCGGAGGCCTCCATCGCCACGTCGGTGCCGGTGCCGAGGGCGATCCCGAGGTCGGCTGCGGCCAGGGCCGCGGCGTCGTTGACCCCGTCACCGACCATGGCCACGACCCGGCCCTCGGCCTGCAGGCGGCGCACCTCGGCGAGCTTGTCGGCCGGCAGCACGTCGGCGACGACCCGGTCGATGCCGACCTCGGCGGCGACCGTGCGCGCGGCCTGCTCGTGGTCGCCGGTCAGCAGCACCGGCTCCAGGCCCAGCCCGCGCAGCAGGGCGACGGCCTCTCCCGAGGTCTCCTTGACGGTGTCGGCCACCACCAGGACACCACGCGCGTGACCGTCCCAGCCCACCAGCACCGGCGTGCCGCCGGTCCCCCGGGCGGCGGCGAGAGCGGCGGCGACCTCGTCGCCCACGTTCACGCCCTCGCGCTCCAGGAGGGCGGCCTTGCCGACGACGACGCGGGTGCCCTCGACCTCGCCGGTCACCCCGAGGCCCTCGTGGTTGGCGAAGCCGACCACCTCGGGCCGCTCGCCCGGCCAGCCCTCGGCGACCGCACGGGCGATCGGGTGCTCGGAGGCCGACTCCAGGGCGGCGGCCCGGCGGCGTACGTCCTGCTCGTCGGCGTCGATCGCGACGACGTCGACCAGCGACATCCGGCCGGTCGTGACCGTCCCGGTCTTGTCGAGTACGACGGTGTCGACCCGTCGGGTCTGCTCGAGCACCTCCGGGCCGCGGATGAGGACCCCGAGCTGCGCGCCCCGCCCGGTGCCGACCATCAGGGCCGTGGGCGTGGCGAGCCCGAGGGCGCACGGGCAGGCGATCACGAGGACCGAGACGGCTGCCGACAGCGCGACCGTCCACCCCTCACCGGCCACCAGCCAGCCGAGGACGGTGAGCATCGCGAGCCCCACGACGACCGGCACGAAGACCGAGGAGACCCGGTCGGCGAGCCGCTGGACCTCCGCCTTGCCCTGCTGGGCCTCCTCGACCAGCCGGGCCATCTGGGCCAGGGCGGTGTCGGAGCCGACCCGCGTGGTGCGCACGACCAGGCGTCCGGAGGTGTTGACGCAACCGCCGGTGACCTCGTCGCCGGGCCCCACGTCGACGGGCACCGGCTCGCCGGTGAGCATCGAGGCGTCGACCGCGGAGGCGCCGGACTCGACGACCCCATCGGCGGCGATCCGCTCGCCCGGACGCACGACCACCAGCTCGTCGACCCCGAGGTCCTCGGCCGTGACCCGGACCTCCTGGCCCTCGCGCAGCACGGTGGCCTCCGCGGCGGAGAGCGCGAGCAGGGCGCGGAGCGCGGCGCCGGCGCGGCGCTTGGCCCGCTTCTCGGCGTAGCGGCCGGCCAGCAGGAAGGTCGTGACGCCGGCAGCGACCTCGAGGTAGATCATCGAGAGGCCGTCGCCGCGCTCGGCGGTCCAGGAGAAGCCGTGGGTCATCCCGAGGTGGCCGGCGTCGCCGACGGTCAGCGCGACGACCGACCACGTGTAGGCGGCCGTGACGCCCATCGACACCAGGGTGTCCATGGTGACCGCGCCGTGGCGCAGGTTGGTCACGGCGGCCCGGTGGAACGGCCAGGCAGCCCAGGTGGCGACCGGCGTGGCCAGCACCAGCGACCACCACTGCCAGCCGGTCAGCTGCAGCGCGGGCACCATCGCCAGCGCGACGACCGGCACCGAGAGCGCGGCCGCGACGAGCAGGCGGCGCCGCAGCGCGGCCACCTCGCGCTCGCTCACCGCGTCGTCGTCGGCCTGCGGGCGCGGCAGCTCAGCGGCGTACCCGGCCTGGGCGACGGTCTCGAGCAGCACCTCGGTGTCGAGGCCGGCGGGGAAGACGACGTGGGCCTTCTCGGTGGCGTAGTTGACCGAGGCCCGCACGCCGTCGAGCTTGTTGAGCTTGCGCTCGATGCGGTGCGCACAGGAGGCGCAGGTCATGCCGGTGACGGCCAGGTCGACCTCGTGGGTCGACCCGGCGTCGGTCGTGGGCGCGCTGCTCATGCCAGCTGGTAGCCGGCCTCGCCCACGGCGGCCTCGACGGCCTCGCGGGAGAGCGGCTCGGCGCTGGTCACGACGACCTCGCCGGTCTCGAGGGTGACCGCGACGTCCTCGACGCCGGCCACCTCCTGCAGCTCCTCGGTGACCGAGGCGACGCAGTGGCCGCAGGTCATGCCGGTGACGGTCCAGGTGCTGGTGGTGCTCATGGGCTCTCCTCGTGGGGGGTGACGGGTCGGATGGGGGTCAGGAGCGGACCAGGCGCGCGATCGCGTCCATGGCCTCGGTGACCTTCTGCTCGGCCTCCTCGTCGGAGGACCGGGCCGCACCGACGACGCAGTGGCCCAGGTGCTCCTCGAGCAGACCCAGGGAGACGGCGTGCAGCGCCTTCGTCATCGCCGAGACCTGGGTGAGGATGTCGATGCAGTACTGCTCCTCCTCGACCATCCGCTGCAGCCCGCGGGCCTGCCCCTCGATGCGGCGCAGCCGCTTGAGGTAGTCGTCCTTGCGGTGGATGTAGCCGTGCTGGCTCTCGCTCATGTCAATAGGGTACCCCCCTATGGTATTCACGCAAGCCGCAAGAGCGACGCTCCTGGCGGCGGCCGGTCAGGAGCCGGCGCGGGGGTACGGCAGGACGCCGAGGATGGCGTCGATCTCCGCCTGCGAGAGGTGCTCGTCGACCTCGGAGGCAGCGATGATGAGGTTGGTGGTCAGCTCGACCTCGCCGAGCAGGTCGGCGTCCTCGAGCGACACGTCGAACTGATCGTGCACGCTGCCCTCACTCAACCTGTGGACGTCCATCGAGCACCAGAGTGCCCGAGGCACCCGGCTGCCAAACCCCCTGTTTCCAAAGTGACCCGTCCGGGGGGTGTCGAACCACCCGGGTGGGCCACTCGCCGGTACGGACCAGCAGCCCGGGTCGGCTCGGCCACCGGCCCGACCCAGCCGCGCCAGCCCCTCGGCGTACGCCCCCGGGGACGGCAACGGGGCCCCAGCCGTGCGGCTGGGGCCCCGTCGTGGTGATCGCGTCAGACGCGACTCAACCGTAGGTCAGAGAGGACGAACGTTCTCCGCCTGCGGACCCTTCGGGCCCGACGTGACGTCGAACTCGACCTTCTGGTTCTCGTCCAGGGACTTGTAGCCCTGGGTCTGGATCGCCGAGTAGTGCACGAAGACGTCGTCGCCGCCGTCCTCCTGCGCAATGAAGCCGAAACCCTTCTCGGCGTTGAACCACTTCACGGTGCCCTGAGCCATTGTGCTCGTTACTCCTTCATCGGGGCGAGGACCGCCACTTCGGCGGCCCACAACCGGTGCTGGGTGACACGTCGCTCCGACTTGCAGGGTCCGGGGACCGTGGAACAAGGAGGAACGCCGTTGGATCACAAACTCCGCGGGCGTCGACCTGCTGGAACTTGCATCGGTTGCGTGCCCGACACTACCGCCTGACTGGATCGTGCAAAGAGTCCGGGCGACCGAATTTCAGAACCTGGGGATGAAGAGTCTGCGACAGGCGTGTGACATGACCCCTGCGACAGGGGCCTCCACCGCCCGACGGAGCGCCTCCCGTGGCCGTCTAGGCTGGGCCATACGCCCGCGATTCGGGGCGTGCGGGCCCCTAGCTCAATGGGCAGAGCAGGAGACTTTTAATCTCTTGGTTGTGGGTTCGAGTCCCACGGGGCCTACTCAAGAAGTCGCTGACCTGGGGCGGGATCGATTGCACCCGAGCCCGCCCCACCGTTGGTCGCCAAAAACTCGCCACACTCGTGACCAGACCTACGCACGCAGCGACAGCGTGGGAGGTAGGCCATCGCAGCGAGCCCGGGACTCGACTGAGCCCCCGACTCGATGTCGGCGGCTTTACAGTCCGGACCGTGCATAGCCTCTGACCTGCAGTGGAGCGCCCGGTCAGCGGAGCGTTGGCGCGAATATGTCACGGCCAACACCTCCCTTGTTTGCACTCCACAAGACTGTTGGGACGTCGAGCAACAGCTGGCGGGCATCGGCGGCCAGACCGGGGTGCACAGGCGACGACCGTTCGCCGGTAGCGAGGAGCGCGGGCGACCTGGTGTGGTTCCCCGCTCACCGCGGCCCGTGCGTGAACGGAAGGCGCATCCCCTGTGCAGGCCGAAACGGCCGGGAGGCCGACGCGACTGGGCAGAGACCCCGTGAAACTGGACGCCGACGATGACTGCCACCTGGTCGAGCAGCCACCCGACGTGGCTCCTGCAGTGCTCGCGGTCCGGCGGTCGGGTGTCCTCGGCGGGCTTGCGCAGCACCGTGCATCCGCTGCGCACTTGGAGGCGGTGCCAAGTGACACAGACGCCGCTACCACCCTGGTGTAGGCCAGATGCTCGCGGACATCGAACTCCAGGTGCGGGACCCTGACCATGTATGACTCCAGCGCCTCGACCCGCCCGAGATCGCCGGCCGCTGCATGCTCTCCGGGAGCACCACGCGTTACCGGTCAGCACAGACTTCGATGATCGGCGTCACCCGGCGACCTGGTCTTCGCGTTGCGCGACGGGCAGGCCAAGTCGAGTTCGGACTGGTTGAGGAGCAGCACCACACACGACAGATCACGACCAACACCGAGCCCATGAGCGGAGCGATGCACGCAGGTGAGCATGCGGGCCCTCGACCCTCAAATTGATGTTCCCGGGAGCGTTTGCTTGACCCGCAGCAGGAGCGCCTCGAACAGATCCAAGGCCTCGTCCGCCAGCGTCGCCACATCGGCAGGCAGCAGGTCCGGAGCTCGCGACATCAAGACGTCTCCCAGACCGGTGAAGGCGCCCACGACCAGCATGACGGTGTGGTGGTCGGGTGGGAGACCGAGCTCCGCAGCAAGGTGGGGCGTCACCATGTCCCGTTCGGCCTGTGTCCGAGCGGCTGCGACCTTGGCTGCCAAGTCCGGGTTCGAGAGCGCTATGCGACGGCGTTGCTCGAGGAGCTCAGCGTGATGCTCGTGCCACGCGATGAGCTCCGAGACGTTGTCGCGAACGACGCTCGTGAAACTGATCTCCGACTTCTTCGCGGACAATGATCGTTGCAAGGATTCCAGGACATCTGCGGCACTGGCGAGAGCAGCCTCCTCCTTGCTGGCGAAGTGGGTGAAGAACGTGCGCCGCGAGATTCCAGCGGCGGCTGCGATCTCAGCAACGGTGACGTGCTCGTAGCCCCGCTCGGCGAAGAGTCTCGCGGCCTTCTCCGCGACGTCGCGACGGACCTGCAGGCGTCTCCGTGAGCGCAAGTCCATGCATCCAGCGTAACTTTGCATTCAATGTGCATTTTGCACTGTGTGCATACTCCGGGTATGGGCACTCCACAGCGCCACCCTCATCCCCCACGCGGCGGTCTCAAACTTCTGCTCTTCGTCATGTGCCTGGCTCTGGCGCTCGTCATCGGAGCCGGCTCCTCGCTGTCTCTCGCCTTGCCCGACATCGCCACGGCTACCGGCGCAAATCAGACCCAGTTGACGTGGGTCGTCAACGCCTACGCCCTTGTCTTCGCCGCCCTGCTCCTCCCTGTCGGCATCGCAGCGGACCGATTCGGCCGTCGATCTGCACTCCTTCTGGGTCTCGCACTCTTCGCGGCCGCCAGCTTCACGTCGGGACTGGTAGACGACCCAGGAGGGCTCATCGCGCTCCGAGGAGTCGCCGGGGTGGGGGCGGCTGCCGTCATGCCCGCCACCCTTTCTGTGCTTGTCGACGCCTACCCCGAAGATGAGCAGAGCCGCGCCGTGTCGGTATGGGCGGGCGTCTCCGGTGCCGGCGCCCTCGTGGGAATCCTCGCCGCAGGCGTGCTACTGGACCAGTTCTGGTGGGGCAGCGTCCAGGTCGTCTACGGCGTGGCCGCCGGCTTGACGGTGATTGCATGCGCTGCCGTCGTGCCGCCCTCGAACAATCCCGATCTCGCGCTGGACGTGCCTGGCGGCCTGCTGTCGCTCGGCGGTCTGGCCGGAATCGTTTTCGCAGTGATCGAGGGGCCAGAACGCGGGTGGACATCGGCACCTGTCGTCGTCGGCGCTCTCGCCGGAGGAGCGCTCCTCGCCCTGTTCGTCTGGCACGAGTTGCGCACCCACGAGCCCATGCTCGACGTACGACTATTCACCTCACCCTTCCTCGCCACCGGGAGCCTGATCGTCTTTCTCCAGTTCTTCGCCGCCTTCGGGTTCTTCTTCCTGGCTCCTCAATGGCTTCAGTACGTCCATCGTCTCGACTCACTCGAGACAGCACTATGGCTCCTTCCCGTCGCCGTCGGCATCGGCCCAGCCTCAGCAGCTGGACCCGCCCTGCTGGAAAAGCTCGGACCCGGACGGCTCGCCGGTCTGGGAATGGCCCTCATGGCGATGGCTACCGGCGCACTTGCTGCTCAGGCTGGCGGCGGACAGGCTCTCTGGGTGTTCGCAGCCACGTTGATCGTGTTCGGCTTCGGCTTCGGGCTGGCTATCACTCCCGGGACCACCCTCATCATCGGCGGACTCCCCGACGATCGACGAACCCTTTCGGCCGCCGTCAACGACGTCACTCGCGAGGTCGGCGGCGCACTGGGCGGGGCCGTGGCCGCCTCCGTGCTCATCGCCGTCTACGCCCAGGATCTCTCAACTGGACTCGCCGACTCCCGCATCCCAGCCTCAGCCGAACAAACCGCCGAGGACGGCGTCGCACAAGCCTTGGCGATCTCAGGCGACCTCGGCCGCGACGGAGCCCAACTGATGTCGACTGCGGTGGAGGCTTTCGCCAACGGTTACGGAACAGCTCTTTGGGTGGCCACCTCGGCACTCCTCGTCGGCGCAGCCGCGTCGGTCCTCGGCGCCCGGAGGAAGACTCACCCGACCAAGGTCGCGCGATACCCAGCGGCGGGTCAGGTCCCGTGTCGTCCTACCCAGACCCGGGAGGGGAGTCAGCCCCTCTCGCCGCGGTGAAGCAGGCATGCGGTTTGACCGCTGCGCACTGCAACGGGGACAGCCCGACGCCGCCCACTAGATGTGCAGGTGGTTCCTCGCGCACCGGCCACGAGCGATCTTCGGGTATTCGTGGTTCTGCTGTCTCAACTCGACGACCATGCTGAGGACGCCGAAGACCTGTGTGCGCATTTCGTTGCGGAGACCACCCAGCCGTCCCGAGCCGCGGCCACGAACTAAACTTAATGCTCTCGCACTTCGAGGCCGCCAAGTAGCGCGCCGGTCCTGGTGATGAGTGGGGAGTCGCAGCCGATGTGCAACTCGCGGGTTCTCGATCGAGCAGTGCGAGCCCTTGGTGATCACGACCGGTTTCACTCGATGGCCGGAACGGCGACACCGTTATCAGGTTGATCAACGCGGGTGGGCGGCACGGTGAGTCGCGCCCCCGATCGGGGCCGGATCCCGGCACGTCGAAACTCGCCCGGGGATCGTCTGGTCCAGCGCTTGAACGCGTGGTGGAAGTTGGCCAGGTCGCTGTAGCCAAGGTCGACAGCGATCTGGCTCATGGGCAGCGCAGGATCGAGGAGCAGCACGATCGCGCGCTCGCGCAGGACGGATTCCCGCACCTCTCGGAAGGTCGTACCCTCAGCCTCAAGACGCCGTTTCAACGTGCTGACCGACATGCCCATGGCCTCGGCTACACGAGAAAGGCTGCTGGACCCCGGTGCGCGCTCGATCGCACGGCTGACGGACTCGGTCACGCTGCTCGGGGTCCCCTCGCGCTCCAGGGCGCGCCGGAGTTCGCTGAGGGCCATCCGGTAGGCGACCGGATCTGGGAAACGGCACGGAACGTCGAGAATGTGCGTTGGGACGTGGATGAACGAGGTGCGTGCGTCGAAGACCAAGCGATCCGCGATGACGTCCCGCTCCAGCAGCGCGTCCGGGGGCGCCTGCCAAGCGAGGTGCAAGTTCATCCCAGGCTGTTCCCCAGCCAACATATCTACCACGCGCAGGAGCGCGGCCCCGCAGTAGGCGGTGACGAGGCAGTCCAGCACTGGATCGCCAGTGTGCCCGGCGAGGCCAACGGTCAGGCCCTCCGAGGCGTGGTGGAAATGAGGACGCAGACTTCCCGAGATGAGCGGCAGGTAAGCGAGGAGCTCGAACACCTCGGCGACAGACGCAGCACTGACCAGCGGCAGACTGAGCGGTCCGAAGGACGTCAATTGCGCCTGCTCTGCGAACGCGAGGCCGAAGCGCGTCGCGGTGTCGGTATCGAGATCGGGGTAGACCTCACGAAACCAACGCACGGGGACCTGGTGGTCACGTCGAACCAGGTCCAGCTCTGACCAACCCTCGGCGTCGAGGAGAAGGCGGAAGCGCGTGACTGCCTCAGGGTCGAGGACGCCGCCGTCCAGCAACTGGATGAAGGCCAGCGGAGGTACGCCGACCTCCGTTCGTGCCACATCGCCTCCTGAGCCGAATTCACAAAAAGTTGGTACGCGTGACCATATCCACAGGCACGGGAGTTGCCAACACTAGGACCGTCCACGAGCCGAGGAGTTGCCCATGTCAGTCATCACGTTCATCTCTCACGACGGGGAGAAGTACGAGACACCGCTGGAAGAAGGCCAGTCACTGATGCAGATCGCCATCAGCAACCTGATTCCCGGGATCGACGGCGACTGCGGCGGTGAGGCGGCCTGCGGGACCTGCCACGTCGTGGTGGACGAGGGCTGGGTCGACGTGATGGGTCGATCCACGCCTGTTGAGGAAGAGATGCTCTCGATGAATCCCGAGCGTGAGTCCACCTCGCGGCTGGCCTGCCAGATGACCATGAGTGAGGGCTGTGACGGCCTCGTCGTCCGGCTCCCCGAATTCCAGATGTGACCCGAGAGGACTGGTGAGCATGACGACGATCACTGAGACCATGAGCGAGCGCGCTCAGTCGCTGCTGCCGATGGAGCTGCAGATTCGCGGCGCGCACCTCTACGACCGGACGCGCCGTTTTGTGACGCGGACCAACGGACGGAAAATCTTCACGGAGCGACCAATCCCGCCCGTCGACGATGTCGCGCTCGCCGACATCGACCTGAGCAACCCCTTCCTGTACCGACAGGGCATGTGGCAGTCCTACTACCAGCGTGTCCGCGACGAGGCTCCCGTTCACTACCAGGCGAACAGCCCCTTCGGGCCTTTCTGGTCGGTGACTCGACACGCAGACATCATCGCGGTCGACAAAGACCACGAGACGTTCTCTGCCGAGCCGTTCATCATCATCGGTGAACCTCCGCGGTTCATGGACGTGGCCATGTTCATCGCCATGGATCCGCCGAAGCACGACAGGCAGCGTGCCGCCGTCCAAGGCGTCGTCGCTCCCAAGAACCTCCGCGAGATGGAGACGCTGATCCGCTCGCGCGTCAGGGAGGTCCTCGACGACCTCCCAATTGGCGAGCCGTTCAACTGGGTGGATCTCGTCTCCATCGAGCTGACGGCGCGGATGCTGGCGACGCTGCTCGACTTCCCCTACGAGCAGCGACGCAAGCTCGTGGAGTGGTCGGACCTTGCCAGCTCCATGGAGCAGGCCAACGGTGGACCATCCGACAACGACACGATCTTCCGAGGCTTCGTCGACGCGGCGCGCGGCCTCAGCGCCCTGTGGCGCGACAAGGAGGCGCGCCTCGCTGCAGGCGAAGAGCCGGGCTTCGACCTGATCACGATGCTGCAGAGCAATGAGGACACCAAGGACCTGATCGACCGCCCGATGGAGTTCCTCGGCAACCTGATCCTGCTGATCGTGGGAGGTAATGACACGACCCGCAACTCCATGAGTGGCGGAGTGTTGGCCTTCAACCGGTTCCCGGACCAGTTCGAGAAGCTCAAGGCGAACCCCGAGCTCATCCCGAACGCGGTCTCGGAGATCATCCGTTGGCAGACTCCACTCGCCTACATGCGCCGCGTCGCCAAGAAGGACACCGTCCTCAACGGCCAGTTCATCCGCAAGGGCGACAAGGTCATCATGTGGTACGCCTCAGGCAACCGGGACGAGAGGGTTTTCGATCGGCCCGATGACCTCATCATCGACCGCAGCAACGCACGCAACCACATCTCCTTCGGCTTCGGTGTCCACCGCTGCATGGGCAATCGGCTCGCGGAGATGCAGCTGCGCATCTTGTGGGAGGAGTTGCTCCCTCGCTTCGAGAAGATCGAGGTGGTCGAGGAGCCGGAGTATGTCCAGTCCAACTTCGTCCGAGGAATCAGCCGGCTGATGGTCCAGTTGACTCCCAAAACTGTCGCGTGACCCGAGCCAGAGGCACGGCCCTTGTCGTCGGCGCCAGCCATGCCGGTGCCCAGGTAGCCGCGAGTCTGCGGCAGGAGGGCTGGGACGGTGACGTCCTCCTGGTCGGGGACGAGGCGGCGTTGCCCTACCAACGGCCTCCCCTGTCCAAGGCCTACCTCGCCGGCACGAGCAGCATCGACGATCTTGCGATACGCAAGAGCGAGTTCTACGAGAAGCATCGGATCCGCTTGGTGAGGGCGACCGTCACCGGCCTCGATCGAGCAGCGCGTCGCATCTGGACGAGCGACGGAGGGACCATCTCGTACGACGGATTGGCGCTGTGCACCGGAGGTCGCGCGCGTCGTGCTGCCCTGCCCGGCAGCACGCTCGAGGGGGTCCACTACCTGCGCACTTTCGCCGATGTCGAGGCGATACGGCAGTCCGTGCGGCCGGGAGGACGCGCTGTCATCATCGGCGGCGGCTACATCGGTTTGGAGACGGCCGCCTCCCTTCGGACCCTCGGGCTCGAGGTGACCGTGCTCGAGGCCGCCGAACGGGTTCTCGCGAGGGTCACCGCCCCCGCGGTGTCGAGCTTCTACGAGCGGGTGCACCGCGAGGCTGGCGTCGATATCCGAACGAGCGTCCTGGCCGAGGGCATCGAAGGGCACACGTCGGTGACGGCCGTCCGTGTGACCGGCGGCGAGCGTGTCGCGGCCGACCTCGTCATCGTCGGCATCGGGCTCGTCCCGAACACCGAGCTCGCTGCCGAGGCCGGCTTGCGCGTCGACGACGGCATCGTCATCGACGACCACGCCCGCACCAGTGACGACCGCATCGTGGCGGCGGGCGACTGCGTGAGCCATCGGTTGGCTCGCTACGACCGGCTGGTCCGCTTGGAGTCCGTACCGAGCGCCACCGAGCAGGCGAAAGCGGCAGCGGCCACGCTCTGCGGCAAGGAACGGCCCATCAGGGCCCTGCCCTGGTTCTGGTCCGACCAGTACGACCTGAAGCTGCAGATCGCGGGCCTGAACACCGGGTACGACGAGGTCTCGTTGAGCGGCGACCCGGCCGCCGACCGCGACTTCTCCTGCTTCTACTTCCGAGATGGCCTGTTGCTCGCCGCGGATTGTGTGAATCGACCCCGGGATTTCATGTGGATCAAACAGGCACTCGGCCGGGGCGGCAAGGTCGATCGGGCACAGCTCGAGGGAGCTCTTCAGCCCCATCCGTAAACCTGAGCTACCTCGAGCGCACCGTGCCTGTGGTCGCGCGAAGGCAGACGCAACCAAAAGAAGGAGCCCATAGATGCTCAGCACGATGATGAACGTCCCTCTGACGACTGCGGCGATCCTCAGGCACGGAGAGCGAGTGAACGCGACAGCACGTGTCCGAACTCTGGGGCCAGACGGATCGGTGAGATCGGGAACGTTCGCCGACGTCGGGAGGCGGTCAGCCCAGCTGGCGCATGCGCTGCTCGCCATCGGGGTCCGTGGCGACGAGCGTGTGGCAACCCTGATGTGGAACAACCAGGAGCACGTCGAGGCTTACTGCGCTGTCCCGTCGATGGGCGCCGTGCTGCACACCCTCAACCCGCGTTTGACGCCGGAGCAGCTGATCTACATCGCTCGTCACGCCGATGACCAGGTGGTCCTCGTCGATGGAACTCTGTCGCCCCTGCTTGCTGCGATCCTCCCCCACCTCGAGCGGGTACACACCGTGGTCGTGACAGGGGGGGTGGACCTGACGCCCCTGCAGAGGGACGGCGTGAACGTCGTGGGCTACGAGGACTTCCTCCAGGGACACCCTGAGCGATTCGACTGGCCAGAGATCGATGAGCTGAGCGCTGCGGCTATGTGTTACACCTCAGGAACGACCGGGAACCCCAAGGGCGTCGCCTACAGCCACCGCTCGACGTACCTTCACTCGATGGCGGCATGCGCCGCCGACGGACTCAGCGTCACGGGCGACGATGCGATCCTTGCGATCGTCCCCATGTTCCACGCCAACGCCTGGGGTCTGGTCTACGCAGCGCTCATGGCTGGCGCCGATCTGGTGATGCCCGATCGCTTCCTGCAAGCCGAACCCCTCGTCAAACTTATCGCCCGTGAACGTCCGACGATCGCGGGTGCGGTGCCGACCATCTGGAGCGACGTGCTCCATCATCTCCAGGCTCACCCAGGTCAGGACATCTCGTCTCTCAAACTGGTGGCCTGCGGTGGATCCGCGGTGCCCGTCCATCTCATGCGTGCCTTCCAGGAGAACCACGGTGTGACCATCGTCCAAGCCTGGGGGATGACCGAGACATCGCCGCTCGCAGCCATCGCCAGGCCTCCCGCGTCGGTGAGCGAGTCGGAGCATTGGGCATTGCGTGCCACGCAGGGACGCCCGGTCGCCGGGGTCGAGGTGCGCTTGGTGGACGATGCCGGCCGCGAGCTGCCCCACGACGGCGAGTCAGTGGGGGAGATCCAGGTGCGTGGCCCCTGGATCACGGGGTCCTACGTCGGTGACGAGGACCCGGAGAAGTTCGATGACGGATGGCTGCGCACCGGCGACGTGGGTCGCATCGACGAGCGCAGCTTCATCACCCTGACGGACAGGGCCAAGGACGTCATCAAGTCGGGCGGTGAGTGGATCTCTTCCGTCGAGCTCGAGCTCCTCCTGGCTGGTCACCCTGACGTCTTGGAGGCAACGGTCATCGGCGTGCCGGACGAGAAGTGGCAGGAGCGACCGCTGGCTGTGGTCGTGCTGCGGGACGGCGCGACGGTCGACCCGAGGCAGTTGCGCGATTTCCTCGACGGCAAGGTTGCTAAGTGGTGGCTCCCAGAGCGATGGTCCTTCGTGCGCGAGGTGCCGAAGACATCGGTCGGCAAATTCGACAAGAAGGTGCTGCGGTCTCAGCACTCTGCCGGAGCCCTGCTCGTCGTGAACATCTGAGGACGCTTGCGCCTGCTGTCACGCGCCGGGCCGTTCGGCGAGTCGTCCTGCGTGACACAGGTCCAGGTGCATGAGAGCGAGGGCCACATCGCTGCTCGTGACCGAGAGCCGATCCCCCAGGAGGGCGCCGGCCTGCTGCAAGCGGTACCTGACAGTGTTGCGGTGAACCGAGAGAGCCGCGGCTGTTCGGTCGGCGCTTCCATCGAGCGCCAAGTACGTCGCGACGGTCTGCCGCAGTCGTGCCTCATGTTCTTCAGGATTGAGTAAGTCACCCAAGGTCCGACGAACGAACCCGTCGACCTCCTCATCACAGCCCAGCAGAGCTAACAACTCGTAGCGGCTGTACAGGAAGAGGCCGCGCTTGTCTGGATGCAGCACGTTGAGCATGCGAAGTGACTGATTGTGAGAAGAGACAAAGCCGGAGCGGCCAGGACGACTGGGCCCCACGGCCACTCTTATCGATCTCATGGGTCCGTCCATCGACACGTCGTGTGCATCGACTGATAGAGGCCTTGTCGTCGCCGCCCACATCCACAGCCGTCGTCCGCCGGGGCGTACCACGAGGGGCTGGCTCAGACGCAGTTCTCCCGCCAAGTGACGATAGGACTCCTCTAACGACTCCGTGTCAGCTTCCTGGTCGTCGGTCGCAAGAACGAAGGCCGTGTGGTGTCCGCTCAGGGAGTAGCCTCCGAGTTCCGATGAGATCCATCGGCTGTCCAGGGCCTCGCCAGCCAGTATGCGGGTCACCGCCTCGAGCCACAGCGCGTTTCGACTGATATCGATACGTCGACGTGATTCGTGGTAGACCCGACTCGTCTCATTGATCGCCCGGTCGATCCATGCGGACGCTCGCTCCCACAAGAAGATGAGCAGATCTGCACGTTCGGCACGGGAGTCATCGACTGAACCGACCAGATCAGTGACGTAGCTCCACGTGCTCTGCTGAGCGATGCGATAGATCCTGTTCAACGCCTCCAGGGGAAGTGCTGTCTGGGCGGACTCGCGCGCGATCCGCTCTGCGCCGGGAACAAAGACGAATTCCATTCGCGACCTCGGCAGTTGACGCAGGAAACTCAACCAGTTCTCACGCACGGCCTCGTCGAGTTGTTGCGCTAGACCGGGGCGCAAGGCGACCTCCGGCACCTCTTCCTGGATCCCGCGAACCGTTCGATCGACCCACCAGTCGACGCGCTCGGACGTGGCCTCATTGCTGACGAACTGGTTCACCCACTCCACGACCCACGGAACCGGCGATGCCGACACAACACACCCCTCGCACGTCAGACGCAACTTCGGGCAATTGTGCATTTGCACAACGAGATGTTCAACCGTTGGTAATGCCCACGAGACTGAGCCAACGCCTTTCGGTTGTAATCGTGGTCACAACCAAAGGGGTGTAGGCATGGGGGTTCGACACAGGTCGTCCGTTGGGACGTTGCCGCTTGAGGGTCCCTGCGGCCCTTACCGAACGGCGACCGCTGCGCGGCGCTCGATGCCGAGCATCGCGCCGCGCAGACACAACCGATCGTTCCGCCGAATGGGCTGCTGGGCATGGTGAGGTCGTCGAGCCAGACCATTCCCCGCTCCGACCCCGACGTGGCCGCTGGCCCCTCCGGGATGACGCCGGCCGCGCAGCAGATCGCGCGCGAGGCGGCGGGGTCGACCTTCCTGGCGCAGACCCTGGCGACGTTCGGCGACTTCTACACGTTTTCGGGCAACGTGTTCCGCCAGATGTTCACACGCCGCTTCCGCTTCAACGAGTTCGTGTCACAGGCATGGTTCATCACGACGGTGTCTTTCGCGCCGGCGCTCCTGGTAGCGATCCCTTTCTGCGTCGTCATCATCTTCCAGGTCAACCAGCTGCTGATCCAGATCGGCGCAGTGGATCTGGCGGGAGCGGGTGCGGCCGTGGCGGTCGTGCGCGAGATCGGTCCGATCGTGAGTGTCCTAGTGGTCGCCGGAGCGGGAGCGACGGCCATCTGCGCGGACCTCGGCTCGCGCAAGATCCGTGACGAGATCGACGCCATGGTCACGCTGGGGATCGACCCCATCCAACGGCTCGTGGTCCCCCGTGTTCTTGCCTCCATGCTGGTGGGCGTTGCCCTCAACGGCATGGTCACCGTGGTGGGACTGGTCGGTGGGTACATCTTCTCCGTCGTACTCCAGGGCGCGACCCCTGGCCTGTACGTCGCCGACCTCACCCTTCTCGTGGGTCTCGAGGACTTCCTCGCCTCCGAGATCAAGGCCGCCGTCTTCGGGCTGCTCGCGGGTCTCACTGCCTGCTACCTGGGCCTGAACGCCAAGGGTGGTCCGAAGGGTGTCGGAGACGCGGTCAACCAGACCGTGGTCTTCGCTTTCATGCTGCTCTTCGCGGCCAACAGCGTCATCAGCGCCGTCTTCTTGCAGATCAAGTAGGGGAGAGATGTCCACACACGCTTCTCGCGGCGCCTCCCGCCGTGTGCCAGCCCTGGCCGCTCTCGTGCGATCCCCCGCGCAGGGCCTGCGCGACCTCGGCGACCAGCTCGGTTTCCATGCTGCGGCCTACCGGGCAGTGCCGCGCACGGTCCGGAGCTACCCCAAGGAGATCATCCGTCTCCTCGCAGAGGTGTCGTTGGGATCCGGAGCCCTCGCACTCATCGGTGGCACAGTGCTCGTCATCGGCTTCCTCACCGCCGCCTCGGGCATCGAGGTGGGGTTGCAGGCGTACACCTCCTTCGACAACATCGGGGTGTCCGCGCTGTCGGGCTTCTTCTCCGCCTACTTCAACACGCGCGAGGTTGCGCCCATCATCGCGGGCATCGCGCTCACAGCCACCGTCGGCGCGGGTTTCACGGCGCAGATCGGCGCGATGCGGGTCAGCGAGGAGATCGACGCGGTGGAGGTCATGGCGGTCCCGCCCATCCCCTACCTCGTGACGACGCGCATCATCGCCGGACTGATCGCGGTCATCCCTCTGTTCGCGATCGCGCTCATGTCGTGCTGGCTGGCCACCCGCGTGGTGGTGACGGTCGGCTACGGACAGGCGTCGGGCACCTACGAGCACTACTTCGAGACGTTCCTGGTGCCCACCGACCTGTTCCTGGCGGCGATCAAGGTACTGCTCATGGCCATGGTCATCGTCTCGGTGTGCTGCTTCCACGGCTTCCGGGCCAGCGGCGGGCCCGCGGGGGTCGGTCAAGCAGTCGGCCGAGCGGTGCGGTCAGCGTTGATCGCGACGATGTTCGTCGACCTCATCTTCGCTCTCGCCATCTGGGGCGGACCTTCGGTCAGGATCGCCGGATGAGGCGCGCGGCATGGTTCGCGGACCGGCAGGCCGCAGCCGGACTGGCCATGGTGATCCTGGTCCTGGCTGTGATGGTCGGCACCGTCATGCAGTACAACGGCGTCTTCCGCAGGTCGATCGACGTGGTGGTGACTGCCGACCGCGCAGGCCTGACCATGAGTTCCGGTGCGCCGGTCAAGCTCCACGGCGTCGTGGTCGGTCGTGTCAGCGACGTCGCCGTCGTCGATGACGGCACCAGGATCACGCTCGAGCTGGATCCGAGTGAGGCCGACCTCGTGCCACGCGGGGTGACTGCACAACTGGTCCCACCCACGGCCTTCGGCGCGAAGTACGTACAACTCGAGCCGTCTGGGAGTACGGGCGACGCCTCGATCGAAGCCGGAGACGTCATCACCGCCACAGGCGCCACGGTGGAAGTCGATGAGACCTTCACGAACCTCAGCGCACTGCTGCAGGCCGCTCGGCCGGCCGAGGTGAGTGAGGCACTCAGTGCCGTGGCAGGCGCGCTCGACCAGCGAGGCGAGGTGCTGGGCGAGTTGATCACGCTCACCGATGACTACCTGCAGTCCTTCAATCCCTCACTCCCTGCGCTGGCCGAGGACGTGCGCCGCATCGACGATGTCGCCGCTGTGTACGACCTAGCTCGCGAGGACCTCATCGCCACCCTCGGTGGCGCCGCCACGACCCTCGACACCGTCGCTCAGCAGCAGGCCTCGCTGCGCGCGCTCGAACTGAGCCTGACCTCGTTCGCCAGTCAAGGTGACGAGCTGCTGCGGCAGAGCGGCCCCGGATTGAGTCGTTCGCTCCGGCTGCTCGATCCTGTGACCGCAACCCTGGCTCGCTACTCCCCTGAGCTCCCTTGTCTCATCGAGGGGCTTGCCAAGGGCAACGAACTGGCCGAGCTCGCGGTCGGTGGCACGAATCCGGGCATCACGACTTTCACCCAGGTCGTCCGTGGTCGTGAGCCCTACCGATACTCGACGGATCTCAAGGTGCTGGGCGAGAACCGTGGACCGAACTGTTTCGGTTTGCCCTACGTCACCCCTGGCGAAGCGCCGCTCACGTACCAGCCGACCTTCGACACCGGCGTGAATCCGTTCAAGGACGACTCGCCGCAGACGTCTGATCGCGCGGACATCCTCGACATCCTCGGGATCGGAGGACGCTGACATGGCCCTCAGTCCCGTCAAGCGCAAGCAGCGCGCCGACCTCGTGCGCCTCGGCGTCTTCCTCCTCGTCGCCGCGGTGGTCACTTTCTGGGTTGCGGCAGTGACCGATGAGTATCGCTCCGGCTCGGTCCAGGGCTACCGTGCGCAGTTCGCTGACGTGTCCGGCCTGCAGGTGGGCGATCAGGTGCGGGCGGCAGGAGTCCGCGTGGGCCAGGTCGCCGAGATCTCGGTTCAACCTGACAGCACCGTCATCGTCGCTTTCGAGGTCGACGACTCCTTGACGCTGCACGAGGACACCACCGCGACCGTCGAGTACCGCAACCTCATCGGTGACCGGATCATCCAGCTGGCGACGCCCACCCCCCAAGAGGGTCAGGCACTCGCTGCTGGGCAGACCATCCCGCTGAGCCGGACGTCCGCAGCGCTGGACCTGGACACACTGCTCAACGGTTTCAAACCACTCTTCGCCGGTCTCAACCCGACCCAGGTCAATGAGCTCTCACAGCAACTGGTCCAAGTCCTCCAAGGCCAAGAATCTGCTGTGCAGACGTTGACGACGCGAGTCGCCTCGTTCACCTCCACCATCGCTCAACGTGAACAACTGGTGACCCAGGTGATCGGCAACCTCAACACGGTTCTCGACACCGTCGACGGTCGACGGGAGGAGTTGAGCAATGTCATCGCGGGGTTGGACACCGTCCTCACGAACTTCGACCAGCAGGACACCGAGATCTTGATCGCCGCCGACAGGATCAACGGGTTCGCTCGTCAGGCCTCCGATCTCGTCAGCAAAGCCCGCGCGGATCTGACCCCCGACCTGAGGGCGCTGACGGTCGCTGCGCGCGGACTCAACATGGAGAAGAAGGAGCTCGTCTCCGTGCTGCAGCAACTCCCTCGGCACTACCGCAAGCTGCAGAACGCCGGCTCGTACGGGAACTTCTTCAACTTCTTCTTGTGCGGCGTCCGTGTCCAGGTCGACGTGGCCGGCCCCGCCGTGATGACGCCGTGGATCAATTCCGATGCCGAGAGGTGCCAGCCATGAGCGCGTTGATCCGCGGTCAAGCCCGACGGGGTGCTCTAGGCACGCTTCTGATCGTCGGGATCGTCCTTGCGAGCCTCAACCTGAGCAGATTGCCGCTTGTCGGCGACGCGGGGACGATCGCGGCGCGCTTCGCCGAGGCGGGAGGGTTGCGAGGTGGTGATGCGGTGATGATCTCGGGTGCCCAGGTGGGCAAGGTCCGCGAGGTCAGGCTCGAGGACGGCGCGGTGACTGCCGTCCTCGCGCTCACGGACGACACGGTCACCCTCGGCAATCAGACTGAGGCGCAGATCATCACGACCACATTGCTGGGGCGCGCTGCCGTCGAGCTCGTCCCCGAGGGAGACGGCGCGCTCGAGGAGGGCGACACCATCCCGGTCGAACGCACCTCGTCCCCCTACAACATCACCAGTGCGCTCAACCAGCTCACGACCGAGAGCGCTGAGATCGACAAGCAGGCCCTCCAGCGCGCTCTGGCGCGCACCTCGGCAGTGTTGGAGGGATCGCAGGATTCAGTCGGGCCGGCCTTGCAGGGAATCACCGAGATCTCCCGAGTCCTCGCCACTAACGACGAACGCCTCGCTGTTCTGCTCGACCGGTCCGCCCGCGTCACTGCTGTCCTGGCCGACCGTGACCAGGAGATCGGCTCGCTCCTGACCGCGGGCGAGTCCCTGTTCGCCGAGCTCGACGCTCGGCAACGCATCATCGAGGAGCTGCTCCGCAGCGCTCGTGCCCTGTCCGACCAACTGCGCGCAGCTCTCCAAGAGAACGCGCGCGTCATCGGTCCCGCGCTGAGCCAACTCAACGAGATCGTGGACGTCCTCAATCGCAATCGCAAGGCGATCCAGGACACGGTGACCGGTTTGCGCGGCTACGCCACGGCCTTCGGCGATGCTGCCTCGACCGGGCCGTGGTTCGACGCCTACATCCAGAACCTCACCGATCCCGCCACGCTGGCCCCAGTCCTGTCAGGAATCCTCCCGTGAACCGCCGACTCCTCGACGTACCCCTGCGCCGCCCCGCACTGGTCGTCGTCCTTGCGCTGCTGCTGGCCGCAGGCCTCACCATCACACGCGACGAGGACATGACCGTGCAGGTCACCTTCCCCAGCGCCGAAGGCCTCTACGAGGGCGATGACGTCCGCGTGCTGGGAGTCCCCGTCGGCAGCATTAGCCGCATCACACCCGGCGAGTCGGGGGTCGTGGTCGAGCTGAGCCTCGACGACGACCAACCCGTGCCTGCTGACGCGAGAGCAGCCATCGTGTCGCCCAGCCTCGTCAGCGGTCGCTTCGTTCAGTTGGAGCCCGTCTACACCGGTGGCCCGACACTCGCCGACGGAGACCAGATAGGGATCGAGCGCACCGCTGTGCCGGTCACATTCGACGACGTGAAGCAGGAGCTGACCGACCTGACCGGGGCATTGGGCCCCGATAAAGGCAAAGAAGGAGCGCTCGCGCGGGCCATCACCGCGTTGGACGACAGTCTCGGCGAGGGCAATGCAACCGAGCTGCGCCGGGCTATCGCTGGTCTGCGGACATCCGCAGCGGCGCTCTCCGACCCGCGAGCCGACTTCTTCGCCACCATCGCGAACCTCGACACCTTCACCAGGTCGCTGGCGCTCAACGACCGAGCGGTGCAAGGATTCGCACGGGAGATCGACGCGGTGGGCCGAGTGCTCGAGCGCAACCGCTTCGCCTTGACCGCAGTCCTGCGCGATCTCGCCGCCACGTTCCGCACGGCCCGAAATTTCCTCGACGACAACGGTCGAGAGATATCCCAGGCCGTCCGGCGGACGAACCTCCTCTCTGCGGCGCTGGCCGACAGGTCGAACGAGCTGGCGGGTTCACTGCACATCGGCACCAACGCGCTCATCAACCTCGCCAACATCGTCGAGGGGTCGGCACTGAAGGGACGGGCCACGCTGAGCGCTCTTGAGGGACTGCCCCAGCTCCTCTGCGGAGCCATCCTGGGCGCCGGCGGGACGGCCGCGCAGTGCAGCCAGGTGATCGAACCGATCTTGACGAGCTTGGGTCTCGACGGACTGGACCAAGGGCTGGTTCCCGGCATCAACGTAGGTGAGCCGGAAGGTGACGACCCTCCGGTGCCGGGGTTGGCCGGCGTCGAGATCGACCTGCTGCAGAGTCTGGGTGGCCTGCTCACGCAGAGCAACGGAGGCGCACGATGAGCACCGCGACGAGCCGGTACCCTGCAGCAACTCGTGCAGCAGCGGTCAGCTTGCTGCCAGCGATCCTCGCAACAGGTTGCTCGCTGCAGCCCAACGAGAACACACTCCCCGGGCAGGTGGCCACAGGCTCCGACGGATACACCGTGACCGTGCGGTTCGAGTCCGTCGAGAACCTCGTGCCCAACTCCCAAGTCCTCCTCGACGACGTGGTCATCGGAACGGTCACCGACATCAGGGTCGAGGACTGGCACGCGGCCGCCGATCTGCGACTGCTCGAGTCGGTGCCCATCGCGCGGGATGCGCGATTCACCGTGGGACAGAAGACCCTGCTCGGGGCGCAGTACGTACAAGTGTCCTCCGACACCACGCAAGCAACGACTGGCGCGGCCGAATTGTTGGAGGAGGGAGACGACGTTCCGCTCGCTAGCACCGATCAGGCTCCCGGCACAGAGCAGGTGCTTGCCGGGGTCGCTCTGCTGCTCAACAACGGAGGTCTCTCCCAGATCAGCACCATCACCGATGAGCTCACCTCCGCCCTGGCTGATCGTCAGCTGGACGCCCGAAGTCTGGTCACCCGCTCCAACGAGCTCCTCGCGGTCCTTGACGAGACCCGCGGGGAGATCGTGCGCGCCCTGGACTCCCTCGAACGGCTCAGCCGAGGGTTGGTCGAGGACAGGGACGTCATCGCGCGTGCGATCGACCAGGTGGGACCCGGCCTCGCTGCACTGGAGCAGGAGCGCGCTCGTCTCGTCGACGCCGTGACGACGTCCGGGCGAGCCAGTACGCGTGCCGTCGGCGTCATCCAAGCGAGCCAGGAAGCCGTTCTCGCCAACCTGGCGGCACTCGGTCCGATCCTGAGCAACCTCGGCAAGGCAGCCACGCGCCTGCCCGAGGCTCTCAAGATCGCCATCACCATCCCCTTCCCAGCCATGACCACCGAGAAGACGCTGCGCGGCGACTACTCCAACCTCTTCGCGACCATCGCCGTCACCGGCGGCGGTTTGGCTGATCTGTTGCTCGGGACGGGGCAACTGCCGGCGATGCAGTCTGGTGATCCGCTCCTCGACCCTCTGCAGACGCAGGGCCAGGACGCCGGTGGTTCGGGCAACGCGACGTCGAACGGCGGTAAGGGTCAGCAGGGACAGCCTGCCCAAGAGGATGACGACGAGTCCGGAGGTCCGTGCCTGCTCGGACTGCTAGGAGACTGCTGATGGTACTCACGCCTCTGATCAAGCGGCAGCTGCGCATCTTCGCCCTGCTCACTCTCCTGGCGCTCTTCCTCGCCATGGTGGTCTACGCGCGCGTCCCGGCCATGCTCGGGGTCGGCGTGTACGAAGTGCGTGCCGAGTATCGCGATGCCAGCGGCCTCTACCCGCGAGCGCAGGTCACCTACCAAGGCGTCGAGGTCGGCAAGGTGACCGAGCTCGAGCTGGGGCAGGACGGCGCCGTCGCAGTGCTGCGGATCGATGCCGAACACGAGATCCCCTCCGATGTCGTCGCCGAGCTCCACAGCACCTCAGCCATCGGAGAGCAGTACGTCGATCTGGTGCCACCCGCCGACGAGGCAAGCCCGTCGGACGAGCCGGCGACGTTGGCCGATGGCGACGTGATCGGGGTCGAGCGGACCGTCGAGATGCCCCAGATCGCCCCGGTCCTCGAGTCGGTCAATGGTCTGCTCGACTCGGTCCCTGCTGCGCGGACGCGTCGCGTGCTGGATCAGGTCGACGATGGTCTCGCGGGCAGCGGACCCGATCTGCGTGGGCTCATCGACGACGCTGACGCCTTGTTGACCGAGGCCCAGGATCGACTTGCCGTCACCACGTCGCTCATCCGAACCGCGCAGCCGGTCCTGGCGACCCAGCAGAGCCTGCGCAACACCACCCTGAGCTACGCGCGGTCCCTGGCAGTCTTCACCGATGAGCTGGCCGGACGCGACGCCGACCTCCGGGCCTTTCTCAAGCAAGGCCCCGGGGGGCTCGACGCGGCCACTGAGCTCGTCTCGGACCTGCAACCGACGCTGCCGTTGCTCGTCACCAACCTCACGACGAACGGGGAGGTGCTTAACACCTACCTCCCGCAGATACAGGAAGGACTCGTGTACTTCCCCGTCACCGTGGCACGGCTGCAGAGCGCCATCAATCCTCGTGAGCAGTTCGGCGACGTCAACCTGGATCTGCGAGCCAACGTGAACAACCCGCCCGCATGCTCGCAGGGATACCTGCCGGCCTCCCAGCGACGAGATCCCTCCGTCGATCGGGTGCGTCAAGTCGATCTGCTCGCGCACTGCACCGTGCCGGATGCGGACCCGAAGTCAGTGCGTGGGGCTCGGCTGCTGCCGTGCCCGCAAGGTGGAGGACGAGGGCCTCTTCCCTCCTCGTGCGGCCTGACGTTCGGCAAGGCAGTGTGGCCCGAGGGCACGTCGGGTTCGCGCGGTGGCGACCTGCGGCGGGGTCTGCAGGGGGTCGCCACATCCCAGGAGTCGCTCGACCAGGGATGGCGCAGCCTCGTCCTCGGGCCGGCGAGCGTCCGGTGACCGGCGAGACCGCTCGCGCTCAATCCCGTGGCCGGTGGATCACCTCAGCATTGTTCGTGATCCTCGTCGCAGTCACGTCAGTCGCGGTCGAGCGAGGCCTCACCTGGCGGGATGCGCAGGCACAGCAGCAGGAGCAGCTCGACGCGGTCGAGGCCGCCGAAGCCGAGGTGCTGGGCCTGATCACCATCAGCGCAGCAACGACGAACGAGGATCTCGAAACCCTCATTGCGGGAGCAACCGCCTCCTTCCGCGACGACCTGCGCGCACAGGCCGACCGGCTGCGCGAGGAGGTAGTCGCCAATGAGGTCGTCGCCACCGGCGAGGTCGTGTCGTCGGGCGTCGTCGAAGTTGAGGACGACTCAGCGGTCGTGGTGGTGGCGGCCCGCGGGACGGTGGACAACCGCAACTCAGCTGCGCCAGAGCCCCGCAGCTATCGCCTGGAAGTTCGGCTCGAGCAGGTCGACGACACGTGGCTGGTCTCGTCCCTGAGGTTTGTCGCGTGAGCAGTCCAGAGGCAGCACCACAGGCCGTCGCGTCATCCGACCACCCGCGTCAAGACAGTCCCGGGCAGCCGCGCCCGTGGCGTCTTCGAGGCGGACTCGCGGTCCTGGTACTCCTCGTCGCGTCGACCGCCGGAGTCGCGCAGTGGCGTATTCAGCAGATCGGCGAGCGCGAGGCAGCGGCCGATGAGGCGCTGCAGAGCGTCCGCACGCGCCTCCCGGATCTCCTCAGCTACCGCTACGCGACTCTCGAGGACGACCTCGAGAATGCGCTGCGACAGACCACCGGTGATTTCACCGATGACTACGCCGCGCTCATCGATGAGGTCGTGCGCCCCACGGCGACCCAGCGCCGCATCGTCACGGAGGCCGTCGTCAACGCTGCGGGCGTCGTATCGGTCGACAGCGACGCCGAGGTGGTCGTCCTGGTCTTCCTGACGCAGTCCACGACCACCAAGAACACCGAGGAGCCCGCTGTCTCGGGCAGCAGGGTCGAGGTCACGATGAGACGTACGGACTCCGAGTGGCTCATCGCTGACCTGCAGACGCGTTAGCACCTCGTGGCGGCAGCCACCCGCCGTCCCTCGGAAAAGGAGTACACGTACATGGGCGTGGAGATCAAGGTCGAGCACCTGAGCAAGTCCTTCGGCAAGCAGCTGATCTGGGGTGACGTGACGCTGACCGTCCCCGCCGGCGAGATCTGCGTGATGCTCGGCCCGTCCGGCACCGGCAAGTCGGTGTTCCTCAAGACCCTCATCGGTCTGCTCAAGCCCGACCAGGGCTCGATCATCATCGAGGGCACCGACATCGCCTCCTGCTCGGAGAAGGAGCTCTACGAGATCCGCAAGCTGTTCGGCGTGCTGTTCCAGGACGGCGCGATGTTCGGCTCGATGAACCTCTACGACAACGTCGCCTTCCCGCTGCGCGAGCACACCAAGAAGTCGGAGTCGGAGATCCGCTCGATCGTCATGGAGAAGATGGACCTGGTGGGTCTGCTCGGTGCCGAGGACAAGCTGCCCGGTGAGATCTCCGGCGGCATGCGCAAGCGCGCCGGTCTGGCCCGCGCGCTGGTGCTCGACCCCGAGATCGTCCTCTTCGACGAGCCGGACTCGGGTCTGGACCCGGTGCGCACCGCGTTCCTCAACCAGCTGATCGTCGACCTGAACGCCCAGATCGACGCGACGTTCCTGATCGTCACCCACGACATCAACACCGCCCGCACGGTGCCGGACAACATCGGCCTGCTCTACCACAAGCACCTGGCGATGTTCGGTCCGCGCGAGATGCTGCTGAGCTCGGAGGAGCCGGTGGTGCGGCAGTTCCTCAACGCCCAGCGCGTCGGCCCGATCGGCATGTCCGAGGAGAAGGACGCCGACGAGCTCGCGGCCGAGGCGGACCAGGAGCTGCCTCCGCTGCCCCCGATCCCGCTGCAGCTCGAGCCGTCCAACGGCATCCCGCGCCGCAGCCAGCGCGAGCCGGGTGCCTGGTGCCGCGAGCACGGCATGACCCCGCCGCCGCACTCATTCAAGAGCGATGTGGCGACACCCCGTACATCCGGCTCGACGGAAAAATCCGGACGTACAGCCGCGACTGCCTGACCACCGAACTACACCACACCGGCCCTGACCCAAGGAGTTCCATCGTGACACCACCTTCAGCCTCTGTCCTGGACATCCGGCGACCTGCCACCGGCGAGCCCCTCGAGTCGCTCCCTGTTGACGACGCGGCACGAGTCGCCGCCATGGCCCGAGACCTGCGCCTCGCGCAGACCGCGTGGCGCGACATGGGACCCAGGGTTCGGGCAGGTTGGCTCCGCGCGTGGCGCGGGTGGATCCTCGACCACACCGACGAGCTCACCGACCTCCTGGTCGCAGAGACGGGGAAGGTCCGACCCGATGCCCTGGTCGAGACGACGGCGTCGTGCGAGTTCATCTCCTACTACGCAGATCACGCCGAGAAGTTCCTGGCACCTGAGCGGGTGGGCTCTTCCGGTCTCCTCAGCCTGCCCAAGCGACTCTCGCGCACCTACCGTCCCTACCCGCTGGTGGGACTCATCGTTCCGTGGAACTTCCCCATCACCTTGTTCCTCATGGATGCGGCACCAGCGCTGGCAGCCGGCTGCGCCGTGCTGGCGAAGTCATCGGAGATGACGCCGCTGACCTGCGCGCGCGTGATCGAGGGCTGGCAGGAGATCGGCGCACCCGCGGTGCTGCAGCACGTCTCTGGTGCTGGCGATGCTGGTCAAGCTGTCGTGGAGGCGGTTGACTTCGTGCAGTTCACCGGCTCGACGGCCACCGGCCGCCGCGTGGCGACGCGGTGCGCGGAACTCCTCAAGCCGGTCAGCCTGGAGCTGGGAGGCAAGGATGCCGCCATCGTCCTCGAGGACGCCGACCTGGACCGAGCAGCTCATGGCCTCGTGTGGGGCGGCATCTTCAACTCCGGACAGGTCTGCATCTCTGTCGAGCGGGTCTACGCCGTCGATGCTGTGTACGACGAGCTGGTGGAGAAGGTTGCGGCAGCTCTGGGGGCACTGAGGCAGGGTGCGGGCGCGCGCGACGATGTCGGCGCCATGGTCACCAAGGAACAGGTGGACACCGTCGAGCGTCACGTCCAGGAGGCGCGGCAACGCGGCGCACGCGTCCTGGTGGGCGGGGAGCGTGGAACGAAGGGCAACTTCTTCGCCCCCACGCTCCTGGTCGACGTCGACCACACCATGTCCTGCATGACCGAGGAGACCTTCGGACCGACGCTGCCCATCATGCGGGTGGCCGACGAGGCGGAGGCGATCACCCTGGCCAACGACTCCGAATACGGTCTCTCCGCGACGGTCTGGACACGCGACTTGGGTCGAGGCAGACGCGTCGCCGATCAGCTCGAGGTCGGCGCGGTGAACATCAACGACGTCTTCAGCAATCTCTTCGCCGTGGGTCTGCCCCACAGCGGGTGGAAGTCCTCCGGCATGGGTGCCCGGCTCGGCGGCGCCCAGGGCTTGCGCAAGTACTGCCGCGTCCAAGCCATCACCGAGCCGCGCATGCCGGTGACCACCAAAGAGCTCACGTGGTACCCGTACTCCGCCCGGCGTACGGCCATTGCCGGCCGCGTGCTGCGGCTGGCTGCTGGACGCGGCCTACGGCAGCGTCTGGGTCTGTGAAAGGAAGAGAGAACATGTCATCAACGCAGTCAGCGAAAGTGGTGGCCATCACCGGAGGGGCACGCGGGATCGGCTACCACACCGCCAAGGAGTTGATCGGGCGCGGGCACAAGGTAGCGATCGGCGACATCGACGAGGGCCAGCTGAAGATTGCCGCCGAGGACCTCGGGATCGACGTCGCGGTCCGCCTTGACGTCACTGACCCTGCCTCGATCGGCAACTTCCTCGACGTGACGGAGGAGGCGTTGGGTCCGCTCGACGTTCTCATCAACAACGCGGGAGTGATGCCCACGGGGCACGCGCACGAAGAACCCGACGAGGTGACCCGCCGTCAGGTCGAGATCAACGTTCTCGGTGTCATCTTCGGCACGAAGGTGGCCTTGCAGCGGATGCTGCCCCGTCGCCGCGGGCACATCATCAACACCGCTTCCCTCGCCGGCGAGCTCCCCGTGCCGGGCCTGGCGACGTACTGCGGTACCAAGTTCGCTGTCATCGGCTTCACCGAGGCGGCGCGACAGGAGTACCGCAGGTCGGGTGTCAACTTGTCGACGGTGCGCCCCACCTTCACCAACACCGAACTCGTCTCCGGAACGAGCGGGGCGAAGGGGATGAGGAACGCCGAACCGCAGGAGATCGCCCGGGCGACCGCTGCGCTGATCGAGCGTCCGCAGCCGTTCGTCCGCGTCACGCGGGTCGCGGGAACGATGGTGGCGGCCATGAAGTTCGTCCCCGGCCGGGTCGCGACCCAGCTCGGCTCCATGCTGGGCACCGACACCGTGTTCCTCGACCGCGTGGACAACGAAGCTCGCCGGGCCTACCTGGAGCGCATCGAGCGCAGCTGAACTCTCGACATGGCTCAGGGCCGCGAACAACGTGTGTGTCCGCGGCCCTGAGTCCGGTCATGACTAGCCGAAACTGGACCGCCCAAGGCCCTGGTCGAGTTCGGTCACTCAGGGCTCACAGCGACCGGCTGATGATCTCCTTCATGATCTCGGAGCTGCCGGCGTAGATCTGCGAGACCCGCATGTCGGCCCACATGCGGGCGATCGGGTACTCGTTCATGTAGCCGTACCCGCCGTGCAGCTGCAGGCAAGCGTCGGCCACCCGCTGGGCACGCTCCGAACACCACAGCTTGACCATGGCTGCGGTCGGGATGTCCAGACCGTCACCCAGGTGCATCTGGATGCACTCATCGACGAAGGACCGGGCGACGCGAGCCTCTGTGGCGACCTCAGCCATCTTGAACTTCGTGTTCTGGAAACCCCAGATCGGTCGTCCGAAGGCACTGCGATCGCGGACGTAGGCCAGGGTCTCCCGCAGGCAGAACTCCATCGCGGCCACGTTCGAGACCGCGACCAGCAGTCGCTCCTGGGGGAGCTGCTGCATGAGCTGGACGAAGCCCTGTCCCTCAGTCAGGCCCAGCAGGTTGGAGACAGGGACGCGCACTCCGTCGAAGAAGAGCTCGGAGGTGTCCTGCCCCTTCATCCCGATCTTGTCGAGCACCCGCCCTCGGGCGAATCCTTCGTTGCTCGTGGGAACCAGCATGAGGGAGATGCCGGCCGCACGATCTTCCGGATCAGTCTTGACCACGGTCAGCACCAAGTCTGCCTGGGACCCGTTCGTGATGAACGTCTTGGAGCCGGTGATGACGTACTCATCCCCCTCGCGCGTGGCCTTGGTCTTGATGTTCTGCAGATCTGACCCTGTGCCGGGCTCGGTCATGGCGATCGCGCCCACGACCTCACCTGTGGCCATCTTCGGAAGCCACTGCTGCTTCTGCTCCTCGGTGCCGTAGGCCAGCAGGTAGTGAGCGACGATGCCGTTGTGTAGCGAAGCGCCCCAGGAACTGTCTCCGACCCGAGCCTGCTCCTCGATCAAGATGGCCTCGTGGGCGAAGCTGCCGCCCCCACCGCCGTACTCCTCGGGAATGGACAAGCAGAGCAGACCGGCTTCGCCGGCCCGGTTCCACAGCTGTCGGTCGACGTGCTTCTGCGCGATGAAGTCGTCGATGTGAGGCTTGATCTCCTTTTCGCAGAAAGTGCGGGCGAGGTCTCGAACGTCGTCAAGATCCGCATCCATCCACGGGGATCGGCGGTCGGTCATGTCAGCTCCAAACGGTGGGGTACTCGGTGTACCCAATAGAACAACACCGCGCGTCTGGGTACAAGGTGTTCCATCGTCACGAGCGCAACCCGTCAGGCGACCCTGAAACTGCTGCGGCCTAGACTGAGTCCCGTGGTCGAGGTGGGAAAGTGGGTCGACTCCACCGTGCGGCGGCGCACAGCCGGGGATGACGGGGCGCGCGCCCGTCGGCGACGCCACATCGCCGAAGCCGCGCTCTTGGCAGTGGATGACATCGGCATCGAGGCCGGCACGGCAGTCATCGCCGAACGGGCGGAGATGCCGCGACCTCACATCTACCGATACTTCGCCAGCCGCGAGGACCTGGACTCAGAGATGGTCCGGCTTGCGGCGCGACGCCTCAACGACCATATCCGGCCACATCTGTCACATCGCGGAACGCCGCTGATGGTGGTGCAGGGACTGGTCGAGGCCTGCGCGACCTGGGCTGACGCGCATCCGCATCTTTATCGGCTCCTGGCGGCCCGGGGTCACAGTCGAACGCTCCACCAAGCGCGCATGGGCCGCACACGGCTCCTCGATGAGATCGCCGTGGCAGCGCGGGGTTACACCAATGCTGCGCCGAGCTCGTTCCCCGAGGGCATCCTCGTCGGCGTCATGGGCATGGTCGACGCGACCATCATCTGGTGGCTCGACCAGAGAGACGAGAGCCTAGACGTCATGACCGAACGACTTTCCGATCACGTCACGCTCGTGCTCCTGCGCGCTCTGTCCGGGCGAGGCATCGACCTGGACCCCGCCGTGGAACTCGAGCCTTTCGTTCGCGAGTGATTCAGGGCAGCGTCGTCGCTCTTCCCTGCTCGAAGTGGTCCACATCGACGATGATGAAAGTGGCGTCGGCCGTGGCTACACGCCGCCCGTCCGTCTCAACGGCCGAGGCGTCCACGTGCAAGCGTCGACCCTCTCGAGTGCGGACCTTGGCGGTGAACTCGTAGTCCGTACCGAGGAGCACTGGCCGGAGGTACTCCACGGTCAGGGACCGCGTCACCGCCAATTCACCCACCCGGTAGAGCAGGAACCCGAACAAGTCGTCGAAGGCCGCCGCCACCAGGCCGCCGTGAGCGATGCCCGGCGCGCCCTCCTGACGGCGGTCGAAGCGGTGCACGGCGCGCACCCCGTCCTCGGTCGCATCGACCACGAGCGCGAGGCCGGCCGGATTCTCGCTGCCACAGCCCGCGCAGGTGGGGGAATGGGCCGGCAACCTCCCCAACGACGCTGGCTCCGGGTGGGCCATCGACCGAACCCAGGCGTCCAAGGTCGACATCGGCTGGCGGTCGGTGTCGTCGTCGACGGTCTTGACCGCCTCCGGCTGGCGCCCTTGTCCCTGCGCGTCGCTCATGAGTTCTCCTTGTCCTCGGTGAGTGTGTACACGTGGCACGTCCATGTTCGACGAAAGACGATCGCGCCCATATTGTCTACAGTCATGATGGTGCACGTACCTACGATGAGACGCGATCGTCCGGCCCGTGGCGATCGGCGCGGCCTCGCCTGGTGGCTGGCGCTAGCGGTCTGCAAGCCAGTGCTGATGCTTCTTCGCCGTGCCGACTGGCGGGGCGTCCAGCGCATCCCAGCCTCGGGCGGCGCTGTGCTCGCCGCGAATCACGTCTCACACATCGACCCTCTACTGGTCGCGGAGATGGTGCTGGCCCAGCGACGCGTCCCGCGCTTCCTGGCCAAGGACGCCCTCTTCGGACAAACTCTCGTGGGTTGGTGGTTCCGGGCGGCAGGTCACGTCAGGGTCGATCGCACGGCCGGCTATGGCGCGTATGACGATGCCGTCGCGGCCGCGCTCGCCGGTCGACTGATCCTGGTCTATCCCGAAGCGTCGATCACACGGCGTGATGATGGCCTGCCGATGCCCATGAAGTCGGGCGCGGTGCGGATCGCCCTGGAGGCCTCGGTGCCTCTGTTGCCGGTTGCGCAGTGGGGGGCTCAATCCATCTTGCCCGCCTACACCGGGCGATTGCAGTGGGGACGACGCAAGCGGGTCGCCATCGTGGTCGGCGAACCCATTCCCCTGCACGATCTGCGAGGCCTCGAACCGGCGCTGGCGGCGACGCTCGGCCGCGAGCGGCTCGAGCACAGACTCACGACCATGGTGCGGCAGTTGAGCGACGAGGACCGCACGTCGGCGTGACGCCAAGCCATGCAGCACTCAGGGATGGAAGGAGGAGTCGCTGTGCGACGCTCCCACCCCGTCACGGACCATCGCGGAGCCGTATGTGCTCGTCAGCGTCGTCATCATGTCGTCGTAGGGGAGGTCGAGGAACATGCCTCGCTCATGCACGTACTCCATGTGACGGTTGCCGGCGCCGTCGGTGGCATGCAGCAGCGCATCCCCGGTGCCATCGAACTCGAGCGGAGGCACATCGAAGCGATGGCACAGGTCGGTGTTGAACGCGGGCGATCCCTTGCGCCATGTGCCGTCGATCAGGACTGCTGTCCAGCCATGGAACACGAAGCGATCGGTGCCCATCAGCTCCAGTAGTGCCGGGCTGCTGAGGTGGTTGCGAACGTCCGAGAAGCCCAGCACGGTCGGGATCCCGGCCGCACGGAGGCAGGCCGTCAGCAGCACCGCCTTGGGGACGCACCACGTTGGTCCGCCTGCCAAGATCGCGCTGGCGCGGTAGTCGTCCTGGTGACCAGACACGCTGTAGGGGTCGTAGCGGAACATGTCGCGGACGGCGGCGAACAACGTGCCGATCCGACCGTGAGGATCCGAGACGCCCGCGAGGGTCGACCTCGTGAAGTCCTGGACATCGGGGTGGTCGCTGTCGACGAATCGTCCCGCGGTCAACGCCTCAGTTGCGTCCCATGTCCTGTCCATCACGCGGGGGTCCCCTGGTCTGCGGCAGCAACGTTCAGGGCGGCGACGAGGTCGCGCTCCAAGCGAGGCAGCTCGCCGGCCGCGTCTGCGGCTTGTTGCCATCTGTCCCGCGCAGGTCCCGCCTCCCGCGCCAGGGACGCGACCAGTGACCAGCCCTCGGCGCAGTCGTGGGCCGCGACAGCGACGTCGCCGGCTCGCGTGTCCCCGGTCATACGTGCGATGTCCGCCGCCCCGCTGGAGAGCAGTCGACGGAAGAGCCCACCGCCGGTGCCAGCTTTCTCGACGAAGGCGCTCAGCCCGTGCAGGATCAGGTCCAGCACGTCGTCGGGGAAGACCTCCGGCCACGATGCGATGTCCGCTGCGAAAAGGTCCACGGCTGCCAAGCCGGTGGCCCCCACGGCCGTCGAGTCCCGACCACTCACGATCGAGGGGCCGTCGGCGGAGGTCATCGAGGCGGCCGCCTGTGCGAAGGCCTGCGCTGCTGCACTCGATAGCTCCGGCAGACGCTCTGGCCAATCGATGTCGTAGTACGTGTGCCGCGTCGGAACGGGGAATCCCTGTGATGACCGGGCTCTCGCCAGTGCCGCGTAGGACACCAGCTGGACCTCATCGCGATCGTTGTCCACGACATGGACGAGCTCCTGCTCGTCGTCGTACCCGATGACGACGATGTCGTGACGACTCATCTGCAACCGGACGCGAAGGTAGGGGAGCTCGGCGATGTCGGCCCACACCAGCGCCGGACGTCCCGCATCCACGGCGTCGCGCACCCAGTTCCACCCCTCGGTCGGATCGTCGCTGGCGAGCACCGAGACGCTCGCGCCCAGTCGCTCGGGCAGGTCGGTCTCCAGATCGCTCCCGCGGCCGACGAGGTACACCGGCGGCATGAGGGTCGCGTCCCGCACGTAAGAGAGGTCAAGGGACCCACTCAACGCAAAGACCAGACCCTCACCGGGTGGCCCGTCCCACCCCAGCCCCGCCCACTCGAGCAGGTCGCGCATGGCGCCGGACCCGCAGTGCCCACCTCGACGATGCGGGTAGTTCATCACCGTTGCGCCGGACCGATCAGCCATGCATTCCTCCACAACAAAAAGGCAACTTTGTCACCAGCATAGGCAAGACAGCCGTTCGTGTCTCCTGGCACCGTCGCAGACGCGGGTCCACGGTCCGACAAAGGCAGTAGCGTGTCTACATGGCTGCACCATCCATGCGCGAGCGTTATCGCGAGGCGGTCCGAACCGCCGTCATCGAGACCGCTCACGAGCACATCTCTGAACGCGGCTGGGACCGCGTCAGGATGAGTGAGATCGCAGAGGCGGCCGGCATCTCGAGGGCCTTTCTCTACAAGGAGTTCGGGGACAAGGCAGGCCTGGGAGAGGCCGTGGTGCTGCGCGAGGCTTCTCGCTTCATCGATGGGATCGAAGAAGTCCTGGCACACCAGGGCAGCGACGCCGCCGTCGGTCTTGCTGCCGCGGTGGAGTACGTCCTGCGAGAAGCCGACCGCAGCACCCTTCTCAGGGCGGTGCTGATCTCCCACCAAGACTCAGCGCCGGTGGCCAATGGGATCCTGCCTTTGCTCACCACGTCCGCACAACTGCTCCACCTGGCCTCGGAATCGCTGGCGAGTTGGTTGGCGTCCCGAGTCCCCTCTCTCAAGGGAGGAGAGGCTGTCGACACTGCCGACGCCCTCGTGCGGCTCACGGTGAGCCATCTGGCCCTTCCGGCACTGTCTCGGGAGGAAGCTGCCACCAAGATCACCGAGGTGGGATTGCGCTACCTCGGGCTCTCGTCACCGGAGCGGATCGCCTCCGCGTGATCGGCTGCTGTCAGCTCGGCGAGATGCCGGCGATTCCCAGCGTCAACATCGTGTAGATCGACCCCGAGAGTGTGGCCGCATCCGCTGCCGTTCGCTGCCGAGCACCTGCCGTCGCACTCAATCCCGCCACGGTCACAGCACCAAAGATGCTCGTAGCCACCGTAGTCGGATCTTCGAACCGTGCGAGAGAGCCGTCGCGTGCGCCCTCCTCGAGCAACTCTCGGATGGGGGTGAGGAAGGCTGCATCAAGTGCTGCCGCCAGATCAGGTAGGCGAGTTGCACGGCCCAGGTCGCCTACCAGGGCGCGGCACAGGTGCGGGTGCTCCAGCATGAGGGAGAGTTGGGCAGTGATCGAGGCGCGGAGCCTCTCAGAGGCGCTGCCGTCGGCGTCCTTGGCCACCGCGACCGCTCCCGCGATGAGGTCGAGGAAATCCTCGAGAAGGAACTCGAGCACGGCATTCTTGCCCTCCAGGTGGTAGTAGAGGGTCGCCTTGGGAATCCCGGTCGCTTCTGCGATCTCCTCCATACGGGTCCCTTCAAGGCCGCGATCCGCGATCAATTCTGCCGCTGCATACAACTGGCTTGCGATCTTCGCGGGCAGTGCTCTCTTCATCATGGTTCCCACCTGTCTCTCACCGACGGGACGATCGTGCCCCATAGAGTCCTCGACTCACGACCTGTGACGTGTTGTACTCAACATCCAGACTTCACATCCAACTTTCGTCGCACATGGCAGTCGGCGGGATCCGGAGCTCCGATGAGTGCAGCAGCGGTGTACTACGACCCTTTCGACCCCGTGGTGATGGCCGATCCCTATCCGACGTATCAAGCTCTGCGAAAGGCGGCGCCGGTCTACTGGTCCGACGCCGGGAGGTGCTGGGTGCTCAGCCGGCACTCCGACGTGACCAGCGCACTGCACGATCCCTCGACGTTCTCGTCAGCATCGGGGGTGTTCCCGACGGTCGGCGCCCCCAGCATGGCGGACCTCTTCCTGCCCATGCTGATCATGACCGACCCGCCACGCCACACGGCGATGCGGCGTATCGTCAGCCGCGCCTTCACACCTCGTCGGATAGCCACACTCGAGGCAGGCATCCAGGAGTTGATCGAGGGGCTTCTTGACGACGCTTCCTCGCACGAGACCTGGGACGCTGTCGAGGCGCTGACTGCGCCCTTGCCGGCCATCGTCATCGCCGACCTCCTCGGGGTGCCACGGGAGGACCGTGACTCCTTCCGACGCTGGTCAACCCAGCTCATCCAGTCACAGCCACAAAGCCCGCGGATCGGCGGCGCCCTCGAGGCGGCCGCAGCTCTGTACGACTACTTCGCCTCATTCCTGGCCGAAAGGCGGATCCGTCCGCGCGACGATCTCATGAGTGCCCTGGTGGAAGCCGAGGTCGAGGGACAGCGCTTGAGCGAGGACGAGCTCCTCGGCTTCTGCTTCCTACTGTTGGTCGCCGGGCACGAGACGACCACCAACCTCCTCAGCAACAGTCTGGTAGCGCTTGCTGGCGAACCCGACGCCCGGCACGCAATGGCGGACGATCCACAACTCCTTCCACGCGCCGTCGAGGAGCTCCTGCGCTACGACTCTCCAGTCCAGGGACTTTCCCGGACGCTCACGCGCTCGACCACCATGCACGGGCAGGACCTGGAGCCAGGCGACGTGGTGCTTCTGCTGTTCGGGTCCGCCAATCGCGACGAGCAGGTTTTTCCCGCCGCCGACCGACTCGACATCCATCGCAGCGCTGAACAGCACCTTGCTCTCGGACACGGCGTCCACTTCTGCCTAGGCGCCTCTCTCGCGCGGCTCGAGGCACGATCGGCGCTGCAGGCTTTGCTCTCTCGTCATCGCGACTGGGAGGTCGACGAAGAGTCGGCCGTGCGACTGCAGTCAGGGCCCATTCGCGGCTTCGCAACACTGCCCTTCCGGCCGATCGCGGGCACTTGGCGCGTACGCTGAACTGGACTCGTCGGCGGCATCGCGGGCCTCCAGGTCCGCCGTTCGGAACATGAACGGATCTAAAGGCGGCATCGCCAATGCGCAGACTCCCTCACCTAAATTACCGACTTTGCGCGCTGTCCAACCGGATCGTCGGCTACTCCGTCAGCGACCGGATGGAGTCCAAGATCGCCGTCGATGCGCTTAACAGCGCCGTCGCACGCCGCGCGATCGAGGGCCTCGAGGTCGCAGGCTGCCGCGTCCATTCGGATCGTAGATCGCAATTTCGAAGCCGGAAGGTCCAGCAGACGCTCTGGCGCCACCAGCTCGTCGGATCCATGGGCCAGGTCGGTTCCGCCGGGGACAACGCGGCCATAGAGTCCTTCTTCTCGCTACTGCAGAAGAGAGTCTTGAACCGCCGCCGCTGGGAGACCCGCGACCAACTCCGTCTCGTGATCGTGGCCTGGATCGAAAGGACCTATCACCGTCGGCGGCGCCAGAACCGACTCGGCCGGTTGACCCCCATCGAGTATGAACTCATCATGAGCAAGGCCGCCGATCAGGCAGCGTGATCAGAAGTCCCCTGATCGTTCAGCAGACCCGTATCTGTCGACGTGGATTACTACTGGCATCTGTCAGTCGAGGACGCATTCGACGTGAGTCGTGAGCCCAACGCGTTCACCGCTGGCCAACTGAGCGACGACATCGCGCACGCCATGCAGGACGGGCACGAGCGCGTGCCGGAGGCGGCATGGCACGACCTGGCACACCTCATCGGGGTCCTGCGCGCTCTGGAATGGCGGGCACGCTCCTAGCGTCCGCTCATCGGCTGCTTGTTCCGTTGACCTCAGAACCGGTGCCTGGCGAGGCTCGGTTCAGGCGGCCGGGCCGTCGCTCTCACATCGGCTGCCCGCGCTGGTCGTGTGGCTCTCATTTGGCCTGCGCGGCCCGGGCGCCGCCAATGGGTCAGGAGAGGCTCAAGAGGGGTTTGCCTAGCTCGAAGCAGCGTTGCCCTCCCGACTCGACAACCGTCAGGGATCGAACAGGAGGACAGTGTCGTGAGGGCAACGGATGCACGGGTCGTGATCGGGATGGACCCGCACAAGCGGTCGGTGACCATCGAGGTCATGGCTGCGGATGAAGCGGTCTTGGGTGGTGGCCGCTTCGGCACCGACACCGCCGGCTTCAAGTCGATGCTCGAGTACGTCACCCAGTGGCCGGACCGGGTCTGGGCCATCGAAGGGTGCAACGGCATCGGCCGTCACGTCGTCATGCGTGCTGGTAGTCGGACAGGCTTCTAATCAAGGCATCTGCGCGTGGGGGCCGAACCTCGACCTGCGTGCGGACATGTCATTTTCAAGACACCGCCACGAGTGGTGGGTCGGATATACCGCGAGTCACGCGCGTAGGCCGACGTTCAGCCTTCCAGCCAGCCACGGGCCAGCCAGCCACCCATTACAGATGTACCCGCTCGTCCGCGAGTTGGCCGCTGACGGTGTCCCCGTCACGGTGACGTGCCGGGTACTCAAGATCGCCCGCCAGCCCTACTACCGCTGGCTCGCGTCCCCGGTCACCGACGCCGAGCTGGTCGAGGCCTACCGCGCCAACGCTCTGTTCGACGCCCACGGCGAGGACCCCGAGTTCGGCTACCGGTTCCTCATCGACGAGGCCGCTGAGGCCGGTGAGGCCATGTGCGAGCGGACAGCGTGGCGTATCTGCTCGACCAACGGCTGGTGGAGCGCCTTCGGCAAACCCAAGAAGGGCAGGGCCGGGCGGCCCGGCCCGCCGGTCCACGACGACCTATGCGCGGTCGTCGACGAGCACGGTGTGACCCGGCATGCCTTCACCGCCGAGGAGCCCAACCAGCTGTGGGTCGGCGACATCACCGAGCACTGGACCCGCGAAGGCAAGCTCTACCTGTGCGCGTTCAAGGACGTCTACTCCAACAAGATCGTGGGCTACTCCATCGACTCCAGGATGAAGTCGCGATTGGCAGTCGCGGCACTCAACAACGCTGTCGCCAGGCGCGGTGAGGTCGCCGGCTGCGTCGTCCACACCGACCGAGGGAGCCAATTCCGATCCAGGAAATTCGTCCACGCCCTCAACCATCACGCCATGGTCGGATCGATGGGCCGAGTAGGTGCCGCGGGCGACAACGCGGCCATGGAGAGCTTCTTCGCCCTGCTCCAAAAGAACGTTCTGGACCGTCAGACCTGGGCCACCCGCGAGGACCTGCGGATCGCCATCGTGACCTGGATCGAGCGCACCTACCACCGGCGCCGTCGACAGCCCGGTCTCGGACGATTGACCCCCGTCGAGTACGAAACCATCATGACCACCAAAGCCGTCCAGGCTGCCTAACCCGACCTGTCACCTGATCGTGCAGCAGTCCCCCTGGCCCGAGTCAGTGATTGCGGTCCGTAGTACTCGGACCCAAGTCCCCCGGGCCGTCTCTGTTGATCGTTCGCCGTCTTTCACGGGCATCCATCCGTGCTGAGGGATTCTCAAGATCCAACACCTCACACCTCATGCCCGTCCGGTTTAGCGCGCGTTTCGCGGCAGCCCCGCGACACTGCTCTGCGCAGATCCACTGACTGCCGACCACCACCTACGCAATTTCCGCACCGGGGCCATTGCCCCTCTGACCTGCAGAAACGTCTGCGACCATCAAACTGGCCGGCATCGCAATGTCATGCGTGCCGCCTGTTCAGGGCCCGTGGCTCTCATGGTCACCATCGTTGTTTTCCCGGCACACCGAAGCCTCGACTCGTAGCTCGCCCACCGGCTCGGTAGTTTGGCCGTCCAGACGCTCCGCCAGCGCATCCGCAAGCGCCAATATCCGATAGCGCGATGGCGCGTCCGGATCGTCAATGGATCTGGTTTCTCGCGAAGGCACGGACGGAGCCTAGGCGACTGCCACCGATCACGAGTGCAGGTCGTGCACGAAGTTCGTGTAGTCATCTAGCGCTGCAAGACGGGCCTCTCCTCGGGGCGGCAGCCGGCGCGTCTGGGCTGCAAGCCAGTCTCGAACCGGTCCCAGATCGACCGGCAGGAAGTCGCGGCCGAACTGCCGGACGACCTCCGGTCGCAGCCTCCCTCGATCACCTACATCAGGAGCGTTCGTCGCGCGCGCCCACTCTCGTATGGCGCCTGGATCTCGGACCCCACCTGCGGCCACCTGGTGTAGGTATCGCTCCAGGAGCGCGTCCGTAACGGCAACGCGAGCCGTCCCGTCACCCCGTTCCTGTTCCCAGCTTTGCGCCCGTCGACGCAGTTCGACGCTCGCGCTCATGATGCCGACCCGGAGCCGCTCGTCCGGGTGGACGGCAAGCAATCGCCGCTCCGCCTCTGCACGGGTGACGTGAAGGTAGGACGCTGGGTACTGCGGAGAGTCCGCGGCCCGGCTACGAAGGCAGTGTCGACACAGCAGTCCCGTACGAACTTCTGGCACGGGGACGTACACCGACATCGCGAACGCTTCCATGCAGTGAGGGCAATCGAAGAGCCCGACGCTTTCCGGCGCGGGCCGTCCTCTCCCTCCCAATGGACGGGCGATGGCGAGGTAGGGATGTTCACTACCTTCCTCGCTCGCGCTCTTGAGCACGTACCTGTTGTAGCCAGCCGCCGAGAAGCCCGCGTCCTCAAGCCAGTCGAGGTAGAGGGCACGCGGAACCCATTCGCGGGTCGACAGATAGTTCACGATCTCGGTCTGCATGAGACTGCCTGCGAACCAGATAGGGCCCTGCCCGGCTCGCTGGGACACCTCTCCGAGGTAGACCGATCGAAGCATTTCCATGAAACGAGGGTCGGTCGAGCCGTCCGCGACCCCGTGCTCGTCAGGGTGAAGAAGGTGCCAGATGGCTCTTCTCGTCTCGACGGGCACAGCTCCGAGCAGCGCTCGTACGGATGCCGGCGGCACCCCCCGGTCCCTCAAATAGGCTTCAGCACGGACCAGGTCATCGGCGCCAGTCGTTTGAACCGGGCGAAGGACACCATCGAGTGTGCCGTCGCTGACCATGAGTCGTCGGGCGATGTCTGCACCCCGATCGCGGCCGACGCGCGGCTCGAGAATGCGGCCAACAACAGGACACGTTCCGACGATAGGGCCGGCCCGAACTGCTCCATCCTCCGTGGGCAGCAACAGGTAGAACCGGAACTCAAACTCGAGGGCAGATACCTTCCGTAAGCGGAACTCGTGGAGGACCCCGGCGAGGGCGCCGACCACCTCTGGCTCAAGCGGCGCGTCAGAGGTGCCGAGCGTGGTCAGCGCCTGGGCCAACTCGGCGGCCACTATGTTGAATCTGAGCGGAACTCTTCGTCGCGGCGGCGCCTCTGGACGCTGAGCCAAGTCATGCTCAAGCCGCTCAATTCGCGCGCCCGTATCGTCCACGCGTCGCTGACGCAGTGCCAGTTCGCGTGGAGAAGCACTGGCCCGCCGCGCCTCCGAGAGCTCCTCGAGCTCGCGGTTGGCCTCGGCCAGAGCAGCATCGAGTTCCCTGCTCAGTCGCTGCGTCTCTGCATGCCATTGCGCCTCGAGGTCGCGCTGCGCGCTGGAGTCCACCGACTCCAGTCGAACGCCGTCCCTAAAGGCCTCGATAGCCGCCCCGACGATTGCCCGGTGCAAACGATGCACAGCAACGCGTCCCTCGAGGGCGTTCTCGGTTCGAGTCGATCGCCAAGGCTCGCCCATCAAGGTGGCCGGTCGCGACTGCAGATCGTAAGTCGGAGGGTTGTGGTTGCTCCGGGTTCGGGACGTAGAGGTGACGTAGTACTCCCGCTCGACCGACGTCATACCAGCTGGGCCTAGCCCCGCAGGTGTCGCGCTCTCGGGCGGTTCGTAGGACTCGTTCCACTGCGGCATGGGCCCGACGAACGGGAATCGGCTCTGCCCGCGGAGCGGGTTCGACTCACGTGTCGCCTTCAACTCTCGGGCGCGTTCTATGCGCTCCTCGGCGGCCCAACCTTCAGGGAGGCTGAGTTCGCCGCGATCGTAGACAAGCTCCACGAAGCCAGGACTATTTCGCGACGCTCCCTGGACTTGGAGGTCTGCGTAGGCCCTGACCCCCGGCAGCGCATTCTTCTGCCTAACGACCAACTTCCCGTACTGCCAGAGGTCCAGGTATCGGTAGCACCGCTTCATGACCGCCGACGGATCTGGTAGGCCGACCCTGGTGCGAAGTGGCGCGACCAAGTCATCACCAAGAAGATCTTCGTCCTCGTCGACTTCGGGGGCTTCGCCGCTCAGATGCGAGGCTGGCGGACGCGCCATCGAGTGGCGCAGAACTCGATCGTCGTAAGGAACCTCCCCAGGATCCCAACCCTCCATGTACCTCCAGCCCCGGTGGTCCGACGGGGGCGATATCCCGATATCGGCCAGGTTCGTGACGAAGTGTGCGGGCGTCATGCGCGGATCACCAAGCATGTCGATGATCTTGGCGACGTGGGGCTGCATCTCCGGGTTCGCTTCGAGACGGCCGTGCTGGCCGATCCGGTATCCCAAGGGAATCGCTGCGTTGCCCAGGAACCACTCACCACGCCGCACCTTGTTGATCTTGCCGTGGAGCAGTCGAGTGACGATCGCGCTGCGTTCCTGAGCCGAGAAGAGACTGAACAGCGAGAACATGGCCTCGGAGGCAAACTCAGAGACTTGAATTTTGTGCTCTCCACCCGCGTAGAGCGTCGACTCAGCGGACTTGAGAGCACTGAGCAAAGTTCCGCTGAACTCGTTGGCTCGGATGAGCCTCGAGAACGTCGCAACCAACACGTTCTCTGGGCGCAGTTCCTCGATGCGCTTGGCAACGTGAGTGACGAACGAGTTCTCCCTGTCGAGATCCGCCTTGCTCGCTGACCCGACGGAGTACAGGAAGACGTTGGGGCCTACCCAAAACTCATAGCCGCGCGACTTGCCCTCCCTGAAGGCGACGCGCCGGAGGCCACGCACCTCGAAGTCGTCGCGTGCCGGACTCGCGCCCCACGCCATCAGCCTGTCGAAGTCGCTTTCAGGCGCGCCGTCCCGGACCGCTTCTGGGCTGTACGGCCCAAGGTTGAGGAGGTCGCGGTACTGCAGCAGCGTCTGGTGAACCATCCCCTGTAGGAGGGACATCTTCGTTCGATCGGCAGGATCGCTCTCTCTTGCGATGAGAAAGTTCTTCGCAAGGCGTTCCGGCGCGTCATCAGCCAGGGTCACCGGGCGATCATCGCGGTGACTTCCAGCCTACGCATGAGTTTCGCGAGGTCTCTCTGAAGTTCTCTGACATCGTCGCCGTCTCCCACATACGCCTGGGACAGACGCGTCCAGTGCACCCTCAGTTGATCGCGAATCAGCGCGTTCGAGGCCACCAATCGACAGTCATCCATGATGCCATGTATAGATGGCACCATGGATGTGCCGCAACTCGTCGACACTCAGGCGAGCAGGTCCCCCAGCGGCAACTCCAGAACGTTCGCAAGAGCACAGATGGTCGACAGTCGCGGGTTGGCCAGGTCGCCCGTTGCCGAGCGCCCCGCCTCGAGTAGCTGATAGTGATTGCGGGTCATGCCTGCGCTTTCGGCGATCTGAGCCTGAGTCAGTCCGCGAGTTTCGCGAGCCGATCGAAGCACCCGACACAGATGTTGGACAGCCTGCTCCTGCAGCGCCGAGCCTGTCCGGTTCCCGTCTGTCATACCCGAACCCTAGTGAGTGCCAGTGAGGTAAGCAGCGACCTCCACCTGCCTGCCTCAGCACGCTCCGCTGGAGCGCCAGTCGAGTACGCGCATGATGCACAGCGCCCACTATGACGCGCGTCGGTCTCGCATCTGGGCCGCGCCTGCGGGCACGGGTATGACATGGCGTGGCCGCATCGCGGTGTCGGCATGAGGAGTTAGGAAGTGGTGGCGGTGATCCCCTTCGCTGCCGCCCAGGTGTCGAATGCCTGGAGCGTGGCGTCCATGTACGGTCCGCCGATCATCATGTGGTCGGAGCCGTCGAGTTCGACGTAGTCAGCCCGGCCCCGGTATCGCTTGGCGGTCGCCTTGCACATGGAGGGAACGCAGCACTTGTCCTCGCTGCCTGCGATGACGAGCACGTCGCCAGTGATGGCCTCGAAGTTGACGCGGGTGGACCGCTTGGGGTCGAGGAACCAGAACACCATCTCGCGGTAGGCGCGGCCGGATTCGGCGCAGAGGTTGCTGTAGAACTCGTCGGAGAACGACTGGTCGACGGCGTTGCAGATGTACTTGTCCCAGGTCTTCTTCTTGACCGGGAACATAGGCCTGCCCATGATCCAGCGCGGGGTGAAGCCGCCCCACAGGGCGATCTGGGAGGGGTAGAGCGCCCATACGCCCGCGGCGGGCGCCGGGCCGAGGAGCACGATGCCGCGGTGGGGGACTCGTGCCGCGACGAGCTGGGCGAGCAGGCCGCCGACGGAGTGGCCGAAGATGATCGGAGGGGTCTCGAGGCTTCGCGCGACGTCGGCCAGAGCGTCGACGTAGTCGAGGATGCCGAGCTGGGTGACCTCCTCGGCCATGCCCCACACGTCGATCTCCTTGGGGTGGCCGTGGCCGGGCCAGCTCGGCGCGTGGACGCGGTAGCCGCGGGCGGTGAGCTGGGCGCCGAACTCGTCCCACTCCTTGCCGTGCCCCCAGGTGCCGTGGATCAGGAGTACGTCTTGCTGCGTCATCGTGCTTCCTCCGGGTTGTCGTGTGGTCGTGGTGACCTGCCGGCACCAGCGTGAATGCACCAGCACTCCCGTTCTTGACGAATCGAGACACGTCCGCGACGGTGGCCGGGTGGGTCCGCTCCTGCGTGCTGGCGCGCTCCAGGGCTTCGACGACCTCGTCGCGCAATGGGGCTGCGACCCGGTCGCGCTCCGTCGCCGGCACGGCCTGCATCGGGCGCAGGACCGTGATCCCGAGGCGATGGTCTCGATGAACGCGGTCGCCTGGATGTTGGAGGACGCCGCTGTCGCCTGCGGACGTCACGACCTCGGGCTGCAGCTCGGTGCTCGCCAGGACCCGAAGATGCTGGGCCTGCTCGCGCTGGTGATCCAGGGTGCAGCGACCGCGGGCGATGCGCTGCTCGACGCTTCGCGGTACCTGTTCGTGCACAGCCCGGGCTACCAGCTGGTCGTCGAACCCATGGCCCCCGGCGACGCGTGGATCACCCTCCGGTTCGACGTCCTCGTCGATGACGGTGTCCCGCACCGTCAACTCATCGACGGCTGCCTGGCATCCCTGCTCTCGATGGCGCGCGCCTTCGCGGGCGAGGTTTCACCCCGCGCCGTCTCGCTACCTCACACGCCAGCCGCCCACGTTTCCGCCTACCGGGAAGTCTTCGGCGCGCATGTCTCGTTCGGCCAGACCAAGGCCGCTCTCCACGTGGCGCCTGATCTGCTCCAGCTCGACCTACGAGCGGCCCAGCCCTTGATCCGTCAGCACGCGATCGCCTACATCGCCGAGCGATACCCACAGGCCGACTCAACAGCAACGACCCGGGTCCGTAACGCACTCCGCGGCACCATAGGAGCCACCCGCGGCACCAAGGCCGAGATCGCAGCCCTGCTCGGCACGCATCCCCGCACCCTTCAGCGGCGACTGGCAGACGAAGGCAAGACCTTCGAGACCATCGCCGACGACGTGCGCAGGTCGGCCACCGTGAACCTCCTGACCTCGACCGACCTCCCGCTCGGACAGGTCGCGGCCGCGCTGGGCTACTCCGAGCAGTCCGCCATGAGCCGCAAGGTCCGCCAATGGTTCAACGCGACCCCGCGCGAGGTACGAGCACGAGCCTTCTCCGGGCCACCCACGTGACAGGTGGCACCTGCGTCCATCCGCCGCATCTGCCGCTGACTGCGCGCACCTCGGGCCATGTCACATACCGCGTTTCGCTTCCTGCGCCGATCAACTTCGAGGGTGGGTACCTGCCATATCCGTCAGGGACGATGCTCAGGTCCGACGGTTGCCGTGCTCACGGGCGAACGCCACGATCTCCTCGAGCGATACTGCATCGAAGACGGATTCGAGGGGCTTCTTACCCATTCCGAAGATGAGATGCCCTTCGGGCAATCTCTGGATGTCCCAAGCCCGCTCCTTGCCGTCGTCGCCAACCATGGTGGTGGCGATCACTTGGTCGGAGTCGACGTCGGCCTCGTGCAGGTGCTCGATCGCGTTGCGTGCCCGCCTCAGGCCGGGGACCTCCGCGACATCAGGATCAGCCAGGCGGACCCATTGCTGTGCGAGGTGAGCGGAGATCAAGAGACGGCAGCCTGCCATCCACATAGCCTCAACCCAGCCGCTGAATTGCTCTCCCGACGGCGACCAATCCTCAGCGCGCTCGATGGCCCAGTTCGCCCAGGCGCACTGCCGCGCGGCTTGGTAGTACCGATGAGCGTCATCGAGAGCTTGATCGCTCCACAAGGCAGCCATCGCGCGAGCATTCCCTAACCCCTCAATGCCAACAGCGACGAACCCGACTGCGGCGCGACTTGGAAGAAGGGGCGGCCACGGCTCTCGCTCGTCGAACGGCTCAGACGGCGGCCAGTCGGCAATCATCGAGTACCTCCCCGGTTCTGCGTGCTCGTCATCGGCTCCCACGAGGCACGGTCAGGCCCGAACCGAAGTCGTTCCCAGGCGACAGTCTGCCGACATTGCCGATCACATCAGAGAACGATGTGCCGCACCTCCTCCAATGCCGTGCGTGACTTCGCCGCCTGTCGGTACGCAGATAGCCGACCGGTTCCGAGGCCCGTCAACCCGGAGAGCGCCGCAAGCCAGGACGCCGCATGTGCGAACCCTGAGGTGGCGACCACTCACGGCCCGCCCACAGCAACCGGGTCGCCGCGTTCGCCGGGTCAGTTCCGGGCCTGCGGGACTGTTGCAAGCTCATCGAGGCGCGTGACAGCGGCGCGGTAGAGCGTCCAAGCAAGAAGGTAGGCATTGGCAACGCTGACCATGTCGGCCACGACGTTGGCCTCCGCCAAACCATCGGGTCCCTTGGCTCCCCACGAGGTTGACTGTCCCATCAGCGGCCAACCGAGGGCGTGTGCGTCGCCACCGAGGCGACGCCATTCGCGCACGGCCTCCCTGACAAGAGGCGCGGTCGAGAAGACCTGCCGCGCGGCCTCTTCGACGATCAAGGTCGCGTTCAGTTTGAACTTCTTCGCTCGGAGGGCGGTGACCGCCTTCAGGTGCGTGTCGAGCTGTTTGAGCTGCTTGCCGGACCGGGCCGCGTCGTCGATGCTCAGCAAGTCCGGGGTGAGCTCGTGCTGCCACTGGATTCGTTTGCCTAGCCACTCCTGTGTCGTGGCTAGGCCACGTTCGCGGCGGTCGGCGGGGTCGCCGGGAGTCAGGAGCCACAGGGCTTCCGCCGAGCCGAGTAGAGCGCCGCGCAGCACCGAGTAGATCGCGGTGGGGAACGAGCGCTCCTGCTCGATTGTGAGACGCGTCAGATCCAGGTGATCCCATGCACAGACGAGGCACTGGCGGGCGTGAGAGGACAAGGGACTGCTCGGCCAAGTCTCGTCGTCCTCGGCAAGCGGGCTGCCGGTTGGGGGCGGGCTCGCGGTTGCCCAACGAGCGCGGTCCGCTTCAAGCTGATCGAAAGTGGATCGGATCTTCGCAATGGCGGCGTCGTCCTTATTGCTCACGTGGAAAGGCTAGGTGCGACCGTGGGCGCCGGCGCGCGCAAAGACGGGAGGAATCCTAGGGAGTCCCCCGTTTGCCCGACTGGAGTGAGTTGCGTCTTTTCCGCGAGTTGCCTGCAACTGGCTTCGACATCTGGTCTGAGCAGACCGCCACTAAGCCCAACGATCTCGCTCTCTTTGCGCTTTGCGAGACGGCTGTGGCGAGCAGTCAGGATGGGCACTAGGGCCCATCGCTCGGTGACTGATGAAGGCCGCCAGGACGGGGTCGAGGGTTCCGCGAAGAAGCAACGTGATGGGCCTTTCACCACGTAGCGCTGACTTGGGAGAAGTCAGCCAAAACAGGGAGCTCTCGGCGTCGTATCCGCTCGCGTACATGAACCGGCACATCCAGGTCACTGACGGCGGGGAACCGTCGAGGAAGCGCGGAATCCACACTCGGTCTCCGTCCTGGACGCGTGGTGTCCACGCTGGCACCGAGCTTGACGGGACTGCCACCAGCCCCCAGTCTTGCTCGATTCCACGGAGCCTCCTCGCTCGGTAGGCACGTGCCCTTGCCAACCCTGGCGACTCTGAGGCATTCATGCGAACCTGCGCGAGTCTTCGGTCCGGGCTGCCAACAACAGGAACCAGTGAACAGGCCCTAGACACCCTTGTCGCCTGAGTGCCGCGACCTGGAGCTGGGACTTCACAACGTTGCCCGCCCGCCGGACTCGCTAGCTTTCAAGAGTGGATCGTCAAGGTGTTCGGGCGTGACGATCCGGACTCCGGCTCCGGCAGCGACCATGAATCTGGCCAGGAGGTCCGGGTTGCTGTCCATGTAGGCAAGTACGAGCACTTCCGGTCTCGCGGCGATGATGTCACCCACGGGCGTATCGCGAACGGTGGCGTAGGCGGTCTCAAGGCCAAAGTCGTCGCGGGTCGATGCAGCGTAGTGCCGCGCGACCACGGCGCACTCTCGAGCGTGGCCGACTCGACTCACAGCGACCCGATGATCGGGCGCGACACCCGTTGCGTCCTGGGGCAGACACCACCCAGACCCGCCATAGCGGCCGATGTCGATCGCCCGGGCGATCGATGGGACGAGTCGCGAGGATCGCCAGTGGATGACATCGCCCCCGAGAGGTGCCTGTTGCCGGTACGGATCCGTGAAGCGAATCAGGTTTCCCGACGCAGGAACGGGCACCTGCATAGAGCCCAGGTCGATGACAGTGGCGACGTACGGCCACTTGGTGCACCGTTCCAGGCCTTCGAGGTAGTCACCGACGTCCCACACTGTGACGTCTTGAACGAACCGTGCCGAGAGCAGGTCGGACATGTGCGTGGCTTCATCGTCATCACGGACCACGACAACGACAGGGTCCCCCGTACTGGCGAGGGCAGCGGCAACTTCGGACGCGCACTCTGTTTTCCCGGAAGCGATGGGCGCCCATCCCTCGACAAGTCTGGCCCCCTCTTGCACCCACGCGACGATCTGCTCCCCAGCGGAACGCCAGCCGCTGTCTCGGGACTCGATGCCACATACCGCTCGTGGTTGTACCATGTATAAATGGTATCAAACGGCCTACGCCTTTCTTCCCTCCCTCGACCCTTCGACCGATCGACCTGCCGATGACTCCGTCATGCCGCAGGAACCAACCGGAACCAACCACGAGTGCTGCGAGGCACTCTGGAGCGTTGAGCAGTTGAGCGACTACCTCCAGGTCCCGATCCAGACGCTGTACGCCTGGCGATCACGAGGCACCGGACCGCGCTCTCTCCGAGTGGGGCGATACGTCCGCTATCGGCACGGCGACGTGGCTGCATGGCTCGCCGGAAGGGCCGAGTGATGGGCCGCCCACGAACCCCCCTCGGGGCACACGGATCCATCACCAGCCGACGCACCAACGCCGGAGCGTGGGAGGCGCGGACTCGCGTGCGCGACGCGGACGGCCGGGTCCGGGCGGTTACCCGTCGCGCCGCGACACGAAGCAAGGCCGAGGTCGCCCTCCTCGAGGCGATCCAGGACCGAGTGGGCGCGAGAGCAGGCCGACTCACGCGGTCGTCAACGCTACAGAGCGTCGGCGAGCGATGGCTTGCCGAACGCCGGCTCGACGTGACCGCAGGAGACCTCACACACGGCTCCTACGACAGGTACGAGCACGCACTGGTGAAGCACATCAATCCGGCGTTGGGCATGCTGTCGGTTGGTGAGATCACGCCGGGACGGATCGCGGCGTACTTGAAGGCCACTGAACGGAACTCGAAACTGATCCGCACCGTGCTGAGCCAGGTGTTGGGCTTCGCCTATGTCGAAGGGGCCATCGCCACCAACCCGGCACTCGGCATCCGAACACGGCACGGGCGGGATCGAAGCCCCAAGCCCGCCATGTCCTTGGACGATCTCCTCGATGTGGTGGCGGCCATCGATCTATGGGAGGCCGAACCTTCTACTCGCGAGTCCCAGCGCACGCGACGCTCCATCCCCCTGCGCGACATCTTCGAGCTCCTCATGGGCACCGGATGCCGGATCAGCGAAGCGCTCGCGCTCACGTGGCTCGATGCCGATCTCACGACTGGCCAGCTCCAGATCGGACCCACCTTGGAGATTCGTCGCGCCGCGGACGGGGGCCTGACCAGGAAGCCAACCCCGAAGTCGTACGCAGGCGCGAGGCAAGTCGCGGTTCCACCCGAGGTGCTAGCGATGCTCAAGCGACGTCGCGACGCCGTCGGGAGCATTGCCACTGGCGCGCCGATCTTCGCGTCCACGTCCGGCGGCTTCATCTCCCCGACGAACGTCCGGACGGCCTGGCGGGACGCGCGTGCCGCGTACGCGGAATCAACGGGGCGCAACCTGGATTGGATCGGCCCGCACTCCTTCAGGCGGACACTTGGGACGCACCTCGTGGAGGACCTAGGGGTGGAGCAGGCGAGCAAGGTCCTGGGCCACGCCAACACCGCAACGACCCTCGCGCACTACTGGGACCGGCGAGCGGGCGTAGTGACAGCCACCGACACCCAACGTCGCCTCTCGGCCGCGTGGACCAAGGGCGTGACCGAACCTGGCTAGACCTGATACCATCTATACATGGTCTTACCGCCCTCGAACCCATCCCACAACAGTCGGTGCGGCGAGCGGCTGAACAGTCTCGGGATGCTTGCCTGTGTCATGCCACAAGGTCACGCCGGCGCACACGTGGCTGCCAAGGGCATCATGTGGCGGCGATACGACGCACCCGACGGGCAGAAGTACCAGCGGGTTGACCTGCCCATCGGCATCACTGCCTACGACCTCTTCGAGCAGGACACCCTCGACGTCATCAGCACGCAGGATGGCGAAGTCCTGGCCAACGCCAACTTCTATCGAACCTGCGCATCGGACCTGCTCCTCCAGGCCGAGATCAACTCGTGGACCTGGGACGAGTCACGCTTACGGCTCGCCACCGAGCGAGCGCGCGTATGGGCAAGTCTCGCCATCTCCGCCGCTGTTCCGGTGCGAAGGGAGAGCGAATGACCGAGGTCCCTCCGCCGGGGTCATCGCGGAGCGGGCCACACTCACCGAGCGAGCCCCCGTCAGAATTCCTCACCTTGAGCCCCACCGCATTCGCGATCGTGATGAACACTTACGCGCACAAACGCTTCGATGTCGACGAGGCTGATGCATGGTTCGCACTCGACATCCCGGCGGCAGCGGCTCGCGCCTGGACGGACGATGGATGGTCGGCCGCGTCCGTCCGCGAGCTGATGGGAAGGTCAAGTCCAGGGGCGTGGTGTACGAGGTTGATCCCTCGGTTGGGAGTGTCGTCAGGCTGTGAGGGCCTGGAGTTCTAGCTCGGTGCTGGTCACCTCCTCGGTCGTGGTGTCGACTGCTTGAGCGCGGGCGAGGACGTCGAGTCCGAGGTAGCGGCGGCCTTCGGCCCACTCGTCGTGTTGCTCGGCGAGCACGGCACCGACGAGCCGGATGATGGACGTGCGGTCTGGGAAGATCCCGACGACGTCGGTGCGGCGGCGGATCTCGCGGTTGAGCCGCTCGTTGGGGTTGTTGGACCAGATCTGACGCCAGATCTCCTTGGGGAACGCGGTGAAGGCAAGGATGTCGGCGCGAGCGGTCTCGAGGTGCTCGGCGACGGCGGGGAGCTTCTCGGTCAGGGCGTCGAGGACCCGGTCGAACTGGGCGTGGACGGCCTCGGCGTCGGGTTGGTCGTAGATCGAGTGCAGCAGCGCCTTGACCCACGGCCATGAGGTCTTCGGGGTCGCGGCCATCAGGTTGGCCGCGTAGTGGGTGCGGCACCGCTGCCAGGCGGCGCCGGGGATGGTGGCGCCGATCGCGGCCACCAGGCCTGCGTGGGCATCGGAGGTGACGAGCTTGACCCCGGTCAGGCCGCGGGCGGTCAGGTCGCGGAAGAAGGCGAGCCAGCCGGCGCCGTCTTCGCTGGTGGTGACTTGGACGCCGAGGATCTCGCGGTGCCCATCCGCGTTGACCCCGGTCGCGACCAGGACGTGGACCGGCACGACGCGGCCGCCTTCGCGGACCTTGAGCACGAGTGCGTCAGCCGCGACGAAGGTGAACGGGCCGGCGTCCTCGAGGCGTCGGGTGCGGAACTCCTCGACGTGCTCGTCGAGCTCTTTGGCCATCACGCTGACTTGGGACTTCGACAGGCCGGTGATGCCGAGGGTCTGCACCAGCTTGTCCATCCGGCGGGTTGAGACGCCGAGCAGGTAGCAGGTCGCCACCACGCTGGTTAGGGCGCGTTCGGCTCGCTTGCGGCGCTCGAGCAGCCACTCGGGGTACAGCGACCCTTGCCGGAGCTTGGGGACCGCGACATCGAGGGTGCCGACGCGGGTGTCGAGGTCGCGGTGTCGGTAGCCGTTGCGGGAGTTGACCCGCTCCGAGGAGCGTTCGCCGTAGCCGGCGCCGCACACCGCGTCGGCCTGTGCGGAGAGCAGCGCGTTGACGAAGGTGGTCAGCAGGTCCCGCATCAGATCCGGGGATGCTTGGGACAGCTGCTCGTTCAGGAACTGGGCAGGGTCGATACTGGGCATGGCGGTCATCGGTGTGGTCCTTCTTCGAGTCGGTTTTCGCAGATCACTCGAAGGATCACCCGGTGGCCGTCTCTACGTCGGTAGGGACTCACTCACCGGGGCTGCTCGTACACCACTCTGCTGGACTCCACTGATGGGAATCCTTGAACGCACGCCCAGTGACCGTCCCCGAGACCCCGCGTGCCTGGTCTGGGCATGGTCGCGGGTGCCCGTGGCAGACGCCGGCCAAAGCGTAACGGGGCCCGAATTCGCTCTACTTGCTCTGCGTGCGGGACTCGAAGCGAGAGAGGCCACCGGGTTGGCCCCGCGATCCGATGATCCGGGCATCACATCGGGGCTGCTCACCATGGGGGCTCTGCGTGCGCTCTAGTCCATGCCAAGGATCTGCAGCTCGTGAAGGTAGCCGATCAGTCGGTCAGCCGCGTCGCGAAGGTCATCTCCCGTCAGCGCGAGGATTTGCTGCTCGATCGACGTCAACGCCGCGCTCTCCGACTCGTACTTGTTGGCGTCCGTACAGCGGAAGGTCGCGACGTACTGATCCTCGAAGTCGTCAAGCAACTGGTGGACGGGGCTCAGGTCAACAGGCTGGTTCATCTCGGTCATGGCCGACTCATCGGCAGATTGCGCCGGAGAGAGGCCGCCAACGGAACACAAGATCTCAGCCGGCGACAGCCTGGTCGATCGATGGATAGCGCCTCGTCACCGAATGACTGCACCCTCCCGAACATCCCGCCCGCCTGGTCACACGTACCTACTGGCTGGGTTGCCCTGCTCGACGCCACGATGGAGCAGTTGGACATCGTGGCCCCCGGATGGCTCGTCGTCCAGGTCAAGCAGAAGTTCGGCGGTCTTCGGCTGTACGTCGAGTTGCCCGAGGACCTCGAGACCTCGAGCAGAGCGCTCGCCCACTCACTCGTTGGTGATGCCGAGCGGGAATCCTGCAGCGTGTGCGACGTCTGCGGGGAACTCGGCACACTGACACAGGTCCGGGAGAACTACTGGCAGACACGATGCGGATCCCATGTTCTGTCCGACGATATCGACGCAACGCTCCGCTTCGCGCGCCGCGACCGCGAGGGGCGGGGCGGCACTCAGGAGTTCTGAAGGCCTGCGGACTCGGCGCAGGCACCTCCGCCTCGTTAGATCGGCGCACCACTCGATGCCGTACCGATTCCTCAAGGCATCACGGGCTGCTAAGCCACCCGAGCGATCGCGCGGAGTGGGCGCATGCCGACAGGGACGGCGATGATCCGGACGCTCGGACCCGTCATGCCAGTTCGCGCAACTGCAGCATCGTGAACCAACCAGACCTCGCCGTGGACGAGAGACCCGTCGAACCGTCGCCGAGGCCGGGCCAGTCGAGGGAATCGGAGTAGAGACCGAAGAGACGCCAGCCAATGAGAACGTCGAGTACGGACAGCACGCGCGTCGGCTTGACGTACGTCGACATATCGAAGGCGGCCCATTGCAGCAACGACTGCTCACCCGTGGGCAGCGCACCGGATCGCCGACAGCACATGCCGCCTCCGACAAGCGGGACGGGCTCCAGGTCGACCAGCTTGTCGACTGGCGCCGTCGCCCATGGGCACTCAGCGTGCTCCACGAGCCTTAAGAGGGGCCCGAAGGTCACATGGCCCGCCTCAGGAACGCCAGCGGGGGCTCGATACCCGGCCTGCAGGGGGAAGTCGTCCATACGCCAGCACTCGTCCGGGCCGTGCTTCGCGCAGCCACCGAGTCGGACGCCTCGACTGTCTCGGAGCTCGTACCGGGTGAACCCCGGGCGGTCGAACTCCGAGTCTCGCCATCGCACCACGACGGAGCCGTTCCGCCAGGCGACGGGATGAGACCACTTGTCGACTTCGTGTGCACGGACCGACTGCAGGAGAGAGTCGCCTCGCTGGAGGATCTCTTGATCACTGCGATTGATGTGGAGCAGCCCTAGGAACGCGGAGTCCTCGAATGGCTCGGCGAGCGTGACTCGCACCTGATGCATGGTCGGCATCAGGATGCGTCGTCTTGAGGGTTGCCTGGATCACCGTCGTTCCTCTCGGCCTCGAGTGCCCCGGCTTCTTGAGCCTCGGATACGGCGTCGGTCAGCATGGCGAAGACATCGTCGGCGGGACCGATGAGTTCGCGGCGCCCGTCCGGATGGACGAGCCAGGGGCGACCGTCATCGTCACCCTCGACCCACCGGCGTCCCGATGCGCTGAACTCGGCGGCCAGGTCCAGGTCAGCGATGGCCGCCGCGTCCTGCTCATCAAGTGCGATCAACCGGTCTGGCAAGGCGGGCTCGCTTGTGTCATCGCCGTAGAGATCAGCCGCGATGGCGTCCGAGTCCATCCACACCGTCCACCCGAGGCGCAGGATCTCCATGAGCCCCACGGCGATGTCGAGGAGTTCGCCGGCGTCGGGACAGAGCAGGACGGGAGGCTCCTGAAGCGTGCGCAGGCGCTGCGCCGCTTCCTCCAACGACAGACCGTTCCGCAGGCGGATCGTGCCCCAATCTCCACTCGCCTCGCTCATGACGCAGGCTCGCATGCATCGTAAATAACCATGTATAGATGGTACCGCAACCTGCCCCTCGGCCTGTCCCGTAATCGGCCTGCTGGACTCGCCGAGAACTCGCCAAATTCAGTGCCAACTGATGACGACCGACCACAAGCCCGAACCCCCGAATCGCGCCTGAACGTCAGCCGTTGGCAGGTGCTGCAAGATGCTGCCGACGGCCACCCTCACAACTCTTGGTTGTGGGTTCGAGTCCCACGGGGCCTACTCATCGCCGCCACGCATCTCGGCCACGCATCTCGGCCACGCATCTCAGCCGTTGGTCCCAGCCACCCTCGTGGGATCGCGCGAGAGCCCTCTGCCCGGACGTCACACGGAATCCTGTCGCGACGTCCAGGCCACGCCCGCCGGTCGGCGGACGGTGAGGTTCAGCTGCTGACGAGATCGGTCTCCGCCAGCGGCGCCAGGCCGTGCTCCATGCCCCAGGCGACCGCCTGGGCACGTCGGGTGACCTCGATCTTGCGGTAGGCCGCGCGGATGTAGGTCTTGACCGAGTTGATGGACAGGTAGAGCTGCCCGCCGATCTCGGAGTTGGTGAGCCCCTGGGTGACCAGCGAGAGGATCTCGGCCTCGCGGGGGGTCAGGTCGTAGTCGCGCCGGGCGGTGCCGCGGATGACCTTCAGCGGCCCCTGGTCGCTGGGGATCCGGCGCGACGGGCCACCGTCGCCGCCGTCGTGCAGGCTCTCGATCGCACTGACGAGGTCGGCGGCCGGCAACGCCTTGGACAGGTGGGCGGCGAACGAGCCGGTGACCTGCCCCTCCTTGTCGCGCCAGGAGTAGACGATCGCGGACTTCTGCGAGGCGCGCACGAGGTCGCGCAGCATCGCCTGGGAGGAGGGGGTCTGGCGCACCGGCTCGTAGAGGATGACGTCGACCGAGGACGGCTTGTTCATCGCCGAGCCGAGGTCGAGCAGGGCCACCCGGCCCGAGTAGGGCGCCAGCAGGCTGCGAACGCCCGCCACCGACACCTCGAAGTTGTCGATGAGGGCGACGCGCACAGGTCGTGAGCCACTCATTCATCGACCGTAACCGCGATGGGAGCAAATAGCCCGATCGCGGGGGGTCGATTTAGCGCACTTCACCCGATCTGATGAGTTTTCCACGCATTGTGGAATGTTTGTGGATATCCCGTCGAATGCTTGTCGAGCAATCGCGTGAATATTCCATCAGAAATGGCGCCCTCGGCGGTCGCGGCGACCTCACTGCCGCGGTGCCGCCACCTGGGTGACGCCGCTGGCGGTGTCGGTACGTCGTGGCTCCGGTGGCAGGAACCCGTGCTCGAGCCCCCAGCGGACCGCCTGCGAGCGGCGCGCGAGCCCGAGCTTGCGGTAGGCGGTGCGGATGTAGGTCTTCACCGAGTTGATGGACAGGTAGGAGCGCTCGGCGATCTCGGCATTGGAGAAGCCCTGGGTGATCAGCGCCATCATCTCCGCCTCGCGGGCAGAGAGCCCCTGCTCCTGGCCGGGCCAGGCCCCGTGCTCCTCGCCGTTGCCACGGTCACCCGGCAGCACCCGCTGACCCGTGGCCACCTTGACCAGCGCGTCGGCCAGACCGGCACCGTCGAGGGTCTTGGACAGGTAGCCGGCGGCGCCACGGCGCAGCGCCTCGGCGACGAGCGTGGGGTCGAGGTTCCAGCTGTAGAGCACCACCGCGGCACCGGTCATCGAGGACACCTCCTGCACCTCCAGCACGTTGCCCTGGGCCTGGCTGAAGGTGTCGTAGAGCACGACGTCGCTCTCCCCCATCGAGGGGATGCCCGTGCTCGTCTCCACGACGCGGACGCGGTCGGCGTACGGCTCGAGCATGCGCGCGATGCCGTTGACGACGATCTCGTAGTCGTTGAGGACCGCCACCCGCACCGGCCCGACGTGGTCGGTGGCCATCGTCAGTGGTTCCTCAGTGCCTCGATGAGCTCGTCCTTGGTCATCGACGAGCGACCTTCGACGTCGAGCTCGGCGGCGCGGTCGCGGAGCTCCTCGACGGTCCACTCCTCGTACGCCGGCGAGCCACCGCCCCGCTTGCCCACCTCGCTGCGCGACGACCCGGCCGCCGCGTTGGCGATGCGGGCGGCCTTCTCCTTGCTGTTGCCGTCCTCGCGCAGGCTCTCGTAGAGCTCGTCATCCTTCACGCTCGGGCCGGGCGACTTCTCCTGGGGCACGGCTCTCACCTCCGTCAGGCTCACAGGTGCGCTCGACACTAGTCGCGGCGAGCGGGCCACTCCACGCCCTCACGGGTGGTGCCCAGGGGGCGTGTGGTCCCTGATGTCGGACCGCCGGGACCTTGCGACACAAACCCCCCGGGGCATCGCGGCCTCGTGTCACAATGGTGACGTGGACCACTCGGAGTCACGTCCCGCGGGTCGGCCCCGAGATGCCGACGCGGACGACCGGATCATCGACGCCGCCCTCGCCGAGTACGCAGCCCACGGACGCGCCGGCTACTCCCTCAACGGCGTCGCCCGCCGCGCCGGGGTCGGCAAGTCGTCGATCTACCTGCGCTGGCGCGACAAGGAGACATTGCTCGTCGACGCCGTCCACGCCCGCGCCGACGCCCCGTCGGTCGACACGGGGTCGCTCGAGGGCGATCTGCTCGGGGTCTACTCCTGGCTGCTGCAGCACTTCCTCACCGAGGCCGGCTGGGTCGCCGTGCGCGTGGCTGTCGACGGGGCGACCGACGACGCGACGTCATGGGCGGCCCCACAGCGGGTCGGCGCGGGGCACGCCGCCATGCTCGCCACGGTGTGGCAGCGCGCAGCGGACCGCGGCGAGATCCCCGGCCCCGACGACGCCCGCGTCCGCGTCGCGACCCGGATGATGTACGGCGACCTGCTGCTGCGCGCGATGGTCGACCGCGAGCACCTGGGCTCCCTCGACGAGGCCGGTCGTGCCGAGGAGGCCCGCTTCGTGGTCTCGATGCTGATCCGGCTGCTGACCGACTAGCCGCGCTTCTTCTTCTCGGTCTTCTTCGTGGCGGCCTGCTTGTCGGCCTGCTTCTTGCCGGTCTTGCCCTGCGGCTCCGGGCTGGCGGTGATCGTGGCGGGCGTGGGAGCCCGCAGCTCGAACTGGCTGGTGCGCGGCTCGCCGGCCAGGGCGGCCACCGTCACGTGGTACCAGCCCGGCAGGGCCCAGTCGGTCAGCCGGCTGCAGTCGGCGTCGCTGCGCCGCCCGCCCCAGGTCAGCTGCGTGGTGGCCACGGTGTCGCGGCGGACCACCAGCTCGCGACCGGGCACGGCCCGCGGGCACTCGCGGCTGGTCCAGATCTCGTCGCTGCCCGAGGTGAGCTTCCAGGTGAAGCTGGCCCGCGAGAGCTCCCAGGTGCACGCCTCGGCCAGCTGGGTGCGCAGCTTGAGCACGACGGTGACCGGTCGACCCGCCACCGCCTCGGCGACGGTGGGTCGGATCACGACGTCCTCCGGGGCGCAGCTGCCCTGGGGGTCGGGCAGCGCCGGCGTCGCGGCCTTCTTCTGCTTCTTCTTCTCCGCCTCCGGCGAGGTGGTGGCGGTGGCTGCGGGGGTGCTGGCGCTGGCCTCGGCGGTCGCGCTCCCCCCGGCGAGGGCCACCTCGCCGCCCTGGTCTGCCGGGTCGTCCCCGCCGGTGACCAGGCGGACCGGCACCACGACCAGGGAGACCACACCGAGCACCGCGACCAGGGCCACCACGCGGCGGCGCCAGTAGATCGCGGCGGGCAACGGGCCCCGGGTGAGCTGCGGCCCTCGAGCGGCGTGGGGTCCGCGGGTCGGCTGGCTCATGCAGCGCAGGCTAGCCAGCCGTGGCGGCCGGGTGGAGGTGCCACTCCGGGGCCGCCCGGACCACTCGCTCCGACCGCTCGTCCACAATGGTGCGGCCATGCCCGAGAGCCCGCTGCACGCACCGATCCTGAGCTGGTACGCCGCGCACCAGCGCGACCTGCCCTGGCGCCGCCCCGATGCCTCGCCGTGGTCGGTGCTGGTGAGCGAGCTGATGCTCCAGCAGACGCCGGTCGCCCGGGTGCTGCCCGTGCACGAGGCGTGGCTGGAGCGGTGGCCGACGCCGGCCGCCCTCGCCGCCGAGACCACCGGCGAGGCGGTGCGCATGTGGGGACGACTGGGCTACCCCCGACGCGCCCTGCGGCTGCACGCCGCCGCCGTGGCCATCCTCGAGCGGCACGGCGGCTCGGTGCCCGAGGACCACGCCGACCTGCTGGCGCTGCCGGGCGTCGGTGAGTACACCGCCGCAGCGGTCGCCTCCTTCGCCTTCGGCCAGCGGCACGCGGTGATGGACACCAACGTGCGGCGGGTGCTGGCCCGAGCCGTCACCGGGGTGGCCCTCCCCGGGCCCTCGGTCACCGCGGCCGAGCGCCGGCTCGCGGTCTCGCTGCTGCCCGACGCCGACGACGTCGCGGCGACGTGGGCGGTCGCGGTGATGGAGCTCGGCGCCCTGGTGTGCACCGCGACCTCACCCGCGTGCGGGGAGTGCCCGGTGCGCGACCGGTGCGCCTGGGTGGCGGCCGGCGCTCCGGCGTACGACGGCCCGGCCCGGCGTACCCAGGCCTGGGACGGCACCGACCGGCAGTGCCGGGGTCGGCTGATGGCGGTCCTGCGGGAGTCCAGCGGCCCGGTCCACGTCTCCTCTCTCGAGGCCGCCTGGCCCGGCACGGAGCAGCGCGAGCGCTGCCTGGCCGGCCTGCTGGTCGACGGGTTGGCGGTGCGGGTGGGGCCGGAGACGTACGCCTTGCCGTGACGCGCCCGCTGGTCGGGGTGCGAGCGCACGCGAGCCACGAGACCCCGTGAGGTCTCGTGGCTCGTCGCTGGCGCTGCCGGCGCCTCGACCGCCGAAGCGGTCTCGGTGACTACTCGGTGGGACCGGACTTCGGGACGTCCGGCGCGCCACCCTCCTCGGAGACCTCGGGGGCACCGGCGGTCTCCAGCGGCGGGACGTCGGGCAGTGCCGAGATCTTCTGGCCCTTGAAGGTGAAGGCCCGCGCGGGACCCTCGCCCTCCACGTCGACCAGCACGATCTGGCCGGCACCGACCTCGCCGTAGAGCATCTTCTCGGCCAGGACGTCCTCGATCTCGCGCTGGACGGTGCGGCGCAGCGGCCGGGCACCCAGCACGGGGTCGAAGCCCTTCTCGGCCAGGAGGTCCTTGGCGTTCTGGGTGAGCTCGAGCTGCATGTCGCGGTCGCGCAGGCGGACCTCCACGGCGGCGATCATGTTGTCGACCATGTGGATGATCTGCTCCTTGCTCAGCGGCGGGAACACGATCGTCTCGTCCACACGGTTGAGGAACTCGGGGCGGAAGTGCTGCTTGAGCTCCTCGGTGACCTTGCCCTTCATCCGCTCGTAGGAGCCGGCCGCGTCGCCGCCCTGGTTGAAGCCCAGGTGCACCGACTTGGCGATGTCGCGCGTGCCGAGGTTGGTGGTCATGATGATGACGGTGTTCTTGAAGTCGACCACCCGGCCCTGGGAGTCGGTCAGGCGACCCTCCTCCAGGATCTGCAGCAGGCTGTTGAAGATGTCGGGGTGGGCCTTCTCGACCTCGTCGAAGAGCACCACGGAGAACGGCTTGCGGCGCACCTTCTCGGTGAGCTGGCCGCCCTCCTCGTAGCCGACGTAGCCCGGGGGCGAGCCGAAGAGCCGCGAGACGGTGTGCTTCTCGCCGAACTCGCTCATGTCGAGCTGGATCAGCGCGTCCTCGTCGCCGAAGAGGAACTCCGCGAGCGTCTTGGACAGCCAGGTCTTACCGACACCGGAGGGGCCGGCGAAGATGAAGGAGCCACCGGGACGCTTGGGGTCCTTCAGGCCGGCACGGGTACGCCGGATGGCGCGGGAGAGCGCCTTGACGGCCTCGTCCTGGCCGATGACGCGCTTGTGGAGCTCGTCCTCCATCTTGAGCAGACGGGTGGACTCCTCCTCCGACAGCTTCACGATCGGGATGCCGGTCGCCACGGCGAGCACCTCGGCGATCAGCTCCTCGTCGACCTCGGCGACCTCGTCCATGTCGCCGGAGCGCCACTGCTTCTCGCGCTCGGACTTCTTCAGGATCAGCTGCTTCTCCTCGTCGCGCAGACGGGCAGCGGCCTCGAAGTCCTGGCCGTCGATCGCGGCCTCCTTGCGCTGACGGACCTCGTCGATCTTGTCGTCGAACTCGCGCAGGTCCGCCGGCGCGGTCATCCGCCGGATCCGCAGCCGCGAGCCGGCCTCGTCGATGAGGTCGATGGCCTTGTCGGGCAGGAAGCGGTCGGAGATGTAGCGGTCGGCCAGCGTCGCCGCGGAGACCAGCGCCTCGTCGGTGATGGTGACGCGGTGGTGTGCCTCGTAGCGGTCGCGGATGCCCTTGAGCATCTCGATCGTGTCGGCGATCGACGGCTCGGGGACCTGGATCGGCTGGAAGCGGCGCTCGAGCGCGGCGTCCTTCTCGAGGTACTTGCGGTACTCGTCGAGGGTGGTCGCACCGATCGTCTGCAGCTCGCCGCGGGCCAGCATCGGCTTGAGGATGCTGGCGGCGTCGATGGCGCCCTCGGCCGCACCGGCCCCGACGAGGGTGTGGATCTCGTCGATGAACAGCACGATGTCGCCGCGGGTGCGGATCTCCTTGAGCACCTTCTTCAGGCGCTCCTCGAAGTCACCGCGGTAGCGCGAGCCGGCGACCAGCGCACCCAGGTCGAGGGTGTAGATCTGCTTGTCCTTCAGCGTCTCGGGCACGTTGCCCTTGACGATGTCCTGGGCCAGGCCCTCGACGATCGAGGTCTTGCCGACCCCGGGCTCGCCGATGAGGACCGGGTTGTTCTTCGTGCGCCGCGACAGCACCTGCATGACGCGCTCGATCTGCTGGGCGCGACCGATGATCGGGTCGAGCTTGCCGTCGCGGGCGTCCTGGGTGAGGTTGCGACCGAACTGGTCGAGCACCAGGCTGCTGGAGGGCGACTCGCCGCCGCCGGCGGTCGCGGCCTGCGCGGACTGGCTGGACTCCTTGCCCTGGAAGCCCGAGAGCAGCTGGATGACCTGCTGGCGCACCCGGTTGAGGTCGGCGCCGAGCTTCTGCAGCACCTGGGCGGCCACGCCCTCGCCCTCGCGGATCAGGCCGAGCAGGATATGCTCGGTGCCGATGTAGGAGTGGCCGAGCTGCAGCGCCTCGCGCAGGGACAGCTCGAGCACCTTCTTGGCGCGCGGGGTGAACGGGATGTGCCCGCTGGGCGCCTGCTGGCCCTGGCCGATGATCTCCTCGACCTGGGCGCGGACGGCCTCCAGCGAGATGTCGAGGCTCTCCAGCGCCTTGGCGGCGACACCCTCGCCCTCGTGGATCAGGCCGAGCAGGATGTGCTCGGTCCCGATGTAGTTGTGGGAGAGCATGCGGGCCTCTTCCTGGGCCAGCACGACCACCCGTCGGGCCCGGTCGGTGAACCGCTCGAACATGCGCATCGCTCCTCTGTGCCGGTGTGGGGCTCCGACGTCCCGCCGTCTCCGGAGACGCCAGCCATCACTGGGTCCAACCCCGCCGACAGCCTACGCGTTCCCTGGTCGCCCATCCGTTGCATCCGCTGAGAGCGAACAGAGCCTTCACAGCCGACCCCGCGGCTCGTGTGGGCCAGCGCGGTCCAGGGCCCGCGCTGGGCCGCACGAGGCGGTCCTCAGCGAGCCGAGCCGGGCGTCACGAGCCCGTGCTCGTAGGCCCACACCACGGCCTGGACCCGGTCCCGCAGGCCCAGCTTGCGCAGCACCTCGGCCACGTGGGACTTCACCGTCTCGGTGCTGACGACCAGGTCCTCGGCGATCTCGGCGTTGGCCAGACCGCGCCCCAGCAGCCCGAGCACCTCGCCCTCCCGCCTGGTCAGGCCGTACGCCGCCGGGTCGGTGGCCCGGGTGGCCGGCTGCTCCGCGAAGTCCTCGACCAGCCTCCTGGTCACGCTCGGCCCGAGCAGCATGCCGCCGTCCGCGACCAGGCGGACCGCCTCCACCAGCCGCTCCGCGGGCACGTCCTTGAGCAGGAACCCGCTGGCCCCCGCACGCACGGCCGCGACGACGTACTCGTCGAGGTCGAAGGTGGTCAGCACCAGCACCCGGGTCGCGTGGGCGCGACCGAGGGCCGCCGTCGCCGCGATGCCGTCCATGACCGGCATCCGCACGTCGACGACCGCCACGTCGGGGTCCTCGGCCGCCACGAGCGCGACGAGCTCGGCACCGTCGGCCGCCGTGCCCACCACCTCGATGTCGGGGGCGGCGGCCAGCACCGCGGCGAACCCGGCCCGGACGACCGGTTGGTCGTCTGCCACCACGACACGGAGGGGAGTCTCAGCCACGCAGGTCAGCCTCCACCACGAAGGTGTCGCCCGCGGGGCCGGCACGGAGGCTGCCGCCCAGGGCCTCGACCCGCTCGCGGGCGCCGGTGAGCCCGCGACCCGGGTCGGTCGCCGCCGCCGGGGCCGCGAGCCGGGTGACCACGCGCAGCCACAGACCCGCGTCGGAGCCGCGCACGGTCACCTCGACCGGCCGCCCGGGCGCGTGCCGCCGGGCGTTGGTGAGCGCCTCCTGGAGCACCCGGTAGCCGGCGTACCCGATCGGGGCGGGGACCTGCGCCAGACCGGCCGGGCCCTCGGCCCAGGTCACTGGTTCGCCCGCGGCGACGGCGCGGTCGACGAGATCGGGGAGGTCGGCGGCCGTCGGCTGCGGCGCCAGGGCCGGGTCGTCCTCGCTGCGCCGCAGGACGCCGAGCACCCCGCGCAGCTCGTCGAGGGCGCGGCGCGAGTCCGCGGCGATCTCGGCCAGCACCTCCTTGCCCCCGTCGCCGAGGTCGGTGGTGGTGTACGGCGCGGTCTCGGCGCGCACCGCGATCAGGCTGACGTGGTGGGCGACGACGTCGTGCAGGTCGCGGGCCAGGCGTGCGCGCTCCTCGGTGACCGCGGACTGCTGCTCGACCTCGCCCGCGCGGGCCTCCAGGACCTCCGCCCGGGCCATCCGCTCACCGGCTCGGCGGCCGGCCTCGGCGACCGCGAGGACCAGGAGAGCGAACACGGCGTACGCCGCGAGCATGACCGGCCGGTCGCTGTCGTAGGCGAAGTCGACGTTGATGGTGTCGAAGACCTCCAGCCTCGACACCGGCACGAGGATGACCGGCGCGACCACGCCGACCCCGAGGGCGCCGAGCCCCACCCCCGCGGGACGGGAGCGCTGCCAGGCGACCGCGGCCGCCAGCACCAGCGCGACGTAGACGGTGATCGGCACCCCGGTGGAGCCGTAGAGGCTCAGCAGCACCGGCGCCAGGCCCGCCGCTGCGGCGAGCACGCTCCAGCGCAGCGCCAGGAGCGGCGCGAGGGCGAGGCTCAGCGCCGCGACCGGCAGCAGCAGGTCACCGAGGCGGATGAACTCCTCGCCGTTCTCCAGGAAGGGCCGCCACTCGATCAGCGGGGTCCAGACGACCAGGAGCGCCGCGAAGGCACCGGCGCAGGCCAGGCGCGCCGGGTGTCGGCGGACGTCGGCGAGGAAGGCGGCCGAGGGGGTGGAGGGAGCGGCGCCCGAGACGGTGGTCATGCCAGGAGTCTGCTGACGACGCCGGACGTGCGACACCCTCGCGCGAGGGAACTCCTGCTCCCCCTCGCGAGGGTGTCGTGCGTGAGTGACCGCTCGGCGTCAGTGGGCGGCGTCGAAGGCCTCACGGACGTCGGCGGGGATGCGGCCGCGGTCGGGGACGTCGTGGCCGTTCTCGCGCGCCCACTCACGGACCTCCTTCGGGCTCGGGCCCGAGGTGGAGGCGGCGGACTTGGCGCGGGCGCGGCCGCGGGAGCCGGTGACCTTGCGGGCGTGGCCGACGTAGGTGGCCAGGGCCTCGCGGAGCTTGGTCGCGTTGTCCTCGTTGAGGTCGATCTCGTACGAGGTGCCGTCGAGGGCGAAGGAGACGGTCTCGTCGGCCTCGCCGCCGTCGAGGTCGTCCTCGAGGATGATCTGGACCTTCTGTGCCATGGGCATTCCTTGCTGGTGCGACATCGTTGACGCGAATCACCGGGAAATCCCCGGTGCGCGCTTTCCACTATGCCAGTCGATATCCACTTCTCGCCAATTCCATGCGGTATAGATCGAGGAATCGGCGCACATTCGCGCAGTTTTACCGATATCAGCGGCGCAAACGCGCGGCGCGGTTGATTCAGGAATGCCGGCGATTACGGGCAAAGACCATGCCCAGGCCCTGCAGGGTCAACCACGGCTGGTGATCGGTGAAGCAGCCGCACTCCCCGACGACGAGCGGGGCGAGATATCCGGTGGAGATCACGCGGACCTCCTCGGCGGGTACGCCGAGCTCGCGCACCATCCGCGCGACCAACCCCTCGACCTGGGCGGCCGTGCCGAAGACCATGCCCGACTGCAGCGCCTCGACGGTGTTCTTGGCGACGACCGTGCGCGGCCGGGCCAGCTCGACCTTGCGCAGCTGCGCGCCCCGGCGGCCCAGCGCCTCCAGAGAGATCTCCAGGCCGGGGGCGATGGCGCCGCCGACGTACTCCCCGCGCGGGGAGATCACGTCGTAGGTCGTGGCGGTGCCGCCGAAGTCCACGACGACCGCCGGCCCGCCGAAGATCGCCGCGACCGCGAGCGCGTTGAGGATGCGGTCGGACCCGACCTCGCGCGGGTTGTCCACGAGCACCGGGATGCCGGTGCGCACGCCGGGCTCCACCACCACGTGGGGCACCTCGGCGAAGTGGCCGGCGAGCATGTCGCGCCACTCGTGCAGCACCGCCGGCACCGTCGAGCAGACCGCGATGCCGTCGAGCTCGGCCTGGCGGCGACCGAGCAGGCCGCGCAGCAGCACCGCCCACTCATCAGCCGTGCGCCGCTCGTCGGTGGCGATGCGCCAGTGGTCGCCGACCGTGCCCGGCCCACCGTCGGCACCGGGCTCGAGCAGGCCGAGCACGGTGTGGGCGTTGCCGATGTCGGCGACCAGCAGCGGCATCAGTGCTCCCGGAAGTCCAGACCGAGGTCGAAGACGGTCACGGAGTGGGTGAGCGCACCGACCGACACGAAGTCGACGCCGGTCGCCGCGATCCGCTCGGCGCGCTCCAGGGTGATGCCACCGGAGGCCTCGAGGGTCGCCCGGCCCGCGGCCAGCTCCACGGCTCGGGTGAGCATCGCGTCGTCCATGTTGTCGAGCAGCACCTCGGTGCACCCGGCCTCGATGACCGCAAGGAGCTGGTCGAGGTCGGTCACCTCGACCTCGATCCGCAGCTCGGGGTTGGCGGCACGTACCAGGCGGTAGGCCTCGACGACGCCGCCGGCGGCCACCACGTGGTTGTCCTTGACCATGGCGCGGTCGGCCAGCGAGAAGCGGTGGTTGACCCCGCCGCCGCAGCGGACGGCGTACTTCTGCAGCGCGCGCCAGCCGGGCAGCGTCTTGCGGGTGTCCAGCACCCGGGTGCGCGATCCGGCCAGCGCGTCGACCCACCGCGAGGTGGCGGTGGCGACGCCGGAGAGGTGGGAGGCGAAGTTGAGGGCGGTCCGCTCCCCGGTGAGTACGCCGGAGACGGGCCCCGCCACGGTCAGCACCGTGTCCCCGGGGCCGACCCGGGTGCCGTCCGGGACGCGCTGGAGGGTCTCGACGTCCTCGCCGAGGGCGTAGCGCAGCGCCACCTCGGCGACTGCGAGCCCGGCCACGACGCCGGTCTCCCGGGAGACCACGTCGGCCACCGCGCGACCCATCTCGGGCATCGCCGCGCTGGTGACGTCGGCGGCGCCGTCGGGCAGGTCCTCCTCGAACGCCGAGACGACGTGGCCGTAGACCTCGACCGGGTCGAGGCCGGCCGCGGCGAGCTCGTCCACGAGCGGGCGCGGGAGGCGGGCGTAGGAGAGCCGGGCGATCACGGCAGGACCTCGCTGGACCCGCCGTCGGCACCATCGCTGGACCCGTCGCTGGGGGGCGCGGGGGCGAAGACCACGCTGGTGGCGCCGTCGCGCATCCGCACGTCGAGGTGGCCGGCCCACGTGGCGTCGTCGCGCTCGGGGAAGTCCTCGCGCCAGTGCGACCCCCGGGTCTCCTCGCGGACGGTCGCGGCGTCGGCGACGGCCGAGGCGATGGTGAGCAGGTTGGTGGTCTCCCAGGCGTCGAGGTCGACCAGGTCGGCGGGGGTGGCGGCCAGGTCGTCGAGGTAGTCGGTGACCCCGGCCAGGCCCTCGGCGTTGCGCAGCACCCCGACCCGGGTGGTCATGGCGTCCTGCAGGCCGCGGCGCACCGAGCCGGGGACCAGCCCGTCGGTGCGCTCGTCGGTCGCGGGCTCCGACCAGGGCCGCAGCTCGCCGGGCAGGACCGCGGCGATGCGCCGGGAGAAGACCAGGCCCTCGAGCAGGGAGTTGGAGGCCAACCGGTTGGCGCCGTGCACGCCGGAGCAGGCGACCTCGCCGGTGGCGTAGAGCCCGGGGACGTCGGTGCGCCCCCACAGGTCGGTGCGCACGCCACCGGAGGCGTAGTGGCACGCCGGCGCCACCGGGATCAGCTCGGTCACGGGGTCGACCCCGTGGGAGCGGCAGGTCGCCAGGATGGTCGGGAAGCGGCGCTGCCACTTCTCCTCGCCGAAGTGCCGGGCGTCGAGCCACATGTGCGGCCGGCCGGTCTCCATCATCCGGCGCATGATCGCCTTGGCGACCACGTCGCGCGGCGCGAGGTCGGCGAGCTCGTGCTGGCCCTGCATGAAGCGGTCGCCAGCATCGTCGACGAGGAACGCGCCCTCACCGCGGACGGCCTCGGAGATCAGCGGCTGCTGGCCGACCGAGTCGGCGCCGAGCCACATGACGGTGGGGTGGAACTGCACGAACTCCAGGTCGCGCAGCGTCGCGCCGCCGCGCAGCGCGAGCGCCATCCCGTCGCCGGTGGAGACGACGGGGTTCGTGGTCTGGGAGAAGATCTGGCCCATCCCGCCGCTGGCCAGGACGACCGCGCGGCAGCGGACCATCCCGACCCCGTCTCGCTGTCCCTCGCCCATCACGTGCAGCGTCACGCCCGCGACGCCGCCCTCACCGGCGGGGCCGTCGAGGAGCAGGTCGACGGCCAGGGCACGCTTGATGATCTCGATCTCGGGGGCACGGCCGACGGCCTCGATGAGCGCCCGCTGGATCTCCGCGCCGGTGGCGTCGCCGCCGGCGTGGGCGATGCGGTCGCGGTGGTGGCCGCCCTCGCGGGTCAGGGAGAGCTCGCCGGCCGGGTCGCGGTCGAACTGCGCGCCCAGGGCGATCAGCTCGTGCACGGCCGCCGGACCCTCGGTCACCAGCGCACGGACCGCCTCGGGGTCGCAGGCGCCGGCACCGGCGACGAGGGTGTCGAGCTCGTGCTCGGCAGGGGTGTCCTCCGGGCCGAGCGCCGCGGCGATGCCGCCCTGGGCCCACCGGGTCGAGCCGGCGGCGAGGCGGTCCTTGGTGACGACCAGGACCTTGCCGCCCTCGGGGCCGAGCTCCTCCTTCAGCCGCAGGGCCGCGGTGAGCCCGGCGATGCCGGAGCCGATGACGACGACGTCGGCGGTGACCGACCAGCCGGGGTCGGGTGCGCTCAGCCGGCCGGGCAGGCGGCGCACGGGGGCGTCGAGCACCTCGGGGGTCGCCCCGGGCGTGGGTCGTGGCATCGGGTCAGGCTAGCGGTGCGGCCGAAGCAGTCGTGCGGCGCCGGTCAGCGCCGGGCCGTCACGTCGCCGCGCACCAGACCGTCGCCGTCGAAGGTCTCGGCCGGGTCGAAGCCGGTGGCCATGATCTTGTTGTCGGAGTCGACGAAGACCACGTGCGGCTTGAGCTCCTTGGCCTCCTCGGTGGTCATCTGGGCGTAGCCGATGAGGATCACCAGGTCGCCGGGGTGCACCAGGCGCGCGGCGGCGCCGTTGATGCCGATCACGCCCGAGCCGCGCTCGCCGGCGATCGTGTAGGTCTCCAGGCGGGCACCGTTGTCGATGTCGACGATGTGCACGAGCTCGCCGGCCAGCAGGTCCGCGGCGTCGAGGAGGTCCTCGTCCACGGTCACCGAGCCGACGTAGTGCAGGTCGGCCTGCGTCACGGTCGCGCGGTGGATCTTGCTCTTCATCATGGTCCGGAGCATCAGTCGATCCTTCCGATCGTCAGGGGCAGGTTGTCGATGAGTCGCGTGGTGCCGACCCGGGCGGCGATGAGGATGCGGGCCTCGGTGCCGGGGGCCGGGTCGTCGGGCAGCGGGTCGAGGTCGGGGGTGGTGACCTCCAGGTAGTCCAGGTCGACCCCGTCGGACTCGCGCAGCACCGCACGCGCCTCGTCCAGGGCCGGACCGAGCCCGTAGACGGCGTTCTCGACGGCGGCGTACAGCGTGCGGGACAGCGCGGTGGCCTGGCGGCGCTGGTCCTCGTCGAGGTGCACGTTGCGGCTGGAGAGCGCCAGGCCGTCGGGCTCACGGACGGTCTCGGCGCCGACGACGTCGACACCCATGCAGAGGTCCTCGACCATCCGGCGGATCATCACCAGCTGCTGGTAGTCCTTCTGGCCGAAGACGGCGACGTCGGGGCGGACCAGCCCGAAGAGCTTGGCCACCACGGTGAGCACGCCGCGGTAGTGGCCCTTGCGGCTGCGGCCCTCCAGCACCTTGGCCAGCGGCCCCGGGCGCACCATGACGGCGTCGTCGTCGCCCGTGCCGTGGGGGTACATCTCGGCCACGTCGGGGGCGAAGACCACGTCCACGCCCTCGCGCTCGCAGACCTTGACGTCGGCCTCGAGGGTGCGGGGGTACTGCTCGAGGTCGGCCGCCTCGCCGAACTGTGTCGGGTTCACGAAGATGCTGGCGACCACGGCGCCGTCGCCCACCAGCGAACGAGCCTCGCGCAGCAGCGCGGCGTGCCCGTCGTGCAGGGCGCCCATCGTGGGCACGAAGCCGACCCGGTGGCCCGCGCGGCGGGCGGGCGCCAGCGCGGCGGCGAGCTCGGCGCGGGTCGTGACGACGACCGGGGCGCTCATCGCCCGACCTCGCGGTGCTGGCTCCACTGGTGCACGGGCACCTCCGCGGTGGCCGCGTCCAGCAGCTCGTTGATCTTCAGCGCGCGGATCGGCAGCAGCCGGCCGTCGGTGACGGCACGGCCCAGCGTCGCCCGCGCCATCGCGACGTACGACGCCAGCGACTGCGGCGCGTTGTCGCGCAGGTCCGCGAGGTGCGCCTCGACGGTCCCCGCGTCACCCCGCACGATGGGGCCGGTGAGGGCGGCGTCGCCGTGGGCCAGGGCGTTGTCGAGGGCGGCGTGCAGGAGCGGACGCAGCGTGGCGGCAGGGTCGTCGGCGCCGGCGGCGGCCAGCACCTCCATCGCCTCGGTCACCAGCGTGACCAGGTGGTTGGCGCCGTGGGCCAGCCCCGCGTGGTAGAGCGTGCGCATCTCCTCGGGCACCCACATCGGGCGCCCGCCGAGGTCGGCGACCAGCGCCTCCGCGAAGGGGCGCTCCGCCGCGCCGGCGGTGAGGCCGAACACGCAGCCGCCGAGCCGCTCGAGGTCCACGGCGGTGCCGGTGAAGGTCATCGCCGGGTGCACGGCGGCCACCCGGGCACCGACCGCGGCGGCCGGCTCGAGGACGGCCAGGCCGTGCCGGCCCGAGGTGTGCACGACGTACTGGCCCTCGCGGATCGCGCCCGCCCCCACCAGGGTGGACACGACGTTGCCGAGCATGTCGTCGGGCACCGTGAGGAGCAGCAGCTCGCAGTCGCGGGCCACGGCGGACGGCTTGGCGTTGGGGACGCCGGGCAGCAGCGTCTCGATGCGCTCCAGCGTGGCGTCGGAGTCACCGGCGGCGGCCACGACGTGGTGGCCGGCGGCGCGCAATCGGGCGGCGAGGACGGCCCCGACGCGTCCGGCGCCGACGACGCCCACCCGCAGGGCGGGGTGGACCATGGTCTGAACCTTTCGTTCCAGTCCCTCCGACCACCCGGGGGCCCCGGGCCGGTGTGGGTACCGGACGTTGTGCTCGAACTTGCGGCGTCCACGGTACGCGGCCCGAAACGCCCGTGTAACCCGATCAGGGGTGTGACCTGGCCGACACCGGTGGCTGGGGTGGGGGCGCTGGGTCCGGGGTGGGCTGAGCCTGAGGGCGGGGACGCTCCCGTCCACCCGCACCCCCCGGCGGAGGGGAACCACCCCTTCCGCTCCTTCGTCGCTCCAGGGGGGCCAGGCCCATCCACCCTCCGCCGGGGGGTGCGGCCGGCCGTGCGCGTCCCCGCCGCTGTGGGCTCAGCCCACCTCGAGCGGGCGCGGGGCGCGGGGCAGCCAGGTCTGGGTGACGTGGTCGACGATGTGGACGCCCTCGGGGGCGGTGATCTCGTGGACGCCGGGGGGCAGCTGGCCCTCCTTGAGGGCGTGGAAGACCGCCCACTCGCGGCGCTTGCGACGGTTGCGCCAGGAGGTCGCGAAGGACTCCGGGTCGGTCCAGTGGGCGAACTCGTCACCGTCGAGGTACTTCAGCTCCACGCACAGGCCCTGCGGCAGGCCGATGGAGCGGCACTGCTCGGGGGTGGAGCGGATCTCCCACTCGAAGGCCTTGGTGAACACGAAGTCCGGGCCGACGGGGTAGCCCCACTCCTCGGCGTTGCGCAAGCCCAGGTCGAGATAGCCGTGGGAGTCGGAGTCGAGGTAGAGCCCGTGGCGCGGGACGCGGATGATCGACTGGACGCCGCCGATCTGCCAGGTCAGGTCGGCCAGCGACACCTCGCCCTCGGTGGTGAGGACCATGTCGCCGTCCCACTTCCAGGAGTAGCGGGTCTGCACCAGCGAGAAGCACCAGTTGTAGAAGTAGGACAGCGAGTGCACCGACAGCTCGTGCTGGCCCAGGTGCTCGGCGCCGGCGCGGGCGACCTCGAAGGGGTACGACGCCTGGGTCAGCTTGTCGGCCAGGCCCGCCTTCGCAGCGGTCTCGGCGGCCACCTCGGGGGTGCCGTCGGTGGAGCCGTTGTCGACGACGATCACGTGGTCGGTGGCCCGCAGCAGCGGCGGCAGCACGAACGGCAGCGACGGCGCCTCGTCCTTGACCCGCAGCACCGCGGTGGCCCCGGCCCGCAGGCCGCCGGGGCGGTTCCACGGCCAGGTGATGTCGAAGTCGGTGTGGCCCTCGAGGTTGGTGAGCCCCTGGGGGTTGCGGATCGCGTTCACGGCGCGGCCAGCCCCGCTCAGCGCTCGCGGCCGACGGCCCTGCGCAGCCCGCGGCGCACACCCGGCGGGATGGCGGCGCGCAGGCCGTGCGGGATGCGGTCGGCGACGTACGCCGGGTCCGCGCTGTCGACGGGGGCGTCCGCGCCGCCCTCCTTGCCGGGCTTCTCGCGGCCGCGGCGGGTCTTCTGCTCGGCAGCGACCACCGAGGAGCGCGAGATGGCCTCGGACTCCTCGTAGAGCTCGACGTACCCCTCGCGCAGCTGGTCGAGGGCCTCGTGCACCTCGGGGGTGTCGCCGCCCTCGTCGGCGAGCTTGTTGAGCTCGGTCCAGGTGTCGGCGACCAGCTCGTGGAGGCGCTTGGGGAGACCGAGGTCATCGAGGCTGCCGGAGACGCGGCGCAGGCCGGGGTCGACGAAGCGGTGCGCGTCGCGGATGCGCTCGGACTTGGCGTGCAGGATGTGCTGGAGGCCGAGCTGCTCGCCGGTGTACATGACGGCCTTGGTCCAGTCGTCGAGCAGGTCGCCGTAGCGGATGAAGACCCGGCCGCCGTCGGCGACGGACTCGCGGGTGGCGCGCTCGGTGTGCAGCAGCATGTTGAGCCAGCTGGCGGCCAGGTGGGCCGAGCCGAGCCGGTTGGCGTAGTACTTCTGCTTGGAGCCGACGACCTCGCTGGGCGGCCGCAGCATCGTGGCGAAGACGGGGGTGGCGCCGCAGCGGATGGCAGCCACGCGCCACAGCGAGAGGAACCAGCTCAGCCGCGGGTCCTTCACGACCAGCTCGGGATTGACCGCGAAGTGCCCCTCGAGCCACTCGGCGGTCTTGATCCGCTCGGGCTCGCGGGTGGAGACCCGACCGGTCTCGAACCACGCGTCGGGCCGGCTGTCGCTGACCTGCACGACCGCCTCGCGCAGCAGCCGCGAGTGGTGCTCCACGGCCCAGGCGGGCTCGGCGAAGCCCTTCGGGTTGGTCTCGTCGGGCTCGACCTCGGGCTGCGGCACGTGCAGGCCCATGATCTTCATCAGCCCCGCCATCGTGCTCGTGCCGGAGCGACCGGCTCCGGCGACGAAGAGGACCTTGCGGTCGTACGACATCGGGTCGGGGTCGGCGGGCACGGTGAAGGCGTCAGGCTGGGCACTCACGGGAGGGGACTCTATCCGCCTGAGGGGCTCCGACCAGCACCGCTAGCGTTCTGCCATGAGCTTCTGGCGTCGCGACCGTCCGCTGCTGTCGGTCGTGGTGCCGGCCTACGACGTCGAGGACTACCTCGGCGAGTGCCTCGACAGCCTGCTGGCGCAGACCTACTCCCCCGTCGAGATCGTGGTCGTCGACGACGGCTCGACCGACTCCACCGGCCGGGTCGCCGACTCCTACGCCGCCGCCCACCCCGACCGGATCCGGGTGCTGCACACCGACAACCACGGGCTCGGCGCGGCCCGCAACGCCGGGGTCGAGGTGGCCACGGGCGAGCTGCTGGCCTTCGCCGACAGCGACGACGTCGTGCCCCCGGCGGCGTACGACGTGATGTGGCGCCAGCTGCGCCGCGGTGCGGACTTCGTGACCGGCTCGATCGCGCGGTGGGACGGCGAGCGGCTGGAGGAGCCACGGTGGATGCGGCGGCTGCACCCGCGGCGGATGGCCTTCATCGACCAGCACCCCGAGATCCTGGGCGACGTGTTCGCGTGGAACAAGCTGTTCCGCCGCGAGTTCTGGGACGCAGCGGACCTCTCCTGGCCGGTGGGCGTGCGCTACGAGGACCAGCCGACCACCACGCGCGCCTTCCTCGCCTCGCGTCGTTTCGGCGTGGTGCCCGACGTCGTCTACCACTGGCGGATCCGGGTCGACGGCTCCTCGATCACCCAGCAGCGCTCCAGCCTGGAGGACCTGCGCGACCGGTGGCGCACCAAGCAGATGACGCTCGCCTCGGTCGAGGACTACGGCGACCCGAAGGTGCTGCGGGTGCTGCGCGAGAAGGTGCTCGCCGGTGACATGCACCGCTACTTCACCGAGATCCCCGGCTGCACTGATGAGTGGTGGGCGCTGCTGCGCGACGGGGTGCTGGCCATCTGGGGCGGGGACCGCTCGCTGACCAAGTCGATCCTGCCGCCGGTGCACCGGCTGTGCGGCTACCTGGTGGAGCAGGGCCGGCGCGAGGAGGCCGAGCAGCTGATGCGCCAGCGCGCCCTCGGACCGATCGGTCGCCGGCGTACGCCGGAGGGGGAGCTGCTCGACGTGCCGTTCCTGGACCGGGCCACCCTGCCCCGGGCCGCGCTCGAGGTGCGGCCCGGGGAGTGAGGCGCCGGGGACGAGCTTGCTCGGCCCCGATCAGCGCCGAAGGTCGAGGAGCGTCGACGGGAACGGAGCGCCAGCGACGGACCCGTGACGCGTCTCGAAACCTGGTGGGGGGCCGGTGGGTCCGGTCGACGTCGGGGGCGCTCCCGGCAACCGGCACCCCCTCCCCTCCGTCGGAACCACCCGTCTCGCTCGTCCCTCACGAGCCGGGGGCCAGGCCCATCCGCCCTCCTCCGGGGAGGGGGTGCCGGCCGCCGTCCGCGCCGCGGACGCCGACCGACTGGGCCGTCCCTCAGGTCAGAGGAGCCCCTCGGACTCCAGGAAGTCGCGGGCGACGTCCTCGGTCTTCTCGCGGTCGACGGTGATGCGGCCGTTGAGCTCGGTGAGCTTCTCGGTGGTCAGCGCCGCCATCAGCGGCTCGAGGAGGTCGGCGAGGTCGGGGTGCTCGTCGAGGAACTCGGTGGAGACCGCCGGCACGAGGTTCTGCGCGGGCTGGATCTGCTGGTCGTCCTCGAGGACCACGAGACCGAGGGAGTCCAGGGTGCCGTCGGTGGTGGAGGTCTCGCCGAGGTCGGACTCGCCGTCGAGCACCGACTGGTAGGTCTGGTCGGAGGCGTAGCCCAGCGGCAGGACCTTGGTGATGTCGATGCCGTAGGCGTCGCTCAGCCCGCCCTCGCAGTCCAGGCGACCCTCGCAGTCGGGGGCGGCGGCCAGCACCATCGACTCGCCCTCGAGGTCGGACAGGGTGCTCCACCCCTCCTCCTCGGCGCGCTCCTGGGTGACGAAGAAGGCGTTGGTGTCGGTGGCCTCGGAGACCTCCAGCAAGGTGATGCCCGCGGCGTCGAGCAGGTCGGCGCCGTCCTCGGCGAGCTGCTGGCCGTCACCGGTCTCGAACGGCTCGGCGTCGTCGCCGTTCTCGATGGAGTTGAGGAAGTTGACGATGCCGCCGACGTACTCCGGGACGACGTCGACCGCGCCGGGGAAGTCCTTCATGTAGGCGTCGCGGGCGTCGACCAGCTTGACCGTGGGGTCGTAGCCGGCGTCGGCGAGGAGCAGCTCGTACATCGAGGCCATCAGCGCGGCCTCGGGGAAGGACTGGGAGGCGATCGTGACCGGCCCGCCGGAGCTGGCGGCGGGGGTGTCGTCGCCGCTGTCGGAGGCGAGGTCGTCGCCCGCGCAGGCCGAGGCGAGGAGCAGGGCGCCCACGGCGAGGACGGAGGCCGAGGTACGTCGGAGGGAGCGTCGCAGGGTCATGGGTCCACCGTAGGGGCCGCCGGGGACACCTCGTCCTCACCCGTCCGCGCCCCGGGCGTCCCGGGTGGGGTCACCGCGCGCTGCACCCAGGCGGCCGCGAGCTCGAGGAGCAGCGCGACGAGGGCGACCACGATCGCGCCGGCGATCCCCTTGCCGTACTGGGTGCGGAAGAAGCCGTCGGTGATCACGCGTCCCAGCCCGGGGCCCGCGACCAGCGCGGCGATGGTGGCGGTCGCCCACACCTGCACCAGCGCCAGGCGTACGCCGGAGGCGACCAGCGGCAGGGCCAGCGGCCACTCCGCCTGCCGGAAGACCTGGGTGCCGCTCATCCCCATCCCGCGCGCGGCCGCGCGCACCTCCGCGGGCACCTCGCGCACGGCGGTGTAGGCGTTGGTGATGATCGGCGGCAGGGCGAAGAGCGCCAGCGCGACCAGGGTCGCGGCGCCGCCGCGGCCGAACGGCCCGAGGGTGGCGGTGCCCGGGAAGTGCCCGCCGGTCCAGCCCCACGGGTCCGCGGTGACCAGCAGCGCGAGCAGGGCGAAGGTCGGGATGGCGCGGCCGATGTTGGAGACGTTGACCGCGAGGAAGCCGCCGCGGCCGAGGTGCCCCAGCCACAGCGCCAGCGGCAAGCCGAGGGCCAGCGCCAGCACGAGCGCGCCGAAGGTCAGCAGCAGCTGCTGGCCCAGCAGCTCGAGCATCCCGCCGTCGCCGGTCCAGCTGGCCGGGTCGACGAGGTAGCGCCAGGCGTCCTGGAGGACCCTCATGCGGCCACCCCCCGCTGCCAGGGGGTCAGCAGCCGGCGGGCCAGCACCAGCAGCGCGTCGAGGAGCACGGCCAGCACGACGCACAGGATCGCGGCGGTGAGCAGCTCGGCGCGGAAGTTGCCCTGCACGCCGTCACGGATGAGGTTCCCGAGACCGCCGTAGGAGACCAGGCTGCCGACGGTGGTCAGCGCCACGGTCGAGACGGTCGCCACGCGCAGGCCGGCGACCAGGACGGGCACCGCCAGGGGCAGCTCGACCCTCAGCAGCAGCCGGCCCTCGCCGTACCCCAGGCCGCGGGCGGCCTCGCGCGCCTCCTCGGGCACCGCTCGCAGGCCCTCCAGGAGGGCGCGGACCAAGATGGTGAGGGCGTAGAGGCCCAGGCCGATCACGACCGTGGTCGCGGACAGGCCGGTGAAGGGCACGAGCAGGGGGAACAGCGCGATCGACGGCACGGTGTAGAGGCCGGTGCTGACGCCGAGGACCGTGCCCTCCAGGCGCGGGAGCCGGCGCGCGAGCAGCGCCAGGGGGAAGGCCAGCAGCAGGCCGAAGGTCACCGAGGCCACCGTGAGCGCGAGGTGCTGCACCGTGGCGTCGACGATCTCGGGGCGGTAGTCGCGCACGTAGTCCCAGCAGAACCACTCGTTGACCAGCCGGCTGTAGCAGCGTGGGTCGCCCGCATCTGCTGCCGCGGCGGCGGACACCTGCACCAGTAGGGTCACCGCATGGACGCTACCGGCTCCCCGGAGACGACCCCGATGATCCGGCTCTCGGGTGTCGGCAAGAGGTACGCCGACGGGACCGTCGCCGTCCACGACCTCGACCTGGAGGTCGGCCGGGGCGAGACGCTGGTGCTGGTCGGCCCGTCCGGGTGCGGCAAGTCGACGACGCTGAAGATGATCAACCGGCTCATCGAGCCGACGACCGGCACCATCGAGATCGACGGGCGCGACGTGACCGGTGTCGACCCGGTGCAGCTGCGCCGGGGCATCGGCTACGTCATCCAGCAGGTCGGGCTGTTCCCCCACCAGAAGGTCGTCGACAACGTGATGACCGTGCCGGTGCTGGTCGGGACGTCGCGCTCCCAGGCGCGGTCGCGGGCCGAGGAGCTGCTGGCGATGGTCGGGCTGGAGCCCGACGTGCACGGGCCGCGCTACCCCCACCAGCTCTCCGGTGGCCAGCGGCAGCGGGTCGGTGTGGCCCGGGCGCTGGCCGCGGACCCACCGCTGCTGCTGATGGACGAGCCGTTCGGGGCCGTGGACCCGGTGGTGCGGGTGCGGCTGCAGGAGGAGTTCCGCGAGCTCGCCCAGCGGCTCGGGACCACCGTCGTCATGGTCACCCACGACATCGACGAGGCGGTGCGGATGGGCGACCGGGTCGCCGTCTTCGCCGAGGGCGGCCGGTTGGCCCAGGTCGGGACCCCGCTGGACCTGCTGGCCCGCCCCGCGGACGACGCGGTCGCCCGCTTCGTCGGCTCCGAGACCGGGCTGCGCCGGCTCAGCGTCGTACCCCTGCGGCGCGAGGACCTCGAGCCGCTCGACGGCGTCACCGGCGGTCAGCTGGGCGCGGCCATCGACCTGGACTCCACGCTCGAGGACGCCCTGGCCGCCATGCTGCGCGAGGACCGCGCCATGATCGGCGTCCGCGACGGCGTCGCCTTCGTCGGCGTCCTCACCCCCGCCGGGGTGCACCGGGCGCTCAGGGCCGCGCTGGCGGAGTGAGCAGTGGCAGTTTCACCACCCGGGTGGTGGAACTGGACCTTGTCCCACGAAGTTCCGGTCGACAAGCGGCAGTTTCACCAGACGACTGGTGAAACTGCCCGTCAGTCGACGGGAACGTCCAGGTGCCAGGACTGCGTGACGTACTTCGTCCGCCAGCCCATCGACTCGTAGAGCTTGTGGGCGTGCGTGGAGGAATCGGCGTCGACCTCGAGACCGACCGAGACCCGCCCTCGCCGGGCGGCGTCGGCGACGATCGTGCGCAGCAGCCCCTTGGCGACGCCGCGGCCGCGGGCGCCGTCGACGACGCCGATGTAGGAGACGTAGGAGGAGTCCGGCCCGGTCGCGTTGTGCGAGACGGTGCCGATGAGGGCTCCGACCGCGGGGTGGCGGCCCTCGGGAGCCTCGAGCCCCTCCGGCACGTCGTCGACGAGCTCGACGAGCCACCAGTGGTTCCAGCGGTGGCCCGGGTCCTCGCGCAGGCGGTGGAGGAACTCGCCGTAGGACTCCTCGAAGGAGTTGAAGTGGTCGACGAAGGCGGCCTCCAGCACGTCGTGCACGGCGCGCAGGTCGGCCTCGTCGGGCAGCCCCTGCCCCTCGCGGTCGACCAGGCGGAAGCGGGCGCCCTTCTTCTCCCACTCGTCGGGGTCGGGCACCAGCCCGATCTCCTCCGGCTCGACCGGGCGGCTCATCTGCCACCAGGTGCGAACCTTGCGGAACCCGGCGCTGTCGAGCCAGGCGTGCTGGCGGTCGTCGTCCTCGAAGGCACCGGTGTCGATCTGCTGGGTGTCCAGGCCGCGGGCGGCGCCCACGGCGCGGGCCTGGCCGCGCGCCCACTCGAAGAGCACGTCGGAGCACTTGCGGGCGATCGGCGGGGCCAGCTCGCGGGAGACGATGTGGACGTAGAGCATCCGGCCGCCGGCGCGGTCGTGGACGCTGCCCCAGGCCTGGATCTGGCCCTCGGGGTCGCGGACCACGACGTTCTCGCGGGTGCGCAGCCCGTGCTCGGAGACCTCGACCAGCACGTCGTCCACCGACGCCCCGGCCCAGCCGCGGCCGTGCCGTTCGTGGGCGCGCAGCAGGTGGGTCAGGCGGGCGACCTCGAACCGGTCGGAGGCGTCAGGCGTCCCGATCTCCCAGCCGTCGGGCAGGGGCGGGTCGGAGACGAGCTCCTCCGGGTCGCTCTCGAAACGGCTCTCCTCGGGGATCACGCCACCACATCATGCCGTAGTCGGCTTCACCCCTGTGGCCGGGTGTGGTGGGAGGGGCTGGTGGGAGGCCGATCGGGATAGTCCGCATCACATCTCACCCTTACTGCGCAGTAAGGGTGAGATGTCATTCGTCGTATCCCGGCTCGGCGCCGGATCAGGCGTGCTTGCGCTGCCCCTCGGCGGCGTGCCAGGCGGCGGTGACGGAGTCGAGCTCGGCGCGCAGGACGTCGACCTCCTGCTCGAGCTCGGCGACCCGGACGATGGCGTCGGTGGTCTGCTCGGAGGCGGCGTCGAGGGCGCGGGTGGCGACGCGGAGGTCCTCGTCGAGGCGGTCGGTGCGGCGGCGCTCCGTGGCGAGTGCCCGGGAGGCGTCGGCGGCCTGGCGCTGGGTGGTGGAGAGGACGGCGCCGAGGTCGGTGAGGGCCTGCTCGCGCTCGGCGATGCGGGTGCGGAGGTCCTCCACGCGCGCGGCGTGCTCGGCGGCGCGCTCCTCGGCCAGGCGCCGGTAGGCCTGCGCCTGCTCGGCGCGGTCGCGGTTGGCCTCGCGGCGCGACTGCACCAGCTCGGCATGGGTGATGCGGGTGGCCGCGGCACCCAGGACGACGGCACCGGCCGCGGCCAGGACCAGGAGCAGCCAGGAGCCGGACGCGACGGTCCCCGCGACCAGGGCCGCGGAGAGCACCAGCAGCACGGTCGCGACGGTGAGCCGCGTGGAGCGCTGCCGGCGGCGAGCGGCCGAGACCGGCGTACCCGACGTGACCGGTGTGACGGAAGTGGCCGCTGGGGAAGTCATGCCCGCCAGGCTATGCCTCGTCGTCGTCCAGACCGACGCGACACGCGCGCTCCAGGAGCACGCCGCACACCACCACGGCCAGCGCCGCGACCGCCGCGGAACCCGACCACACCACCCGGTGCAGGGCCAGCTCGGCTCGGGAGTCGACCCAGCTCAGCGCGTAGCCGGCGTACCCGCCACCCAGCACGCTGGCGACGTACGCCGCAGCCCGGCCGAACGCGAGCCGGTTGACCGCCCGGTGCGGCTCGAGCCGTCGGGCCCGGTCCCGGACCGAGACGCGGGTGTCCCACGCGAACCTCCCCAGCGCCACCGCCACGAACCCCAGCAGCAGCGGCTGCGGCCACGCGACGACCGGCGCGGAGCCCCCGGCCTGGACCGAGAGCGGGTGCGCGAGCCAGCCGAGGACCAGCCCGAGGATCCCCAGGACCGCCAGCCGGACCGGCGAGACCGGCCGGATCGTGCCCGCGGGCGGCGGTGGCCGCTCGTCGCTCACGTCGGGGAAGTCACTCGAGCTCGAGCGTGAGGTCCTCGCGCAGGGTCAGGCCGTCGACGCCGACCGTGGCGAGCAGGTCGGCGATCGGGCCGAAGTCGGGGATCGAGGCGTCGGGCTCGAGGTCGAACCACGGCTTGAGCACGAAGGCACGCTCGGCGGCCCGCGGGTGCGGCAGCTGCAGGTGGTCCTCGTGGCTGCGGCGGTCACCGACGACGATCAGGTCGACGTCGAGGGTGCGGGGCGCGTTGCGCACGTCGGTGCGCTCGCGGTCGAAGGCGTCCTCGATCGCCTGGGCGCGGTCCAGGAGCCGGTTGGCCGCCAGCGTGGTGTCGATGAGGACCACGGCGTTGAGGAAGGGCTCGGAGCCGGCCGGGGCGTCCACGGGCTCGGTCTCGTAGACCGGGGAGATGCCGGTGACCCACACGTCGGGGGTGTCGGCGATCGCGTTGACGGCCCCCTGCAGGGTGGCCAGCCGCTCGCCGAGGTTGGAGCCCAGGGCCAGGACCGCGCGCCGGATCGGGCGCATCTCGCCGGTGAGCGTGTCGGCGTCGATGATGTGCGGGTTGGGGGTCTCGGTCACGAAAGGTCCTCGCGTGTCCTGGTCGTCGTCAGCGTGACGTCGGTGAACGTCGCGTCGATGGGGGCATTCGGCTTGTGGACCGTCACCCTCGCCCATTCAACCCGGGAGTCCAAGAGGCAGACCTCCGAGATGCGGTGGATGAGGGTCTCGATCAGGTCGACCGGATCGCGCTCGACGGCGGCCTTCACCTGCGCCACGAGACTTCCGTAGTCGACGGTGTCGCGCAAGTCGTCGGAGGCCGCTGCCGGGCGGGTGTCGAGGCCGAGCACGAGGTCGATCACGAAGGGCTGGCCCTCGCGCTTCTCCTGCTCGAACACGCCGTGGTGGCCCCAGCACTCGATGCCGCTGACGCTGAGCTCGTCGACCATCTCAGCCTCCTGCACCGCTCGTCGGGTCCTCCAGCGCGGCCCAGGCGGCCAGCGCGTCGCAGGCCGAACCTACGTCGTGGACCCGCACGGCCCACACCCCGGCCCGGGCACAGTGCACGACGACGGCCAGGTGGGCCGCCTCCCGGGCGTCGACCGGCCGCGGCTCCCCCGCCTCGTCGGCGAGCAGCGACCCGAGGAAGGACTTCCGGCTGGCGCCCACCAGCAGGCGCGGCCCGAGCGAGGCCAGCTCCCCCAGGCCGCGCAGCAGTTCCCAGTTGTGCGCGGGCCGCTTGGCGAAGCCGAGGCCGGGGTCCAGCACCAGGCGCTCGAGGGGTACGCCGGCCGCTACCGCGGCCTCGACCCGACCGGCCAGCTCGTCCCTCACCGTGGGCAGCACGCCCGCGGGGTAGTCGGCCAGGTCGGCCATCCGGTCGGCGTGCGCACGCCAGTGCATCGCGACGTACGTCGCCTCGGAGGCGGCGACCGTCGGGAGCATGTCGGGGTCGGCGAGGCCGCCGGAGACGTCGTTGACGATGCGTGCGCCGGCCTCGAGGGCTGCCCGCGCCACCTCGGCGCGCATCGTGTCGACCGAGACCGTCGCGCCGGCGGCGGCCAGCTCGGTGATCACCGGGACGACCCGGGCCAGCTCCTCGGCCACCAGGGGGCGGGTGGCGCCCGGCCGCGTGGACTCGCCGCCCACGTCGAGGAGGTCGGCCCCGGCCTCGAGCAGCGCCAGGCCGTGCGCGACGGCCGCCCGCGGCTCGACGTACCGACCGCCGTCGGAGAAGGAGTCGGGCGTGACGTTGACGACGCCCATCACCAGCGGTCGGGGCATGTGGGTCCTAGCGGGTGCCGCGGATCAGCGACATCGCCTCGGAGCGGGTGGCGGGGTTGTGCATGATGCCGCGCACGGCGGAGGTGATGGTGCGGGCGCCGCCCTTCTTGACCCCCCGCATCGTCATGCACAGGTGCTCGGCCTCGATCACGACGATGACGCCGCGGGCCTCCAGGATCTCCATCAGCGCGTCGGCGACCTGGGTCGTCAGCCGCTCCTGCACCTGCGGCCGCTTGGCGTAGACGTCGACCAGCCGCGCCAGCTTGGACAGGCCGGTGATCTTGCCGGAGGTCGCCGGGATGTAGCCCACGTGGGCGACCCCGGTGAACGGCACCAGGTGGTGCTCGCACATCGACCACAGCTCGATGTCGCGCACCAGCACCATCTCGTCGTGACCGAGGTCGAAGGTGGTGGTGAGCACCTCCTCCGCGGTCATCCGCAGGCCGGCGGTCAGCTCGGCGTACGCCCGGGCGACCCGCGCCGGGGTGTCGCGCAGGCCCTCACGCTCGGGGTCCTCCCCGATCGCGGCGAGCAGCTCGCGGATCGCGGCCTCGGCGCGCGCGTGGTCGAAGTCCGGTATGTCGCCCGGGGCGCGGTCGGGGGCCGCGATGGTGTCGGTCATGACTGCTCGGTATCCACTCGGGGTTCGCCTGATCGGGTGAGCCTGGACAGGTGGTGGTCGACGACCACCGGCTCAGGGGGCGCCCGGGCCGGGCGGGGCCGGCGGGGTGGGCGGGGTCGGGCCGTCGCCCGGGGTGGCCGGGCCGCCGTGCACGTCGCCGCCCGCACCCGGGGGCGTGACGACCGCACCGGGCTCGGTGGCCTCGGGCGCCGCGGGGGCACCGTTGACCTTGGCCCGGTCACGGATCTCCTGGGGGATCTCGACCGGCGGCATGGCCGAAGGACGGCGGGTCTCCGAGCCGGTCCACGCGGGGCGGGCCGGGCGCATCCGCAGCGCCTCGAAGATGCGCGCGATCTGCTCCTTGTCGAGGGTCTCCTTGTCGAGGAGCTCCAGCACCAGGGCGTCGAGGACGTCGCGGTTCTCCTCGAGGATGTCGAAGGCCTCCTGGTGGGCGGTGGCCAGGAGGTTCTTGACCTCCTCGTCGACGATCGCGGCGACGGACTCGGAGTAGTCGCGGGAGTGACCGAGGTCGCGGCCCAGGAACGGCTGGGAGCCGGACTCGCCGAGCTTGATGGCCCCGAGCCGCTCGGTCATGCCGTACTGCGTGACCATCGCGCGGGCCAGGTTGGTGGCCTTCTCGATGTCGTTGCCGGCGCCGGTGGTGGGGTCGTGGAAGATCATCTCCTCCGCCGCCCGGCCGCCGAGCATGTAGGCCAGCTGGTCGAGCATCTGGCTGCGCGGCTGGGAGTACTTGTCGGAGTCGGGCAGCACCATCGTGTAGCCGAGCGCCCGGCCGCGGGGCAGGATCGTGATCTTGTGGACCGGGTCGTTGCCCGGGAGCGCCGCGGCGACGAGGGCGTGGCCGCCCTCGTGGTAGGCGGTGATGAGCTTCTCGTGCTCGCTCATCAGGCGGGTACGCCGCTGCGGGCCGGCGATGACGCGGTCGATGGCCTCGTCCAGCGCCTCGTTGGTGATGAGCTTGCCGTTGGCGCGGGCGGTGAGCAGCGCGGCCTCGTTGAGCACGTTGGCCAGGTCGGCGCCGGAGAAGCCGGGGGTCCGGCGCGCGACGCTGATCAGGTTGACGTCGGTGGCGATCGGCTTGCCGCGCGAGTGGACCTTGAGGATCTGCTCGCGGCCGGCCAGGTCGGGGGCGTCGACCTGGATCTGGCGGTCGAAGCGGCCCGGGCGCAGCAGCGCGGGGTCGAGCACGTCGGGACGGTTGGTGGCCGCGATGAGGATGACCCCGCCGCGTACGTCGAAGCCGTCCATCTCGACGAGCAGCTGGTTGAGGGTCTGCTCGCGCTCGTCGTGGCCGCCGCCCATGCCGGTGCCGCGGTGGCGACCGACGGCGTCGATCTCGTCGATGAAGACGATCGCGGGGGCGTTCTCCTTGGCCTGCTCGAACAGGTCGCGGACGCGGGAGGCGCCGACGCCGACGAACATCTCGACGAAGTCGGAGCCGGAGATGGAGTAGAACGGCACGCCCGCCTCGCCGGCGACCGCGCGGGCCAGCAGCGTCTTGCCGGTGCCCGGGGAGCCGTAGAGCAGCACGCCCTTGGGGATCTTGGCGCCCACGGCCTGGAACTTGGCCGGCTCCTGGAGGAACTCCTTGATCTCGCCGAGCTCCTCGATCGCCTCGTCACACCCGGCGACGTCGGCGAAGGTCGTCTTCGGCATGTCCTTGGAGATCAGCTTCGCCTTGGACTTGGCGAACTGCATGACGCCGCGTCCGCCGCCGCCCTGCATGTTGTTGAGCAGCCACAAGAAGACGATGAAGATGATGATCAGCGGCAGGAACGAGATGAGGAACGAGCCGAGCACGCTGGGTCGGGAGATCTCGGTGGTGAGCTCCTCGATCTCGCCGTTCTCGACCTGCTGCTGGGCCAGGCTGTAGAGCCGCGACTGGGTGCCGCCGATCCAGTAGGTCATGACCTCGGCGCCGTCGTCGCGCACCCCCTCGTCGAGGGTCGCGCGGATCTCCTGGTCACCGTCGACGAACGTGATCGTCTTGACCTCGCCGGCGGCGATGTGGGCGGTCATCTCCGAGGAGGTGATCTCGTCCCCGTCGCCGCTGGGGGCCAGGAACTGCAGGACGAGGACGACGCCGACCACGGCCACGACGATCCACAGCCAGGGACTCTTGCCTATGCGCTTCACGGACTTCTCTCGTTGTGTGCACGACTGAACTGACGACGGTACCGGTCGTCGCGCCGCCCATCCTCTCAGGCGGCTGGTCGCGCGGTCCCCTGAGGACGGGTCGTGCCCCTGAGCGGGCGCCATGGCGCCCGCTCAGGGGCACGACCCACCCAGTGGGGGGCTCAGCTGTAGACGTGCGGGGCGAGGGTGCCGATGTCACGCAGGTTGCGGTACTTCTCGCGGTAGTCCAGCCCGTAGCCGACGACGAACTCGTTGGGGATGTCCCAGCCGACGTACTTGACGTCGACGGGCATCTGCAGCGCCTCGGGCTTGCGCAGCAGGGTGGCGATCTGGACGCTCGCGGGGTTGCGGCTGGTGAGGTTGGAGGTCAGCCACGACAGCGTCAGGCCGGTGTCGATGATCTCGTCGACGATGACGACGTGGCGCCCGGAGATGTCGGTGTCGAGGTCCTTGAGGATGCGCACGACGCCGCTGGACTTGGTGCCCGAGCCGTAGGAGCTGACCGCCATCCAGTCCATCTCGATGTGGCGCGAGAAGGAGCGGGCCAGGTCGGCCATCACCATGACGGCGCCGCGCAGGATGCCGACGATGAGCAGCTCCTCGCCCTCGTAGTCCCGCTCGATCTCCTGGGCCATCTCCTGCAGTCGCTGCTGGATCTGGGCCTCGGTGAACAGCACGTTGACGAGGTCGTTCTCCACGTGGGCAGAGTCCATGGCGAGCAGCCTACGGCCGGGGGATCGGGTGGGGGGAAGCGGGCGGGCGCACCGCGCCCGCCGCCCTGGGGCGCCGCCCGGCCACCGGGGGCGTCATCGAGCGTGCCGGGCCGATCGGGCCACGACGACCTTGACCTTCTTGGCGCGCGACGGCTTGAGGCCCTCGGTGCCGGTGAAGAGCACCGTGAGGTGGTGGGTGCCCTTGGGCAGCCGCCCCAGGTCGACCTTCACCGAGCCCTTGTCGGAGCGCTTGAGGCGCTGGTTGGCCAGGACCCTGCGTCCCTCCAGCACCTTCACCCGGCCGCCGTCGACGCGGGTCCTGCGGCTGCCGACGTCCACCGTCAGCTTCACGCGCTGCTTCGGCGCGACCACGGGGTCGACCACGGAGGCTGCGGTCGTGGTGGGCCAGTCGCGCAGGGCGAGGGTGATCGGCCCCAGGCTGGTCGGGGCCTTGCGGCGGGCGGTCACGTCGGCGAGGAGGCCCGCGTCGTACCCGCGCTTGACCAGCACGACGTCGTACGTGCCGGGGTCGACGTGGAGGTAGAAGTAGCCGTGCTGCGGGCCGGTGGGACGGTCGCTGGCGTAGGTGAGGGCGGAGGCGACCGGCTCGCCGGTGCGGGCGTCGAGAGCCTGGACCGCGACGTCGTCGATGCCCCTGCCCGCGGAGTCGACCGCGACGCCCTGGATGAGCCCGGCCCTCTCCACCACCGCGGGAACCTCGTCGTGGTCGTCGTGGTCGTCCTCGAGGTCGTCGTGCGCCGACGCCGCGGCTGGCAGCAGCAGCGCCGGGAGGAGGAGCGTCATGACGGCCAGCCGGGCCGGGCGGGTGGTGCGGTGCATCAGGGTCCTCGTCTTCTGCTCGTCGATCGCGGCGCGATCGTCCCCCGCCACGATGGTCGGCCTCACGACCGCGGTCCTGAGGCGGAATCGCTGACTCTTTGCCCGGGCGCGGCAACGCCGGCCCGACCGTGCAGGTCGGACCGGCGTCACCGATGAGCCGGGGTCGGGCGCCTCGACTCAGAGCAGGGTGGGCATCGGCCGGCCCCCACCGAACCGCGAGCCCTTGTCCTTGCCCTTGTTCTTCTTGCCCTTCGACTTCTTGGTGACCTCCAGGGTCCCCGCATCGTCGGACGAGGCGAGGGTGGCGTCGTCACCGGAGTAGCTGACACCCACCTCGTGCTTGCCGGGCCTGAGCTTCGGCAGACGGATCTTCAGCGTGCCGTTGTCGGCTTCGCTGAGCTCCACCTCCACGCTCTTGCGGCCCGCGGTCACCGTGACGACGCCCGTCGGAGCCGCCTCGGCGGCGCTGGCGACCTTCACCTTGACCAGGCCGCGGTTGCCCTCCTTCACCTTCTTCCCCAGCAGACGGGCCCTGGTCACCGACTCGACCGGGGGCAGGGTCACCAGGACGCCGTCGGCCATGGCCGAGCCGTCCTCGTGACCGTCCTTCGACGCAGTGACCTCCGCGGCCAGCTCGGTGCCCGGGTCGTCCTCGGTGACGACGTACGTCGCCTCCGTGGCCCCCTCGATCACCTCACCGTCGCGCAGCCACTGATAGCCGAAGGTCAGGTCCTCCAGGTCCCACTCGCCGTCGGAGACCGTGAGGGTCTCCCCCAGCTCGGGGGTCCCGGTGATCGCGGGCTTGGCGCTGTTCTGCGGCGCTGCACCCTTCTCGACGGTCACCGGGTCGGAGGTCGCCGTGCCCGGGGTGGAGCCGGGCCTGGTCGCGGTGACCTTGACACTGACCGGCTTGCCCATGTCCGCGACACCCGGGGTGTACTCCGCGGCGGTGGCACCCGCGATGGGCGTCCCGTCACGCAGCCACTGGTAGGCGAAGGTCAGGCCATCGGTGCTCCAGGTGCCCTGGCTGGCTGCGAGGGCACCACCCACCACGGCGTCACCGGTGATGGCTGGCTTGACCGTGTTGGTGATGGTCGGCGTCGGGGTGGGGTTGCCACCGCCCGGGGCTGCAGCCACGGGTGCCGTCGTGACCGTCGCGAACGTCTCGTCGAAGCTGACGAGATCACCGTCCTCCCGGTTCTCCTGTCGGTAGTCGGGCCGCTTGCCGAAGGACCGCACCGTCAGGGCTTGTCCCGCGTCGGCCGCGGTCGGGGTGTACGTCGCACCCGTGCCCACCACGGTCACTCCCCGTAGCCACTCGATCCGCGTCGAGGCGATCAGCCCGGGCCAGGTCGCGGGCGTGGCGGTGAGCAGCGACCCGACCTGCACGGTGCCGTTGACCGTAGGCTCCGTCCCCGGCGTGACGGTCGCGCCGGTGCACTGCATCTTGATCAGCAGTGCCAGACGCTCAGGGGGCACCGGCATCTCACTGGTACTGGTGTCGGTGCACCCGGGCCGGGTGGCGTCGACACGGTAGTGCCCCGACTGGACGAACCAGGCGAAGGCACCGTCGTCGCCCAACGGATGCGGGTTGACCCGGTTCGCCGGCGACATGATGGCGCTGCCGTCCGGCACCGCCGCGAACGGACCGCCGGCCGTGTCGGAACGCATCAGGGTCGCCGTGACCCCCGAGAGCGGCAGACCGAACTGGTCGGTCACCGTGCCCGAGGGGTCGATGTAGACGTCGAACCCGGCCGGCGCCGCGCCGTCCTCACAGCTCGAGGGCACGTTCGTCGAGAACGATCCCTCACCTGCGAGCGGGAAGGGTGCGCGCGCGGAGGCCGAGTAGGTGCCCTCGGGCGATTCCGTCATGGAACCCTCGTCGACCACCGTGCCTCCGACCGTGAAGCTGAAGGTCGGAGCCTCGAACCCCGGGCAGCCGAGGACGCTGACGGCGAGGTCGGTCCGCCAGTACATCTGGAGGACGCCGTCCTCCCTCACGTACGGCGCGAACCCGCTGGTGTCCGAGCCCGGGGCCGTGCCGACCGTCGCGCTGGGCGGCACCGCCCGCGGCTCCCTCAGCATGATCGGCGTCGCCGTCAGGTCGGTCGTCTCCCCCGCCACGACCCGGCCGTAGCCCACGCCGGCGAAGAAGCGTGATCCGGACGGCGGGCTGACCCGCAGGGTGTAGCGGTCAGCAGTGTTCTCCGTGCCGTTGGCCACGAGACCGACGACGGTGAACCGTCCCTCGGCGTCCGTGGGCACCGAGCCCGAGCACCGGGTCTGCCCGGACACCAGACGGCAGGGCTCGACCAGGGCGCCGGCCACCCCGGCGCCACCGTTCTCGGCCGTGACCCTGCCGGTGAGGCTCCCGAGGAGCTGGGCTACGGAGCCGTTGAGGACCGAGAAGTTGTACCGACCCGCCCGGCCGCCCGCGTTGAGGCTGTTGCCCACCAGCGCGTGCTGGCCGCTGTCGAGCAGCGCACCGTTCTCGAGCGATCCCGGCAGCTGCACCACGGTGCCGGGAACGTCGGGGGTACCGGCAGTGAAGCCGGCGAGTGCACTCGTTCCGCCCAGGCCGTTCTCACCGTCCGAGGCGTCCCCGGTCTCCCACTGCACGCGGTCGTAGTTGAACTGGATGTCGAAGTCACCGGCTTCCCGGTCTGCCGAGACGGCCTTGGTGAGGATCAGCTGGAAGCTGTTCAGCTTGTCGGCGTGCGAGCCGTAGTAGCCGACATCGGTCCAGTTGACGCACAGCTTGTTGCCCGCCGCGTTCGTGCCGTAGGTGACCACGTTCGAGTCCTCGTGACGCGTGTCGACATCCGCGAAGAACGGGGCGATGATCGGGGGCCCGTCGTAGCTCCCCCCGTCGCCGAAGGCCGACGGGGTGTAGGTGCTGAGACGCTCGCCGAAGGTCACGTTGCCGTTGTTGTTGACGAAGAGCTCGGGGTAGCTCTGCCCGAAGAAGCTCAGCGCGAAGGGCACCTCGACCGGCCCGGTCGAGCCGTCGTCGTTGCGGTCGAGGAACCGAGACAGACAGAAGTCGTGGTCGACGCCGTACTCACCCGCGACGGGCGTCCCGAACGAGGTGAGCTGCCGGGTGAGGGTGATGCTGCCGAGATCCACCGGCGCGAGGTCGTCGCCGACCACCACGGAGCTCGCGGGTGAGGGCTCGCTCGGCATCTCCGCCGAGCCGCCGAGGAAGACCGGCTGCATGCCGGCCCGCAGGTAGCGGAACGTGTAGGTGCCGGCCGGGACGTGCGCGACGACGCGGCCGTCGTCACCTCCCAGGGCCTCCTCCTGCGCGACCCACCTGTCGCCGTCCCACCGGTAGGGCATCACGATCGGGCCGGCGACCGGGTCTCCGGCACGGGTGCGCACCACGGCGCCGACCTCGGCAGCGGGCTCGGGACACCCCTCGCACACCCAGTCGGTGACGAGGTCAGGCATCCGACCGACCGCCAGGTCCGGCAGGGGGAAGGTCAGAGCCTCGAGCGGGTCGTCGACCAGGCCGCCGTCATCGCTCAGGCACCAGGTGGCGTTGCCGTAGTCGACGGACGACCAGACGCACACGGTGTATCGAGCGTCGGGGTTGCTCGTCCTCTGAGTCCCGATGCCATACGTCGGCCCGGTGGCGTAGTCGGTCCCAGCCTGGATGGCCTCACCGTCCGCGATCCGGTAGATGTCCACGTAGAAGTCATGGAGAACCGGGTTGCCACGGAGGTCGACCACGTCACCCTCGATGGTGGCCCCGTCGACGACGATGTCGTCCAGGACGATGTGGCCGGAGGGAGGCGTCACGGCGCGGCGGGCCGATTCCTCGTCACCGACGTTCCCGTAGCAGGCGGTCACACCGGCCGGGCCGTAGGTCCGACCACACACGGAGTACTCCTCCTGGGGCCGGGCGACCTCGAAGGCGAACTCGCCGTCGGCTGCGTCGAACATGCGGGCGTCGCGCCACAGGATCCGCTCGTCGCCGGGCTGCTCCCCCGCCACGTAGCGCACGAGGAACACATGGCGCATGGCCACTGCCTGGCCGTCGTGGTCGACGAACCGCCCAGAGACCCCGACGGTGTCCCACACGATGGTGGGCGCCTCGGCTCTCTCAGCCGGGGCGAGCTCGACGGCGTGGTCCCGGCTCGGACGGTCGCCTCCGAGGCATCGCTGCGAGTACTGACGAGCCGAGCAGACCGTGAAGCTCCCCGGCAGGCGGTCACCGGGAACCGCTACCGTGTAGCGTCCCTCAGCGTTCGTCACGGTACGGATCTTGCGCGCGAACCCCCTTCCGCCGAGCTCATAGACCTTGACGCGAGAGTTCGCGAGCGGCGTGCCGTCGGCAGTCCTGACCAGGCCGGTGAGCGTGCCCCGAGGAAGGCGCAGGGTCCACGATCCGGTCCACACGGTGCGGCCGGGAGCGACGTCGAGGTAGCCGGTCGACATGCGTGCATAGGTTCCGGCTGGATCGACGAATCGGAGCCTCAGAGCTCCTGCCGGGAGGTGCAGCTCGAAGTACCCGTGGTCGACGTCCGGGCCGGCGTAGGTGCGCGCCGTGGCCACGACCTCCCCCTCGCGGAGGGCCTGGACCACGACGTCGTCGACCGGCGATCCGCCCGGAGCGCGGACCTGCCCGGTGACGACCGAGTCCTCGTCCGTACGCCCCAGCAACACCCGGCCGAGGTCGATCGGGTCGCCACCCGTGACGGCGACGCGGGCTCCCGCGCCGGGTCCGTGCCAGCGACTGGTGTACCCGGCAGGGGCCGAGTACAGGAACCGGTACGTGCCGTCGGGGAGCGTCATGCCGAAGGCGCCGTCCTCGCCCGTGACCGCAGTGGCAGCCTCGGCGTCCGGGGCATCGACGTCGTACGCCTCCACGACCACTCCTTGGAGCGGGCCGCGGCTGGCCACGTCCCCGACGAAGCCGTTCACCACCGTCGTCCCCGGCGGATCTGCGTGAGCGGGGCTGGTGGACATCAGGGTGGCCATCACGAGGAGCAGGCCGAGAAGCACTGCCAGGGGACGACGTTCTGCACGTGGGGGCATCAGGCACCTCGGGGTGAGTGGAGTCAGACCCGCGAAAGTAAAGAGAGTGCTAGTACCGCTCGACTAGAAGCAAGGTAAAGAAATGGCCCGTTCGGACTAGACGGGGCCATAGACCAGCCCGAGATAGATGACTACGGGGTAGCCCCGCGGGTACCCCGGCCGGTATCGGTCGGGGCCACCCCCACCCGGCCGTCCCGGCGGAGGCCGCGCAGGTGCCCGGGGAGGTCGATCCACTGCTGGCCGCGCCATGCGGTGACGAGGGAGTCCAGGGCGAGCACGTGCTCGTGGAACAGCTCGGCGGGCGGGGCGCCGGCCTCGAGGGCGAGGCGGCGCAGCAGCCGGGTCCGGATCGCGGCGGGCAGCTGCTCGAGGTCGGCCACGGGGAGGCCAGCAGCACCGGAGGGATGCGCCGGCTCTGCCAGGAGGCGGTCGTAGTGGTGGTCGGCGAGGTCGTCGAGGCAGTCGGCGTCGGCGCGCAGCTGCTGCGCCGTACGTGCCAGGGCGGCGGCGACGCCGGGACCGAGGTTCTCCTCTAGCGCGGGCAGCACCGCGCGGCGCACGCGGACGCGCGCGTAGCCGGGGTCGGCGTTGTGCGGGTCGTCCCAGGCGTCGAGGCCGAGCACCTGGCAGGCGGTGACCGTGTCGTCGCGCGGCAGGTCGAGGAAGGGCCGCCGGTAGACGTCGAACGCGCGGCGCATCCCGGCCAGCGACCGGGCGCCGGAGCCGCGGGCCAGGCCGAGCAGGACGGTCTCGGCCTGGTCATCACGCGTGTGCCCGAGCAGTACGACGCCGGCGGCCGTGTGCTCGGCCACCTGGTCGAGCACGGCGTACCGGGCCCTGCGGGCCGCCGCCTCGGGCCCGAGCCCGCCGGGGTCCACCGTGACCCGGGCCGCGAGCGTCTCGTCGACCCCGATGTCGGCCATCTGCTCGACCACGCGAGCCGCCTGGGCCTGCGAGCCGTCCTGCATCCCGTGGTCGACGGTCGCACCGACGACCCGCCAACCACCGGCCCGGGCCTCGTGGACCGTGGCGGCGACCAGCGCCAGCGAGTCGGGGCCACCGGAGCAGGCCACGACGACGGTGGAGCCGGACGGCAGGTCGGCCAGGCAGCGGCGTACCGCCAGCCGGGTCGCGGCGACGGAGGGGTGCGGACCGGCCATCGGGCTCAGAGGACGCGGGCGACCCAGGCGGCCGGGTCGCCGATCTCGGCCTTCGTGGGGAGGTTGTCGGGGCCGGCGAAGACGGCGTTGAACTCCTCCATGCCGACCTTGTCGACGACGTGGCGCACGAAGGCGGCGCCGTCGCGGTACTGCGCCATCTTGGCCTCGAGCCCCAGCAGCCGGCGCAGCAGCCGGTCGAGGGTGCCGACGCCCTTGCGGCGCTCGGTGAACTGACGGCGGATCTCGGCGACGGTCGGGATCACCGTCGGGCCCACGCCGTCCATCACGACGTCGGCGTGGCCCTCGAGCAGCGACATCACGCCGGTGACCTTGTCGAGGATCTCGCGCTGGGCCGGTGTGGAGAGCAGCTCCATGACCGAGCCGGAGCCGCCGTCGCCCGAGCGGCGCGCCCTGAGCGCCTCGACCACGCGGCCCAGGCCGTCCTCGACCAGCTCGCGGGAGTCCATCGTCGCGGCGAGCTCCTCGACGAGGGAGTGGATGTGGTCGCGCATCCACGGCACCGCGGTGAACTGCACCCGGTGGGTCTCCTCGTGCAGGCACACCCACAGCCGGAAGTCGTGCGGGTCGACCCCGAGCTCGCGCTCGGTGTGGACGATGTTGGGTGCGACCAGCAGGAGTCGCCCCGACGGCTCGTGGAACGGGTCGAACTGGCCCAGCACCTTGCCGGCCAGGAACCCGAGCAGCCCGCCGACCTCGGCGCCGGTGACCCGCCGGCCCACCGCGAGCGAGAGGCCCGAGGGCGGCTTGCGCTCGGAGAGCTTGGCCGCGATCGGCGAGAGGATGGTGCGGAAGCCCTCGGCGTTGGCCCGCACCCAGCCCGGGCGGTCCACGACCAGCACGGGCGCGGTGCCGTCGCCACCGTCGAGACCGGTGAACTCACGCACCAGCGGCGTCGAGCGCTCCGCACCCGCGCGCAGCTCGGTCACGGCGTCGGCGGCCTCGGCCCACGACACCTTGGGGCCTTCCCCCGCGAGCCGCGAACCCAGCGAGACCGCGAGGTCCCAGTCGACCATGTCCGGGACCGTGGCTGGCGCGCTCATGGGGGCGAACCTATCCGGCGCGCCCACACCGGCACGCCGCGAGCGCGGCCGCCGCCCGGTCCAGCACCGCCTCGGCGGTCTCGTCGTCGTCCTCGGCGATCCGGTCGGCCATCAGCGCGAAGACCATCGGCGTGCCGTCCCTCGCCACGACCACCCCCGCCAGGCTGCGCACCCCGCGCAGGGTGCCGGTCTTGGCGCGCACCCGCCCGACGGCGGCGGGCGGCGCGGCGTCGAACCGGAAGGTCAGCGACCCGCTGAACCCGGCGACCGGCAACCCCGGGAAAAGCCCCCGGAGCGGATCGGACTGCTCGGAGGCGGCTGCCACCTGCAGCAGGCCGACCAGCGTCTCGGGGGCGATGAGGTTGTCGCGGGAGAGCCCGCTGCCGTCGCGCAGCCGCCTCGGGACGCTCACCCCGAGCTCCTCGAGCACCTCCCGCACACCGGCGACGCCGTCCTTCGTCGAGCCCGCGCCCCCGGTCGCCAGGCCGACGTGGCGCAGCAGCACCTCGGCGGTCTCGTTGTCGCTGACCTGCAGCAACCGGTCGACCAGCTGGCCGACCGGCGCGGACTCGACCTGGGCCAACGGCGTGGCCCCGTCGGGGGCCGCGGACTCGCGCGGCACGCCGACGATGCGGATGCCCCGCTGGCGCAGCAGGGCCGCGAAGGAGTCGGCGGCGGCGTACGACGGGTCGAGCGAGCGCCCGGAGCCCTCCGCCGGCCGCCCGTCGTCGACCATCAGCGCCGTGATCGGCGCGATGACGTCGCCGCGGTAGGTCTCGGGCCAGGTGGGGTTCCAGGACGGTCCGGAGAACAGGCCGTCGTCGTAGCCCAGCCGGATGCTGCGCACCCCCACCTCCCGCAGCGCCCGCGCCGTGCGGCGGGCGAGGGTCGCGAGGTCGGCACGGTCCGGCTCCGCGTCGGCGTCGGGCCGCCGCTCGAGGAACGGGTCGCCGCCGCCGACCAGCACCACGTCACGGCCGTCGGCGACGACCCGGGTGGCGAAGGTCGTGCCCGGCTCGAGGGTGTGCAGCGCCGCGACCGCGGTCACCAGCTTGGTGGTGGAGGCCGGGGTCGCCGCCCCGCCGGAGGAGTACGCCGCGGGGCCGGTCAGCCCGGCGACCGCCACCGACACCCGGCCGCCGAGGACCCGCTGGCCGAGTGGTCCGGCCAGCGTGCGGCGTACCTGGGCGGGACTGGGCGGCGTCGCCCCCAGCGTCAGCGCCGCTGCGACCGGCGGCTCCACGTCGGGGAGCACCAGGCCGTCCGGGGGCGGCACCTGCGCCGGCTCGGCCCCCGGGTCGGGGTCGTCGACGCCACGCAGGTCGTCGACCCAGCCGCGCACGGTGCTCTCCGCGCGGTCGAGGGTGTCGGGCTCGGCCACGACGACCCCCGCGCCGGCCACGAGGGCCACGATCGGCACCGCCCACAGCAGCCGGCGAGCGGGACCGCGGGAGTGGCGTGGGTCACGTCGTCCCACATCTGCCCCCTCCCGGTACGCGTTCACGGACATTGTGCGCGAGACTGTCCCCGGCTCCCGGGGCGGGGGCACGCTCGCTCGCGCCGCGCGACGGGTGACAAGACAAGCAGACCCGCGGCCGGACGACCCGGTCACGACACGGAGGCAGACGTGCTCGAGTTCGACGTCCTGGTGGAGATCCCCAAGGGGGAGCGCAACAAGTACGAGGTCGACCACGAGTCCGGGCGCCTGCGCCTGGACCGGACCCTGTTCACCTCCACGCAGTACCCCGCCGACTACGGCTACATCGAGGACACCCTCGGCCAGGACGGCGACCCGCTCGACGCGCTGGTCATCCTCCAGCAGCCGACCTTCCCCGGCTGCCTGATCAAGTGCCGCGCCATCGGCATGTTCCGCATGACCGACGAGGCCGGCGGCGACGACAAGGTCCTGTGCGTGCCCGCCGCGGACCCGCGCCTGGAGCACCTGCGCGACATCTCCCACGTCTCGAAGTTCGACCGGCTGGAGATCCAGCACTTCTTCGAGGTCTACAAGGACCTCGAGCCCGGCAAGTCCGTCGAGGGCGCTGAGTGGGTCGGCCGCAGCGAGGCCGAGGCCGAGGTCCACGCCTCCTTCGAGCGGTTCAAGAAGACCGGCCACTGAGCCTGGAGCTGTGAGCTTCAGCGGGGCGCCGACGAACCTGTCGGCGCCCCGCTGCAGTTTCATCGGGGGGCCGTGAGCACCATCGGCGCCCCGATGAACCTCACGCCTCCCGCACGCCCCGGAAGTACCCCAGCGCGCCGGACATCTCCAGGGTCACCGAGCCGAGCCCGGCGCGGGTGAGCCACTGCACCAGCTGGTCGGAGGTGCACATCGGGCCGAGCAGGCCGGCGGCGCGACCGGCCCGACGCAGCGCCTCGAAGCGCAGCCCGGTGTCGAGCAGGATCGTGGACCCGACGACCACGCCGCCGGGCCGCAGCACCCGCCCCATCTCGCGCACCGCGGCCTCGGGGTCGGGGAAGCAGTGCAGGCCGGTCAGGCTCACCACCAGGTCGTACGACGCAGTGTCGAAGCCCAGCGCACCCGCATCGACCCGCGCGGGGCTGACCAGGTGGTCGACGCCGCGGGCGCGTGCGGCGTCCATGGTCCGCGCGAGCATCTGCGGCGCGATGTCGGCGGCCACGTAGGAGACCGACTGCGCCGAGCGCAGCCCTCGCAGCGCCACCCCTCCACCGCAGGGCAGGTCGAGCACCCGCGAGCCGGCCGGCAGCTCGCTGACCTCGTCGCAGACGGCGTACAGCCGGCGCAGGTCGCTGTGCAGCCCGAGCGCCCAGGCGGGTCGCCCCACGAGCGGGTGCTCGACGAGGAAGTCGTAGACCACGCCCCACAGGGGGTCGGCACCCCAGCCACCGGACACCCGCGCGAGCAGACCCATGGTGGAGTGATACCAGGCTCAGCCCCTCATGGGAACGAGGTCGCCGATCAGCTCGGGCGAGCGCAGCATCTCCTCGGGCACCCCGAAGGCGTCGACGAGGTCGCCGGCCAGCGGCCGCACCTTGCGGCACAGCGAGGACACCTCGCGGCTGACGGCCTTCGAGCGCTGGATCGAGAGCCGCCCGTGCTCCATGAACCACGCCCGGTCGGCCTCGATGCCCGAGAGCGCGTGCAGGTCGCACAGCAGGCTCAGCGCGACCTTCTGGTCACCGTCGGGCAGCGCCCGCGTCTTCTCGACGAAGGCCTCGAGGACCAGCCGCTCCATGTGCGCACGCGCGGCACCGATGACGTGGTCCTGCACCCGGGAGAACACCACGCCCGGGTCCATCTTGTTGTCGATGCCGCGCTTGAGCCGGCGGGCGGCGCCGCTGATCATGTGCTCCTCGCGGAAGCGGTACATCGCCAGCTGGTACTCCGGGTCCAGCAGCCCGGCCTCCTGGTCCCACTCGTCGCCCCCGGGCAGCAGGTCGCGCACCCGCTCGAGCAGCCCGTGCACCCGGGTCTTCTCGACCACCGTGTCGACGGCCAGCCCGGCGACGAAGCGGACCATGCCGAACTGGTCCATGTCCTGGAAGTCGCTGGCGTAGTCGGTGAGCAGGCCCTTGGCGACCAGCTGGAGCAGGACGTGGTTGTCGCCCTCGAAGGTGGTGAACACGTCGGTGTCGGCCTTGAGCGCGGCGAAGCGGTTCTCGGCGAGGTAGCCGGCGCCGCCGCACGCCTCACGGCACTCCTGGATGGTGCGGGTGCCGTGCCAGGTGCCGAGCGCCTTGGTGCCGGCGGCCCGCGACTCCAGCTCGCGCTGGGTGTGCTCGTCCTCGCGCACGCCGGTGAGGACGTCGTGCAGGCTCGCGGAGAGCACGTCCTGGGCGAAGTGCAGGGCGTAGGTGCGCGCGAGCAGGGGCAGCAGCCGCCGCTGGTGCATGCCGTAGTCGAGGAGCAGCTCCTCCTGCTCACCGCTCGCCTCGAACTGACGGCGCCGCAGGGCGTACTTCACCGCGATCGTCAGCGCGACCTTCGAGGCGTTGATGCCGGCCCCGCCGACGCACACCCGGCCCTGGATCAAGGTGCCGAGCATCGTGAAGAAGCGCCGGTTGGGGTTCTCGATGGCTGACTCGTAGACCCCGGCCGGGGTCACGTCGGCGAAGCGGTTGAGGAGGTTCTCCCGCGGCACGCGCACCTCGTCGAACCACAGCCGTCCGTTGTCCACGCCGTTGAGGCCCATCTTCAGCCCGTCGTCGGCGATGGTCACGCCCGGCGCCGGCACCATCTCGCCCTCGCCGTCGCGCACCCGGATCGGCACGAGGAAGGCGTGCACGCCACGACCCTCGCCGCCCACCTCGAGCTGGGCGAAGACCACCGCCATCTCACCGTGCTCGGCGGCGTTGCCGATGTAGTCCTTGCGGGCGTCCTCGCGGGTCGTGGTGATCACGAACTCCTGGGTCGCCACGTCGTAGGTCGCGACCGTGCCGAGCGCCTGCACGTTGGACCCGTGACCGGTCTCGGTCATGGCGAAGCAGCCCATCAGCTCACCGGTCACGACGCGACGGAGGTACTCCTCGTGGTGCCGCTCGGTGCCCAGCTGCAGGATCGCCCCGCCGAAGAGACCGAACTGCACGCCCACCTTCACCAGCACCGACAGGTCGCCGAAGGCCAGCGTCTCGAACGCGGCGATGGAGGCCCCGATGTCGCCGCCCCCCCCGTACTCCTCGGGGAAGCCCATCCCGGTCTGGCCGGTGCCGGCCATCTCCACGACGATCTCCTTGACCCGCTCGCGGTAGTCCTCGCGCGACAGCGTCTCGGCGTCCTCCAGGACCGAGGAGTACGCCGCCAGGTTGCTGCGCACGAGGTTGCGCACCTCGGCGTACCGGCCGTCGAGCAGCCGGGTCAGCGCGGGCACGTCCACCTCGGGCTGCACGTAGCCGCTGGCGTCGGACGCGTCGGTGGGGGTCACGGTGTCGGTAGCCACACCGTCGAATCTAGCCGTGCGCGCGCATCCGTCCACCCCCCTCGCGGGCGGGGGCGGCCGGGGTCAGTCCCGGGAGACCGGCACCTTCGAGGTGGTGGTCGTGGGGTGCGAGGCCAGCCCGCCGTGGTCGAACTTCTGCCCGGTCGCCAGCCCCGCGACGTAGAAGGAGACGAAGGCGATGGTGATGCCGGCGATGTCGTCGGCGATGTAGTGCCAGCCGAAGTAGAGGGTGGCGACGACGGTGAGGCCGAAGTTGACCCAGAAGACGATCTTGAGCAGCCGGCTCTGCACGGTGAACTGCACCATCAGCGCCCACAGCAGGGAGATGCCGGTGTGCAGGCTCGCGAAGCCGGCGACGGTCTGGGCCTGCCCGTCGCCGAAGCGGAAGTTCTGCCGGGCGTTGACCAGTGCGTTCATCAGGTCGGTGGTGCCGGTGTGCGCCAGGTCGTCGTAGAGCCAGTAGTACTCCAGGCCCGGGCCCAGCGTCGGCAGCGCGTAGTAGGACAGCGTGCCCAGGGTCCACGCGAACCCCTGCGCCGTGACGAACCACCAGCCGTGGGAGATGTTGCGCGCCCACACCAGCCAGACCGTCACCAAGATCGCGACCATCGGGATGAACAGCAGGTAGAACGCGGAGAGGAAGTGCGCCACCACGGTGGTGCCGAGCAGGTCGTGCAGGACCGGCCCGGGCTCGTTGCCGAAGAACAGCGCCCGGTCCAGGAGGTGCAGCTCGCGGTCGTACATCCGGTCGCTGACCAGCGGCAGGAACGACTTGAGGTTGCGGTAGCAGACGTAGATCACGTAGAAGCCGACGATGCCGAGCATCACCAGCAGCAGCCGCTCGCGGGTCCAGTGGCTGCGCAGCCGCTCGCGGCCGATCTCGATCGCCCGCCGCGGGTGGCCCCCGGAGCCCCACAGCGACCGCGGCACCAGGTCCAGGGCGAGGGCGCCGAAGCAGAGGATCGGCAGTCGCAGCCAGGACGGCCCGAGGAAACTGCTCTCGGGGTCGATCAGCCGCTTGTCGAGCACCTCGGCGGTGATGATCGCCCACAGGCCGATCGCGAGCGACGTCGCGACGAGGGCGGAGTAGGCGCGGCGGTACACGGCGGTCAGTCTAGGGGTGGGGGTTCACCTCGACCGGCGTCCGCTCATCCCTCGCCCAGGACTGCGAGCCGGGTCACGTCGACCGCGAGGGTCACGTCCTCCCCCGGGGCGGTACGCCGGTCCAGCGACGTCACCGCGTCGACCACGCCCACTCCGGCCACGTCGACCTCGAGCCGCTGCTGCTCGGGGGTCGACCGCAGCGACACCACCCGCCCCGTGAGGGCACCGGCGTCGTCCACCCGCAGCGCCGAGCGTCGTACGGCGACCGCGGCCGCCCCCGGGGCGCCGGCCGCGGCCAGGACGGCCGCGGCGGCCGGCCCGCGCAGCACCCGCGCGTAGCCGAGGAACAGCGCGGTCCCCGCGTCCACCGGGGAGCGCCAGACCTCGTCGATCGGCCCCTCCTGGACCAGCAGCCCGTCGCGCATCACCGCGAGCCGGTCGGCGACCGTGAAGGCCTCCTCGTGGTCGTGGGTCACCATCACCGCGGTGCTCCCGGAACGCACCAGGATGTCGCGCAGATCGGTCGCGAGCCGCCGCCGCAGACCGGCGTCGAGCGCCGAGAGCGGCTCGTCGAGCAGCAGCAGCCGCGGCTGGTGGGCCAGGCTGCGGGCCAGGGCGACCCGCTGCCGCTCGCCGCCGGACAGGGTGCGTGGCAGCCGGTCTGCGTACCCGTCGAGGCCGACGAGCGCGAGCAGCTCCTCCACGCGGCGCCGCTCCTCGGCCCGGCCCGCACGGCGCAGCCGCAGTGCGTAGCCGACGTTGCGTGCGACCGTGAGGTGGTCGAAGAGCTGGCCGTCCTGGAACATCAGCGCGAAGCCGCGGCGGTGCGTCGGCAGCCGGGAGACGTCCTCGCCGTCCCACGCCACCTCGCCGACGGCCTGCTCGAGGCCGGCCACCCCGCGCAGCAGCGTCGACTTCCCGCACCCCGACGGCCCGAGGACCGCGAGCACCTGCCCGTCGGGCACCTCGAGGGAGACCCCCCGCACCGCGGGCACGTCGTCGTAGGCGACCGACAGGTCGCGGATGGTCAGGGTCATGCCGCCCTCCTCCGTCGTGGGGTCTCGTGGCCGCTCACAGGGCACCCACCGAGGGGACCCGGAGCCGCTCGACCAGCAGCATCACCAGGGCGGTGGTGCCGGCGAGCACCACGGAGGCGGCCATCGCCATCTCGTCGTTGAGCGGGCCGGGCCGGCCGATGAGGCGGAAGATCACGACGGGCAGCGTCGGGTCGTCGGGGCGGGCCAGGAACGACGTGGCGCCGAACTCCCCCAGCGAGACCGCGAACGCGAATCCTCCCGCCGCCAGCAGCGGCCGCCAGGCGACCGGCAGGTCGACGGTGACCAGGGTCCGCACCGGGCCCGCGCCGAGCGACTGCGCGGCCTGGCGCAGCCGGTCGTCGACGCCACCGAGCACCGGCACCAGCGTGCGCACCACCAGGGGCAGCGCCACCAGGGCCTGCGCGAGGGGGATCAGCAGCGGGGAGTCCCGCAGGTCCAGCGGCGGCTCGTCGAGGGTGATGAGGAACCCGAAGCCCAGCGTCACCGCGGAGACCCCCAGCGGCAGCATGAACAGCCCGTCCAGCACCGAGCGCACCCGACGCTCGGTCCGCGAGCGGGAGCGCCGGGTGAGCAGGAGCGCCAGCAGCCCGCCCAGCAGCAGCGCCATCCAGGTCGCGTCGACCGCGGTGCGCAGGGAGGTCACGAGCGCCTCGGTGACGGGCACGACCAGCGCCGTGCCCCCCTGGCCGGGCGCGGTCCCGCGGCCGTCCAGTGCCCGGTAGGCCTCCAGCGACCAGCCGCCGTCGGGGCCGTCGGGCTGCAGCGACCCGGTCACCAGCGCCGCGACCGGGAGCGCCACGAAGGCCAGCAGCAGGCCGGTCACCGCCAGCGGCACGACGTCGGTACGCCGGGGCCGCCGCGGCGGGACGGATCGGCGCGCCACGGTCGGGTCGGGGACGGCCCGCAGCCGGGCGGCCAGCAGCAGCAGCGCGGTCACCGCCAGCAGCTGCACGATCGAGAGCGCCGCCGCCGCCTGCAGGTCCAGGCGCTGCACGGTCAGCAGGTAGATCTCGGTCTCCACCGAGGCGTAGCGCAGCCCGCCGAGGGTCAGCACGACACCGAAGGCGGTGGCGCAGAAGAGGAAGACCACGCTGGCCGAGGACACCACCGCCGGGCGCAGCTGGGGCCAGGTGACGGTGCGGAACACGTGCCCCGGCGAGGCACCGAGGGCCGCCGCCGCCTCGCCCGGCCGGGCGTCCAGGGACTCCCAGGCGGCCCCCACGCCGCGGATCACGACTGCGACGTTGAAGAACACCAGGCCGGCCAGGATCGCCCGCGCGGTGCCGTCCAGGCCGAGGAAGCCCAGCGGGCCCGCCTCACCCAGCAGCTGGCGGAAGGCGACCCCGACGACGACGGTCGGCAGCACGAACGGCACCAGCAGGCAGGCGCGCACCACCCGTCGGCCGGGCCACCGCAGCCGGTACAGCGCGTACGCCGCCGGCAGGCCCAGGGCGACCGCGACCGTGGTCGCGACCGCCGAGGACCACACGGTGAACCACAGCACCCGCCCGGTCCGCGGCCGCCCCAGGACCTCCAGCACGCCGGCCAGGTCCAGGGCCCCGTCGTCGACGAGGCCCCGGGCGACCATCCCGCTCACCGGCAGGACGAAGAAGATGCCCAGCACGACGGCCGGGAGCGCGGCCAGACCCGCCAGGCCCGCGAGCCTGCCGGCGGTCGAGCCGCCCCCCGTCGCCCTGGCTGCCGCCATGCCGGTCGACCCGCTCAGCGGGAGACGATGTCCTGCCACTCGGTCAGCCAGTCGTCCCGGTTCTCGTCGATCTCCGCGGCGTCGACCGCGAGCGGCTGCTCGGGGCGCGGGGCGAACTCGGCCCACGCCTCCGGCAGCCCGGCGCCGTCGGCGACCGGGAAGACGTACATCGAGTCCGGCAGCGCCGCCTGCACCTCGGGCGTCAGCATCCAGTCCACGACCGCCTGCGCGCCGGCGGGGTTCTCCGCACCGGCCAGCACCCCGACGTACTCCACCTGCTCGAAGCAGGTGTCGAGCAGGGCCGCCGTGGTCGTGTCCTCGCCGTCGTCGGTGGTGGTGAAGGCCGGCGAGGAGTCGTAGGACAGCACGATCGGGCGCGCGCCCCCGCCGCCGGCGGTGAAGTCGACGAAGTAGGCGTCCTCCCAGCCGGGGACGACCTTGGCGCCGTTGTCGAGCAGGTCCTCCCAGTAGGAGGGCCAGTCGTCGCCGTACGCCGCGATCGTGGCGAGCAGGAACGCGAAGCCCGGGGAGCTCGTGGTCGCGCCCGAGGTGACGAAGAGGTCCTCGTAGGCCGGGTCGGTGAGGTCCTCGAGCGTCTGCGGCGGCTCGAGGCCCTCCTCGTCGAACCACGCGGTGTCGACGTTGACGCACACGTCGCCGTTGTCGACCGGGGTCAGCACGCCCTCGTCGTCACCGGGCAGCGCGTACTCCTCGACCCCGGCGGGCCACTCGCCGCGGTACGGCGCGAAGACCCCGGCCTCCAGGGCGCGGCCGGCGAAGGTGTTGTCGACGCCGAAGGCGACGTCGCCGAGCGGGTTGTCGACGTTGAGGACCAGCTGGCTGGTCATCGAGCCGGCATCGCCGTTGGCGCGCAGCTCCAGCTCGTAGCCGGTCTCGGCCTCGAAGGCCCGGATGAGCTTCTTCGGCAGGCTGAAGCTGTCGTGGGTCACGAGGACCACGGGGCCGCCGGCCTCCGTGGTGCCGTCACCGGTCGGTCGGTCGGCGGCCTCGTCGTCGCCGGTGCCGACCAGCGAGCACGAGCTGAGCGCGAGCGCGCAGGTGAGGAGGGCAGGAACGGTGGTACGTCGCACGGGACGACTCCCTTCGCCGGTGCTAACCGGAGCAGGTTCGTGAGGGTCTGCGGCTCTCCCGCACTCTCAGCCCGCCCGGCCACCAGCCGCCCGTGCTCCCCTGTCTTGTCGGGGCCACGCTACCGCCCACCCAGCCGCTCCCGACGAACCGGCCCTCCGGTGGTCGAACTGCGAGGAGCGCCAGCGACGAGCGGGCCCCCCGGTGGTCGAGCAGCGAGGAGCGCCAGCGACGAGCGGGCCCTCCGGTGGTCGAGCAGCGAGGAGCGCCAGCGACGAGCGGGCCCTCCGGTGGTCGAGCAGCGAGGAGCGCCAGCGACGAGCGGGCCCCCCGGTGGTCGAGCAGCGAGGAGCGCCAGCGACGAGCGGGCCCCCCGGTGGTCGAGCAGCGAGGAGCGCCAGCGACGAGCGGGCGTCGAGACCACCCATTCGCCCACCCACCGATCTGGTGGGATGGGGGCGTGGCCAGCCTCAGACACGACCTGATCGCCGTCGGCATCCCGAAGATGCGCGGTTCCCTGGAGATCGACTCCGAGGAGAAGGAGCGGGCGCGCATCGAGCGCTGGCACCGCGACATGGGGCGCGACCTGCCCACCAACGCGGTGGTGCGCTTCGACCGGCGGTTCGCGGTCGAGACCCGCCAGGTCGGAGCGGGCACCGCGGGCGGGGAGGGGTTCCCCGTGCACACGATCACCCGCCGGGGCAGCACACCGCGTCGTACCGTGCTCTACCTGCACGGCGGCGGGTACGTCGCGCCGCTGGACCCCTTCCACGTGCGGTACGCCGCCCGGCTGGCCGCCTCGCTGCAGGCCCGCGTCCTCCTCCCGGACTACCCCCTCGCCCCCGGGCACACCTGGGCGGACTCCCACGACGCGCTGGTCGACCTGACCGCGGAGCTGACGGCCGGGGGCCCGACCGTCGTGGCGGGCGACTCTGCCGGGGGCGGGCTGGCCCTCGCGGTGGCCCAGTCCCTGCGCGACCGGGGCGGCCCGCAGCCCACGCACCTGCTGCTGCACTCCCCCTGGGTCGACCTGACGACCTCGACGCCGGCGACCGCGTGGTTCGCCCGGCGCGACCCGTGGCTGCGGATCACCAAGCTGCACGCCTACGCGACCTGGTGGGCGGGGTCGGCCGACGACCTCGGTCGACCCGAGGTCTCCCCGGGGCTGGCCGACCTGTCGGGTCTCCCGCAGGCGCTGATGTTCTGCGGCACCCGCGACCTGCTGGTGCCGGGGTGCCGGCTGCTGGCGCGGCGTGCCGAGGAGGCCGGGTGGGACCTCACCTACGTCGAGGAGCCGGGGCTGATCCACGTCTACCCGTTGGTCTCCTTCATCCCCGAGGCGCGGCGGGCCTGGCGGGCGACCCGGGAGTTCCTGGGCTGATGCACTGCTACACCCACGTCCTGTCCTGGGCGGAGATGGACGCGACCACCGCGCACGACGTGTTCCGGCTGCGTCAGCAGGTCTTCGTCGTCGAGCAGGGCGACCCCTACGACGACCTCGACGGCCGCGACACCGAGCCCGGCACCGTGCACGTGGTGCTCCGCGACGACACCGACGAGGTGGTGGGCGTGGCCCGGGTGCTCGACGACGGCGACGAGTGGCGCGTCGGCCGGGTCGCGCTGGCGCCGCAGGCCCGTGGCCGCGGCCTGTCCGGACCACTGATGACGGCGTGCCTGGAGGTCTGCCAGGGTCGTCCGGTGGTCCTCGCCGCCCAGACGCCCCTCACCGGCTGGTACGCCACGTTCGGCTTCGAGGTGTGCGGCCCGGAGTTCCTCGACGGGTCGATCCCGCACCTGCCCATGGTCAGGGCCGCCGATGGCCGCGCGTAGCCGCGTGCTGGCGGCCTACGCCGCGCTCGCGGTCGCCGACACCTGGCTGGCCGGACGCCTGCCCTCGCGGGGCGTGCGGGCGGCCCGCGCGGTCACGAAGACCGCGCTGGTGCCGACGCTCGCGGCGGCCGTGCCGCCGCGCTCCCCCGCCGTCGCGGTAGGGCTCGCCGGCTCGTGGGCCGGCGACGTCGCGCTCATGGTGGACGGGCCGCGCGCGTTCCGTGCGGGCGTCGCGTCCTTCGCCGTCGCGCACGGCGGGTACGTCGCCGCGCTGGCCCCGCACGTCTCCCGCGACCGACTCCTCGCCAGCCGGCGGGTCCGGCTGATGGCCGGGTCCACCCTCGCCTCCGCCCCGCTGATGGGGCTTGCCGCCCACCGGGTCGACCCGCGCCTGGGGGTGCCCGTGACGGCGTACACGCTCACGGTGGCGTCGATGGCCGCGGTGACCCAGGCGGTCGGGACGGACCCGGCGACGCGACGGCTGCTCGCGGCCGGCGGGGCGGTGTTCCTGGCCTCGGACACCGTGCTCGGCACCCGCGACCTCGTGCTCGCCGGCCGGCCCGACGCCAGCACCCGGTGGATGGAGCGGGTCGTGATGGCGACGTACACCCTCGCGCAGGCGCTGCTGGCGGTGGGGTTCCGGCGGGTGGTCCCGGCGGCTGGAAGGTTCGACTGATGTCAGTCCGACCTTGCGGTGTGCGGTCGAAGGTTCGACCGCCATCCGAGAGGTCTGACCGTCATCAGTCAGACCTTCCGCGGCGCGCTCAGTCCCGGACCGCGGTGTAGCGCACCCCGTCCTCCGCGGGGGTCGCGGTGGCCTGGCCCCGGGCGACGAGCAGGTCGAGGTGGGCCTTGGTCTCCATCGCGGCCATGCCGCGGCTGAAGACGTCGAGGGAGTCGTAGGAGTGCTCGTGACGGGTCCAGCCCAGCGTGCCGGCGACGTCGTGCGCGGTCACCGGCCCACCGGAGAGCGCGGCGAGGCTCTGGGCGAGCCGCTTCTCGTGGTGGGCGACGAGCTCGTCGACCCGGGCGTGGGTGGAGGGCGCGACCGGGCCGTGGGCGGGGAGGATCCGCAGGTCCGGCAGCGAGCGCACCCGGGCCAGCGAACCGAGGAAGTCTCCCAGCGGCTGGTCGGTCGGCGGCACGGTGAACCCGATGGACGGCGTGATCGTCGGCAGCACGTGGTCCCCGGCGAAGAGCACGGCCTCGGCCCGGTCGGCGAAGACGAAGTGGCCCGGGGTGTGGCCGGGGGTGTGCACGGCCTCGAGCGAGCGGTGCCCCACGGAGATGGTGTGGTCGCCGTCCATCCACCGGGTGGGGTACTGCCAGTCCTCCTTGGGCGGGACCTCGTCGTCGCCGCGGCCCGCGGCCCACTCCTCGGCGACGTCCAGCGCGCCGGAGGAGCGGAGCACCGCGAGGAAGGGGCTCTCGGTGATCTGGTCGGCGTTGTTGAGCAGGTCCAGCGCCGGCTCCTCGCCGCGGCCCAACGCCACCTCGGCCCCGACCTCGTGGCCCAGCACGGTGGCCATCGTGAAGTGGTCGCGGTGGACGTGGGTGACCAGGAAGCGGCGGATGTCCCCGAAGCCCGCGCCGATCTGGCGCAGGCAGCGCTCGAGCAGCTCGCGCGCCACCGGGATCGCCCAGCCGCCGTCGATCAGCGTCAGCCCCGTGTCGGTCTCGAGCACGTAGACGTTGATCGCCTTGAGGCCGTCCATCGGCAGCGGCAGCGGGATGCGCCACAGCCCCGGTGCGACCTGCCAGGCACCCTCCGCGGTCCAGTGCTCCCCGGAGTCCGGGGAGACGGCATGGGCGGTGGGGGTGTTCGACAGGCTCACCCGGCGACCCTAGGACACCTGATCAGGCACGGCACCGGCGGTCGGCTCACGCGGTGACGTCGGGGAAGCCGAGGTCGAGCGTCGGCTGCTGGATGCCGCCGTCGATCTCGAGCAGCTTGCCGGTGAGGTACTGCCCCGCCCTCGAGGACAGGTAGAGCACCCCCGCGGCGATGTCGGCCGGCTCACCGACGCGACCCAGCGGTGTCTTGCCCTCGAGCTGTCCCATGAGGTTCGGGTCGCCGGCGACCATCTCCAGGGCGCTGGTCATGATCGAGCCGACGTAGATGCCGTTGACCCGGATTCGCGGCGAGAGGTCCTGGGCGGCCATCTTCGTCCAGTGCGCCAGCGCGGCCTTGGCGGTGCCGTAGGCGACGAAGCCACGGTCCGCGCTGCGCCCCATCGTGGAGCTGACCGTCACCACCGACTTCTGGGCGGCGCTCGCCTCGTCCTCCCCCTCGAGGGTCTTCAGCAGCAGTGGCACCGCGGCCCTGGTGAGCACGTGCGCGGTGCTGACGTTGAAGGAGAAGGCCCGCTCGAGGTAGCCGGGGCTGGTGTCGAGGAAGCCGCGCGGGCCGGTGCCGCCGACGTTGTTGACCACGATGTCGAGTCGACCCAGCTCGTCGTACGCCGTCTGCGCGAGGCCGGCGACCGCGTCGAGGTCGCTGAGGTCGGCCGCGACGCTGACGCAGCGGCGCCCGGTGGCCCGGACCTGCGCGGCGACCTCCTCGAGCTGGGACTCGGTGCGCGCGGAGATCAGCACGTCGGAGCCGGCCTCGGCCAGCGCCACAGCGGTGGCGGCGCCGAGGCCGCGCCCGGCACCGGTGACGACGGCGACCGTGCCCGGCACGCCGAAGCGGTCGAGGATGCTCATCGTGCCTCCCCGGTGGTCGAGCCCGTCGAGCCCGTCGAGCCCGTCGTGCCGGTGTGGCCGGAGCCGGCGACCAGGCCGCGGCCGGTGACCAGCGGCAGGTCCAGCGCGGTGACCAGGCCGGGCTCGGCGGCCACGACGGCGGGCAGCGCGTTGACCAGGCGCTGCGCGGTCGTGATCATGCCGCTGACGTTGTGGTCGCCGTGCTCGCCGTGGTGGACGAAGTCGACGTGCATCATCGGCTCGCCGGTGATCTTGACGCGGTAGCAGCCGTCGGTGCCGACGGGCGGGGAGTCCCAGTCGGGGTCGGACTCGGCGTCGGTGCGTGTGATGTGCTCCAGCACGACACGGGGTACGCCGTCGACCTTGCCGACCACCGCGAAGCGGACCGAGCCCATGGTCCCCTCGGCGACGTCGCCGGAGACGCTGGCGGTGTCACGGGTGGCCGGGCGCCGGTCGACCTCCTCGGTGAGTGGCTCGTCGAGGGTGACACCGAGGCCGGCGGCGATCTGCTTGACCACCGAGCCCCAGGCCATCGTCAGCACGCCCGGGTGCCACAGGAAGCCGAGCTCGTCCATCGGCTTGCCGAAGCCGAAGAGGTCGCCCATGACGACCGGCTGGTAGTAGGTGGAGTAGTCGCAGATCTCCATGACCCGGACCTCGTCGATGCGCTGCGACAGGCTGGTCATGACCAGCGGCAGCACGTCGTTGGCGAAGCCGGGGTCGATGCCGTTGACGTGCAGGCTGGCGTTCCCGCTGCGGCCGGCCTCCTCGATGCGGGTGAGGATCTCGTCGGGGAGGATCCCGTGCGGCCACTGCAGGAGGACCGGGCCGGAGGACACGACGTTGACGCCGTGGCCCAGCATCCAAATGAGGTCCTCGATCGACTCGAAGACCCGGTCGTCGGTCATCGCGGTGTGCACCACGGCGTCGGGGGCCAGTGCCATCAGCGCGTCCCGGTCGGTGGTGGCGGGAACACCGAGCTCGCGGCCGAGCTCGGCCAGGACGCCGGCGTCCTTGCCGTGCTTGTCGGGGTTGGAGACCCAGACGCCGACCAGCTCGAGGTCGGGGTGGGCGTCGACGCCCGCGATCGCGTGCCGACCGATGGTCCCGGTGGACCAGACGACGACCCGCAGCGGCTTCTCGGGGATGACCTGTGACATGGGTCGCAGACTAGAACACGTTCTAGTCATAGGGAAGTGGCTCAGCCGGCGCGCGCTTCCAGGTCGAGCCCCGGACCCGTCTCCAGCACCGCCGACCGCAGCACCGAGACGTCCTGCTTCCCCAGCACCCGGACGTCCAGGTCCGAGATGGCCGGGTCCTCCACCGAGACGTTCCACCCGGTCCACAGGATGATCCGCCCCGTGTGCCCGGCCGCTCGGGCCGCCCGGGCCACGTCGATCCCGGTGCACACGGGCATGTCGAGGTCCAGGACGAGCACGTCGAAACGCGCCCCGCCAACGACGAGGTCGCGCGCGGCGCCCCCGTCCTGGACCGCGGTCACGGCGCAGCCGTGCCGGGCCAGCACCAGGGTGGTCAGGTCGCGCAGGTCGTGGTCGTCCTCCGCCAGCAGCAGTGAGGTCATGTCAGTCTCCGGAGGTCAGTCGCAGGTCGAAGGTCGTGCCGGCGGTCGAGGTGTCGACCAGGGTCAGGTCGCCGCCCATGGCCCGCGCGGACTCACGGGAGACGTGCAGGCCGAGACCGCTGCCCCGGGAGTCCTGCGAGGTGGTCCAGGGCTGGAACAGCCGCTCCCGGATCCCGTCGGAGATCCCCGAGCCGTCGTCACGGATCCGCAGGTGCAGGCCGTCGACGTCTCGGTCGGTCACCACCCACAGCCGGGTCGCGCCCGCGGCGACGGCGTTGCCGGCGAGGTTGGCGAGGATCCGCAGCACCCGCTGCCCATCGGCGCGCACCCGCGCACCGGCCGCCACCTGGGTGGTCAGCTCCAGGCCGCGCGGCCAGACGACGTCGGCGACCAGCGTCGGCACCTCGAGGTCCTCCAGGTGCACCCGCACCCCCGCACCGGTCGACAGTGCGGACCAGTCGAGGAACTCCGCGACCAGGCCGCGCAGCGAGGCCACGCTGCGACCCATGGTGCCGGTGATCTCGGACGGCAGGTCCGCGATGCCCAGCGACCCCAGCAGCTCCAGCGCGTTGGCGATCGTGGCCAGTGGCGTCTGCATGTCGTGGGAGACCCCGGCGAGCATGGTCTCGCGGTCCCGGCGGCGCTGCCTCTCCCGCCGCAGCGCCGAGAGCTCCAGGTGCGCGCGAACGCGGGCCACCAGCTCCTCGCGGGAGAAGGGCTTGGCGACGTAGTCGTCCGCGCCCCGCGCCAGGCCACTCACCGCTGCCTCGCTGCCGGCGCGCGCCGAGAGCAGCAGGACCGGGAGGTCGGGTCGGTCCCGCGACTCACGGATCGCAGCCACCAGGCCCTCGCCGTCCAGTCGCGGCATCATCACGTCGCTGACCACCAGGTCGACGTGCTCTCGGGCGAGGACGCCGAGGGCGTCCTGTCCGTCGCTGGCCTCCAGGACGCGCCCGACCTGCGCCAGCGACGCGGCGACGTGCTGACGCATCGCCAGGTTGTCGTCGACCACCAGCACGACCGGCCCGTCGTCCTGCGCCGACCGCGACGCGACCCCGAGGGCGCCACCCGCCGGCACCAGGTCGAGGGCCTTGGCCCGCACCCCGGCGAGCCGGTTGGCGCTGGGCGCCGCGGTGCCGCCGTCCTCGGTCCCCCGGACCGGGAGCCGCACCGTCATCGTGGTCCCCGCGCCGGGCTCCGACTCCAGCCCCAGCTGGCCACCCAGGGCGGCGACGGAGTCGGCGACGATCGCGAGCCCGACGCCGGCACCCTCGATGTTGCGTCCCTCGTGGGCCCGCACCCGGTGGAACCGCTGGAAGACCAGGGGCTGCTGGGACTCCGGGATGCCGATGCCGGTGTCACGCACCGTCAGCACCAGCTGCTCGCCGAGCTCCAGGTCGACGTGCACGGACCCCTCGAGGGTGTACTTCACGGCGTTGCTGACGAGGTTGAGGACCACGTTCTCCCACAGGCGTACGTCGAGCAGGCACGTCCCCGAGCCGCGAGGGGTCCAGGTCATGGTCAGCCCGGCCCGCTCGCCCGCTTCGAGCAGCGGCGCGACGAGTCGGGCGGTGAGGTCCTGCACCTGGACGGGCTCGGGGTGGACCGTCAGTCGACCGCCGTCGGCACGGGAGACCTCCAGCAGGTCCTCCACCATCGCGAGCAGGCGCTGGCACTGTGCGTCGAGCCGCACGACAGCCGCCCGGTCCAAGACGTCAACCCGCCCCGTCAGCACGTCCTGGAGCGGGCCGAGCAGCAGGGTGAGCGGCGTGCGCAGCTCGTGGCTCATCGTCGACAGGAAGTGCGACTTGGCCGTGCTGAGCTCGGTGAGGGCCTGCGCCCGCTCGGCCTCCAGCTGGCGCGCCCGGGCGGCCTCGAGACGTTGACCGACGTGCTGCGAGAGCTGCTCGAGGAAGCGGCGGTGCGGGTCGTCGAGGGGCCGGCGCTCCGGCAGCCGGAGCTCGAGGATGTCCCTGGCCCGGTCGTCGCCCGAGCCCTCGACGGGCTCGACGGGCTCGACGGGCTCGCGCTGGGGGGCGACGGCGTGGCTGGGTCGATGGGCCCCCCCAAGTCCCAGCCACGCCGTCCGACCGGCTCCCAGGAAGGTCGGGCCCTCCACCGAGGTGGGAGCCTCGGGGAGCGGACCCGGCTCACCGAACGTCGCGACCACACGGGTCACGCCGTCCTCCGTCAGCCACACTCGGCCGCCGGGGAGCTCGCTGGGATGCCGGTCGAGGGCGGCCGCGATGCCAGCGGCCGCCGTCTCGGGGTCGGACGCCGCCACGGCGCCGACGTCGTTGAGGATCTCCAGGCGCCGCGCGCCCAGGACCTCGGGGGTGGTCATGGAGAGGACGGCGAGGACGCCGCCGGGCTGGTCGCCGTCGGGCACCGGCGAGTAGGAGAAGGTGAAGAAGCACTCCTCCGGCCCGTTGCCCCGCTCGAGGACCAGCGGGAGGTTCTCGTCCCAGGTGGCCTCGGCGCCGCGCAGCACGGCGTCCTGCATCGGCCCGATCGCGTCCCAGATCTCGGGGAACTGCTCGGCCAGGGGGCTACCCAGGGCTGTCGGGTGCTTGTCACCCAGCACCGGCACGTAGGCGTCGTTGTAGAGCATGACGAACTGCTCGCCCCAGGTCAGCGTCATGGGGTACTTGCTGCGCAGGACCATGCTCACGGAGGTCCTGAGCACGGCCGGCCACCGGGCGGGCGCACCGAGGACGCTGTCCTCCCACGGGTGCGAGCGCATCCGCGCGGCCATCTCACCGGCGCACGCGAACACCGGGTCGTGGGTCCACGGGGTCCCGTCGTCGTACGAGCCTGCGCGGGGGTCCACGACGGGCACGTCGACCGACGTGTCGGCCACGTCAGGGTCGAGGCGGGATCCCGCGGATGGAGGCATGGCCCCACCGTCCCCCGGCGACACGACGTCGCGCGAGGGACCTCACGCCTTCTTCATGCGCCCCCGGAAGAGCCTCACACCGGCAGTGCGTCCCGGACCGGGCAGCGGGTCCCGGAGTAGATCGTCGGCATGCACCGGTTGCAGTGGATGCACACGCCGGCGGCGGCCTGTCCGGCGGTGAGCCGGTTCACCAGGTCCGGCTCGCGCAGCACGGCGCGACCCATGGCCACGAAGTCGAAGCCGTCGCTCATCGCCTGCTGCATCGTCTCGAGTCGGTTGATGCCGCCGAGGAGCATCAGCGGCAGGGAGACGGCCTCGCGCACCTCGAGGGCCTTGGGCCGGAAGTAGGCCTCCTCGAAGGGGTACTCCTTGAGGAAGGAGCGGCCGACCGGCGTCCGCATGCCCCAGCGCACGGGCAGAGGCATCGACGCCGCGAACTCGTCGGCCGGCACGTCGCCGCGGAAGAGGTACATCGGGTTCATCAGCGAGGAGCCGCCCGAGAGCTGGACGGCGTCGAGCGTGCCGTCCTCCTCCAGCAGCCGCAGCAGCTGGATCGACTCACGCAGGGTGACCCCGCCCTTGAAGCCGTCGGACAACGACACCTTCGCGGTCACCGCGACGGCGTCGCCCACCTCCTCACGCACCGCGCGGGCGACCTGGCGGGCCAGGCGGGCCCGGTGCTCCAGAGGCCCTCCCCAGCGATCCTTGCGGCGATTGAGGCCGGGCGCGAGGAAGGAGCTGATGAGGTAGGAGTGCGCCATGTGCAGCTCGAGCACGTCGAAGCCCGCGCGCACCAGCGTGCGGGCCGTCGCGACGTAGGCACCGGTCACCCGGGTCAGGTCGGCCTCGGTGGCACTGCGCACCATCTGCATCGACAACGGGCTCGGCATCCGGCTGGCGGCCAGCGCGTGGACGCCGTTGGAGCGCCCGTTGGCGACCGGCCCGGCGTGACCGACCTGCCCTGCGATCGCGGCCCCGGTCGCCTTGACCGCCTCGGCCATCCGCGCCAGCCCGCCCTCGGTGTCGGGTCCGACGACGACCTGCTCGCGGTGCGTGCGGCCCTCCGGCGCCACCGCGAGGTAGGCCACCGTGGTCAGCCCGATGCCGCCCTCGGCCACCGCGAGGTGGTAGTCGATCAGCTCCTGGGTCACCTGGCCGTGCGGCGTACGGCCCTCGAAGGTGGCGGCCTTGACCGTGCGGTTGCGCAGCGCCACCGGCCCGAGCGAGGCCGGTGCGAGGACGTCGGGGGTGCTCACCCGTTGATGGTAGCCCCGTTCTAGAACGTGTTCTCGTTTCAAGGCTGGATCGGGGTACTCCGCAGGAAATCGCACCCTCAGCGTGCGCTGAGGGTGCGATGGGATGCGGACTACCCCCACCGGACGCGATCATCGTCGCGTGGCCCCCGCCGATCCCATCGACCCCGAGGGACTGGTGGCTCGGCTGCGCGCGGCAGGGTGCGTGTACGCCGAGGAGGAGGCCGCCCTGCTGAGCGACGCCGCCACGGGCGAGGACCTGGAGTCGCTCGTGGTGCGGCGGGTCGCCGGGGAGCCGCTCGAGGTGCTCCTCGGCTGGGTGGGCTTCGAGGGCGTGCGGGTGCGCACGGCGCCCGGTGTCTTCGTCCCCCGTGCGCGCAGCGGCCTGCTGGTCCGCCTCGCCCTCGCCGCCCTGCAGTCCCGGTGCGACCCGGTCGTGGTCGACCTCGGCTGCGGCACCGGTGCTCTCGGGGCGGTCGTGGCCCACCGGCGCCCCGACGCCGAGGTGCACGCCGCGGACCTCGACCCCGCCGCGGTCGACTGCGCGCGCCGCAACCTGCCGGCCGACCGGGTGCACCGGGGAGACCTCTACGACGCGCTGCCGGCGGGCCTGCGCGGGCGCGTGGACGTCCTGCTCGCCAACGCGCCGTACGTCCCGACCGACCATGTGGCGCTCATGCCCGCGGAGGCGCGCCTGCACGAGCCGCGCGCGGCCCTCGACGGCGGGCCCGACGGCCTCGCCGTCCAGCGCCGGGTCGCGGCCGGCGCCGCGCAGTGGCTCGCGCCCACCGGCGTACTCCTGCTGGAGACCGGACGAGCCCAGTCACCCTCCACCCTCGCCCTGCTGCGCGACGCCGGCCTCGACGCGGCGCTGCACACCGACGACGCCCTCGACGCGACGGCGGCGGTCGGTCGCCGACCCAGGGGCGTCGACGCGGGATACTGACCCCGATGGAGCCGACCCGTGACCCGATCCGCGAGGCGCACCGCCAGTGGGTGGCGCACGGCTGGGGCGACGCCGCGGACGCCATGGCCCTGGTCACCTCCGTCACGCGCGCCCAGCAGCTGCTCGCCGAGCGGGTGGAGCGCGCCCTGCGGCCGCACGGGCTGACCTTCGCCCGCTTCGAGGTCCTGCGCCTGCTCTCCTTCACCCGCGACCGCGCGCTGCCCATGACGCGCCTCGGCTCGCTGCTCCAGGTCCACCCGGCCTCGGTCACCAGCGCCGTCGACCGGCTCGAGGCCCAGGGGTTCGTACGCCGGCAGCGACGCAGCGAGGACCGCCGGGTCGTCCACGCCGAGCTCACCGAGGCCGGCGCCGCGACCGTCGACGCGGCCACCGTCGACCTCAACGCGGTCTTCACCGCCCTCGGCTCGGACCTCGGCGACGACACCGTCCGCGACCTGACCCGCCTCCTCGGCACGCTCCGCGCCGGCGCCGGCGACCGCGTCGACGGCGACTGACCCCTCCCCCTCCCCACCCCTCAAGGCCCCGCGCATCCCCGCCGAACCGGCGTATTGATACGCCGGCTCGACCCGCACGCCCCGCCGAACCGGCGTGCCCCGCCCCGCGGACCGGCCTCGACGGCCCGCCGTGACCGGGCTTACACTCGGACAGAGATAGTTGGACATCCAAGCATCTGCCGATGGAGAACCCCGTGAGCACCGACCGCCCCAGCCTGCACGTCCCCCAGCACCCGGTCCGCCTGGTCACCGCGAGCAGCCTCTTCGACGGCCACGACGCCTCGATCAACATCATGCGGCGGATCTTCCAGAGCCAGGGCTGCGAGGTGATCCACCTCGGCCACAACCGCTCGGTCCAGGAGGTCGTGGACGCGGCGCTGGAGGAGGACGTCCAGGGCGTGGCGGTGTCGTCCTACCAGGGCGGGCACGTGGAGTACTTCGAGTACCTCGTGGAGCTGCTGCGCGCGGCCGGGGCCGGTCACGTGAAGGTCGTCGGGGGCGGCGGCGGCGTGATCGTCCACGACGAGATCAGCCGGCTGCGGGCCTCGGGCGTCACGATCTTCTCCCCCGAGGACGGCCAGCGTCTCGGCCTGCCGGGCATGGTCAACACCGTCGTGGCCGACTGCGACACCGACCTGTGGGACCTGCGCCCCGTCACCGCCGAGCAGGTGCTGGCCGGCGAGCGGTCGGCGGTCGCGCGCGCGATCACCGGCGCCGAGCTCGGCCGCCTCGACGACGACACGCGCGCCGAGCTGCGCGCGGCCGCCGAGCGCAGCCACGCGCCGGTCCTCGGGCTCACCGGCACGGGCGGCTCGGGCAAGTCCAGCCTCACCGACGAGATCGTCCGCCGCTTCCGCGTCGACCAGCAGGACAAGCTGCGCGTGGCCGTCGTGGCCGTCGACCCGACCCGGCGCAAGGGCGGCGGGGCCCTGCTCGGCGACCGGATCCGGATGAACTCCCTCGACCTGCCCGGCCACGACCGGGACCGGGTCTACTTCCGCAGCCTGGCCACCCGCGGCGCCCACGAGATCCCCGAGCACCTCGAGGACGTCATCACCGTCCTCAAGGCGGCCGGCTTCGACCTCGTCGTCGTCGAGACGCCCGGCATCGGTCAGGGCGACGCCGCGATCGTGCCGTTCGTCGACACCTCGATGTACGTCATGACGCCGGAGTTCGGCGCCGCCTCGCAGCTGGAGAAGATCGACATGCTCGACTTCGCCGACGTCGTGGCGATCAACAAGTTCGAGCGGCGCGGGGCCGCCGACGCGCTGCGCGACGTGGGCCGCCAGCTGGTCCGCAACCGCGAGGCCTTCGGCAAGCAGCCCTCCGACATGCCGGTCTTCGGCACCTCGGCGGCCACCTTCAACGACGACGGCGTCACCGCGCTCTACCAGCACCTGCGAGGCCTGCTCGCCGCCCAGGGTCTCCCGGTCGCCGAGGGCGCGCTGACGCCCGTCGACGTCAAGCACTCCAGCGGCATCCGGGCGGTCGTCCCCCAGGAACGGGTGCGCTACCTCGCCGAGGTCGTCGAGACCGTCCGCGGCTACCACGCGCGCACCGAGGAGCTCGTCGAGCAGGCCCGCCGCGCCCAGCGGCTGGCCGACGTCGCGGCCGAGCTGGAGTCCGCGGGGGCGGACGCCGGCGGCGTACCGGCGCTCCTCGAGGACGCCCGCCGCACCCTGGACCCCACGGTCGCCGACCAGCTCGAGCAGTGGCCGTCGCTCGTCGAGGAGTACGCCGCGGTGCCGGGCCGCGAGTCCCTCTCCGGCAACCGGGTCCCCAAGGTCGCCGTGCCGCGGTACGCCGACCACGGCGAGCTGGTGCGCTTCTGGCGCCGGGAGAACCTCCCGGGCCGCTTCCCCTTCACCGCCGGCGTCTTCCCGTTCAAGCGCGAGGGCGAGGACCCGGCCCGGATGTTCGCCGGCGAGGGCGACCCCGCCCGCACCAACCGCCGCTTCAAGCTGCTCAGCGAGGGCAACGAGGCGACCCGCCTCTCGACCGCCTTCGACTCGGTGACGCTCTACGGCCGCGACCCCGACGAGCGCCCCGACATCTACGGCAAGGTCGGCACCTCGGGCGTGAGCGTCGCGACGCTGGAGGACATGAAGCAGCTCTACGACGGCTTCGACCTGCTCGCCCCCACCACCAGCGTGTCCATGACGATCAACGGCCCGGCCCCCACCGTGCTGGCCTTCTTCCTCAACACCGTCATGGACCAGGCCCGCGAGCGCGGCATCGAGCCGGCCGAGGCCCTGCAGACCGTGCGCGGCACCGTGCAGGCCGACATCCTCAAGGAGGACCAGGGGCAGAACACCTGCCTGTTCTCCACCGAGTTCAGCCTGCGGATGATGGCCGACATCCAGGAGTGGTTCATCGCCCAGCGGGTGCGCAACTTCTACTCGGTGTCGATCTCCGGCTACCACATCGCCGAGGCCGGGGCGAACCCCATCAGCCAGCTCGCCTTCACCCTCGCCAACGGGTTCACCTACGTCGAGGCCTACCTCGCGCGCGGCATGGACATCGACGACTTCGCGCCCAACCTGTCGTTCTTCTTCTCCAACGGCATGGACCCGGAGTACTCCGTGATCGGCCGCGTCGCCCGCCGGATCTGGGCGGTGGCGATGAAGGAGAGGTACGGCGCGGGCGAGCGCTCCCAGAAGCTGAAGTACCACGTGCAGACGAGCGGTCGGTCCCTGCACGCGCAGGAGATGGACTTCAACGACATCCGCACCACCCTGCAGGCGCTCATCGCGATCTACGACAACGCCAACTCCCTGCACACCAACGCCTACGACGAGGCCGTGACCACCCCGAGCACCGAGTCGGTGCGACGGGCGCTGGCGATCCAGCTGATCATCAACCGCGAGTGGGGCCTGGCGATGAACGAGAACCCGCTCCAGGGCTCCTTCATCATCGACGAGCTCACCGACCTCGTGGAGGAGGCGGTGCTGCGGGAGTTCGAGGCGATCAACGAGCGCGGCGGGGTGCTCGGCGCGATGGAGACCGGCTACCAGCGCGGGCGGATCCAGGACGAGTCGATGCTCTACGAGCACCGCAAGCACGACGGGTCGCTGCCGATCATCGGCGTCAACACCTTCCTCAAGCCCGGCGGCGACGACGCCACCCCCGAGCACGTCGAGCTCTCCCGGGCCACCGAGTCGGAGAAGGAGTCGCAGCTGCGTCGGGTCCGCGACTTCACCCGCAACCACGAGCAGGAGGCCACCGAGGCGCTGGCGCGCCTGAAGGAGGCGGCCGCCTCCCCCGACGAGAACGTCTTCGCCGTGCTCATGGACGCCGCGCGGGTCTGCTCGCTGGGCCAGGTCACCGAGGCGTTCTTCGAGGTCGGCGGCCAGTACCGCCGCAACGTCTGAGGTGCTCCCGGGCGGAGCCCGGGAGCAACCCGAAGAGGTCGAGCGAGCCCCGCGACCGAGGGACGAGGTCGCGACGGGCGGGTCGAGACCTTGGCCCAGGTGATCGAGCAGCCGAGGAGCGCCAGCGACGAGGCGGGCGTCGAGATCCCCGGGCCACGCGCGTCGGGCCGGAGGTCTCGACGCCCGCTCGCTGGCGCTCGCTGCTCGACCACCGACGTCCGATAGGTTCACCCCGTGACCAGCACCACGACGCACCCCAGCTACGACCAGCTCAAGGACCTCCCGGCGTACGCCGAGCAGCCCGTCCCGATCGCCTTCGAGGACAACAACGGCCACCTCAACGTGCGCCACTACCTCGGGATCGGCAGCGAGGGCCTCGACGAGTCCCTGGTCGACCTGGGCATCCCGGTGGACTGGCCGATCAAGGCCGGGCACGCCTGCTTCGCCGCCGAGCACCACGTGACCTACCTGCGCGAGCTGCGCACCGGCGACCGGATGTCGGTGCGGGTGCGGCTGCTGGGCCGCTCCGAGCGGGCCGCCCACGCGCTGGTCTACATCCTCGACGACACCCACCAGCAGGTCAGCGCGGTCTTCGAGGAGATCTTCCTGCACATCGACCTCTCCGACCGCCGTACGGCGCCCTGGCCGGCCGACGTCGCCGAGGCCATCGACGCCCGGGTGGCCGAGCACGAGAAGCTCCCCTTCGAGGCGGTCACGTCCGGCTCGATGGCGCTGCGCTGACCGACTCGCGCTGACTGCCGAGAGGTCACCCGTGCCCGGCCGAGCCGTCACCGACGCACGCTCGGGAGGTCGCTCACGCACGGCGGCGCCCGGGTGCGCGTGCGTGGGTGACGTCCGGAGCGTGCGCGGGTGACGGCTCGGCGGGTGGTGTCGCTGGTCCCCTCGATCACCGAGGCACTGGCCACCGTGCACCCGGAGGCGCTGGTGGGGGTCACCGACTGGTGCACCCATCCCCCCGACCTCGAGTCGTACGGCGCCCGGCGGGTGCGCGGGACCAAGAACCCGGACCTCGCGGCGATCGAGGCGCTGCGGCCGGACCTGGTGGTCGTCAACCGCGAGGAGAACCGCGAGCTGGACGTGCGCCGGATGCGCGAGCGCGGGCTGCGCGTCGAGGTCACCGACATCGAGACCGTCCCCGAGGGGGTCGCCGAGCTCGAGCGGCTGCTGGACCTGCTGGGCTGGGAGCGACCGGCGTGGCTGGCCGAGGCGCGGTCACTGTGGTGCGGGCCGCTCCCGCCGGTGACCCGGCGCGTGGTGGTACCGATCTGGCGGGACCCGTGGATGGTCGTGGGCCCGCGCACCTTCACCGCGGACCTGTGCCGTCGCCTGGGCTGGGAGGTCGTGCAGGCCCAGGACCCCGACGCCCCGGACCGCTACCCCACGGTGCCGGTCGAGGAGCTCGACAGGTGCGGCGCGGACGCCGTGCTGCTGCCCGACGAGCCCTACGTCTTCACCGCCGACGACGGCCCCGAGTGCTTCACGACCCCGGTGGAGCTGGTCAGCGGTCGGGCGCTCACGTGGTACGGCCCTTCCCTGGTCGCGGCCGCCCGCGACGTGGCGCGACCCACCCTTACGGAGGGTTAGACCCGGCGGGCCCTGGGGAACCCCTGGAGGGACCGCACGCGAGAGGACCCCTCCCCATGAACCAGCCCGACGCCCCCGAGCCGACCGAAGGCTCCGAGATCGTGGGCCGCTACCGGGTCGAGGAGCTCATCGCCCTCGGTGGCACCGCCACCGTCCACCGCGCGCACGACCTGCGCCTGGGCCGCGACGTGGCCCTCAAGCGCCCCCGCACCGAGGGTGGCCAGGCGCAGCACCGGCTCCGACTCCTCGACGAGGGCCGCATGCTGGCCCACCTCTCCCACCCGGGCCTGGTCCGCGTCCTGGACGCCGCATGGGAGGGCCCCGGAGCTCCCTACCTCGCCCTGGAGCTCGTCGACGGTCCCGACCTCGACGCGACGCTGGCCAGCGGACCGCTGAGCCGGCGCGAGGTCGCCGTCGTCGGCCGCGACGTGGCCTCCGCGCTGGCCTACCTCCACGCCGAGGGCCTGGTCCACCGCGACGTGAAGCCGGCCAACGTCCTCCTCGACAGCAGCGGCCACGCCCGCCTGTGCGACCTGGGGGTGACCCTGCGCGACGGGGAGCCCGACCCGCACGGCCGTCCCGGTCACACCGTCGGCTCCATCGCCTACCTCGCCCCCGAGCAGGTCCTCGGCGCGCCGCTCGGCACACCGGTCGACGTCTACGCGCTCGGGCTGATGCTCCTCGAGGCGCTGACCGGGCGCCGCGAGTTCGACGGCAGCCCGGAGGAGGCCGCCTGGGCCCGTGTGCACCGCGGCCCGACCATCCCCACCTCGCTCGGCGCCGGCTGGACCGGCCTGCTCTCGGCCATGACCTGCCGCGAGCCCGCGGAGCGCCCCTCGGCCCGCGCGGTCGCCGAGCACCTCGAGGCCATGCTGGCCGTCGACACCCTGGGCGTCGTCGCCCCGCTCGAGCGGCCCGCCGGTCGTCACCGCGCGCCCGTCGAGGCTCAGGAGCTCGCTGCCACCGTCGCCTGAGCGGCCGAGCCGCCGGCTGCCGTCCCCGGCAACCGGGCACTACGCGGTCGGCGGGGCAGCTCGAAGAGCGCGTCGGCCCCGAGCCGGCGCAGCACCGCGTGCAGCGCGAGGGCGGCCGCGACGGCCACGGCGCTGAGCAGCACGGGGTACGCCGCAGCCTCCGCGGCCCCGAGCCACCCCGTCCCGATCGGGCTGGGCAGGTGCAGCGCGAGCGCGAGCAGCGGGGCGTGCAGCACGTAGATCGGGAGCGTGCGTCGACCGAGCCAGGCCAGCGTGTGGGCGGAGCGTCCCTCGGCCAGCCGCACGCACAGCCCGATGCCGAGCGGCACGCCGACCACGCTGGCGACCAGCATCAGGCTGATGCGCGGCATCCCGACCAGCGGCAGGACGACGACCAGCGCCAGGTAGGCCAGCCCCAGGCGCCGCGGGACCCGCGAGGCCGGGCCGGCCCAGCGGCGTACCAGGTCGGGGGCGAGCGCGCCGACGGCGAAGAAGGTGAAGTGGAAGACCACCGACACCCTGTTCCAGTCGTCGGTCGGAAGGAGCCCGGCGCAGGCCGAGACGACCGCGCTGGCCGCCAGCACCGGGAGGACCGGGAGGCCCGACAGCAGCCGGGCCAGGGCGAAGTAGACCGCGAGCGCGTAGAGGAACCACAGCCCGGTGGAGGCCCACACGAGGTCGGCCGCGAGCTCACCGAGGTCCTGGGTCCGGTTCATCGGGAGCATCCGCTCCACCGAGAAGAACGCGCCCTGCAGGACCAGCCACACGACGTAGAGGTAGTACGGCGAGAGCACCCGTCGCCTGGCCTGCGCCCACGGTCGGCGCACGGCGCTCGAGGCGACCAGGCCGCTGAGCACGAAGAAGAGCGGCATCCGCACCGGCTTGAGCGCCATCGTGACCCAGTGCCAGGCGTCGGCCACCGCGGCCAGGGCCGCAGGGGTCTGCATCGCGAGGTCCTTCACGACCGCGTGGTGCAGCACCACCAGCAGGATGCACACGCCCTTCGCGACGTCGACCCACAGCATCCGACCACCGGCACGACGCTCGGCGGGCGCGTCGGCGGGCGCGTCGGCGGGAGGGAGGGGCACGGGGCCAGGGTGGGGGGCGCGGCGCCCGGGTGCCGCACCGGCGACGACGTGTCGTTGGTCACCGACGCACGTGGAGCGCGGTCTCCTCGGTCCTGCCCCGCAGGGTGACCCGGTCGCCGGGACGCCAGTGCGCGGCCTCGTCCTCACCGGCGTCGGCAAGGGTCTCGGCGCTGGTCAGCACCCGCCCCTCGACGTCCTTGGCCAGCTCGGTGAGGCGGGCCGCGGCGTTCACTGCGTCCCCGATGACGGTGTACTCGAAGCGGGCCCGGGTGCCCACGTTGCCGGCCACGGTCTCCCCGGTGAAGACCCCCACGCCCGCGTCGAGGTCGGGCTGCTCGCGCGCCAGCCGCTCGACCATCGCGCGTGCCGCCCGCAGGCCGCGGGTGGCGTGGTCGGGCAGGTCCACCGGCGCCCCGAAGACCGCGAGCACCGCGTCGCCCATGAACTTGTTGACCAGCCCGCCCTCGCGGTCTATCTCGTCCACGACGACCTCGAAGAAGCCGTTGAGGAGCTCGACGACCTCGGCCGGGGTACGCCGCGCCGCGATGGTCGTGGAGCCGACGAGGTCCACGAGGAGCACGGTGACCCGCCGCGACTCCCCGCCGAGCTCGACGTCGCCGCCGGCGGCCGCCCGGGCCACCTCCTGCCCCACGTGCCGGCCGAACAGGTCGCGCAGGTGCTCGCGCTCGGCGAGCCCCTCGGCCATGTGGTTGAACCCGGCCTGGAGCAGCCCGAGCTCCGTGGCGTCGTACACGGGGACCCGCTGGTCGAGGTCCCCGTCCTGGACCCGGCCCAGGGCGGCCCGGACCGAGACCAGCGGGGCCACGACCGCGCGGGCGTTGAGCACGGTCACCAGCAGCCCGAACACGAGCACGACCCCGGAGATCGCCAGTGCCTCCACGGCCATCCGCTCCGCGGAGACGTCGCCTTGGGCCAGCGCCAGCACGGCGGCGTACCCGAGGCCCACCAACGGCGCCGCGGTCCCGAGCAGCCAGAAGGTGAGCATCCGCCCACCCACCCCGAGGCCGCGCGGGCGGGACTCGGGCGAGCCGGCGAGCGCGCGCGCCGAGACCGGCCGGAGGAAGAACTCCGCCATCAGGTAGGTGATGGCGCACACCACCGTCCCCCCGATGGCCACGGTCGGCGCCGTGCCGAGGGCGCGGCCGGGGGCCAGCCACAGCGCCAGCGCGGTGAAGAGCACCGTCGCGCCGAGCCACAGGGCTGCGGAGACGGCGGCCAGCTGGAGCGGGACCCGCATCGAGCGCCGGCGGTCCGCGGGCGAGGGCTCCTCCCCCCGCAGCGCCCAGCGCAGGCTCCGGAACGCCACCCTCGTGCCCCACAGCACCCCCACGACCAGGGCGAGGCCGACGTAGACGGGGACGGCGATGGCCAGCGCGACCAGCAGGTCGCGACCACCACCGGGTTGGGGGACGACGAAGAGCGTGAGGACCACGACGACCCCCGCACCCGCCGCGTGCGTGGCGGTGATCCCCAGGGTGAGGAACAGCTGGACCCGCACCCGCAGGCGGCGCAGTGACTGGCCCTCCGGGCCGAGCAGCCAGGAGCCGAAGGGAGCGCGGGTGCCGGCCACGCCCCGCATTCTGCCGCGTCGACGGCCGCGGCGCGGAGGACGGTCACGGCGGCCCAAAGGGGTGAGATGTGTGCAAGGTTTGTAGAGGGTTGTCTAAGGTGGGGGAATCCCACACCGATGAGGGACCTGTCGGCACCCGAACGCACCACCGCACCGCCCCCCGGGCGGCGCGCAGCACAGAGAGCGACCCAGGCCATGACCACGAGCCCGCTCGACGACCGTCGTCAGCAGCCCGGCATCCCCGCCCCGCGCACCTCCTGCGAGACCGTGCCGGCAGACGTCCGCTCGATCACCGACGGCGAGCGCTCGGAGTGGACCACCGCCCTGCTCGCGCGGGCGAACGCACCCGGCGTCGACGAGGCCGAGCGGGAGGCCTGCCTCGAGCGGGTCGTCGAGCTCAACATGCGCGTCGCCGAGGCCGTCGCCCGGCGCTACGCCCGGCGCTCCGTGCCGGTCGAGGACCTGACCCAGGTCGCCTACCTCGCCCTCGTGCGCGCCGTGCGCTCCTTCGACCCCACCCACGAGCGCGACCTGCTGGCCTACGCCGTCCCCTCGATGACCGGCGAGATCCGTCGACACTTCCGCGACCACTCCTGGACCATCCGCCCGCCGCGCGAGGTGCAGCGGGCCCACACGCGCCTGGTGCGCACCGGCGCCGCCCTGGACCGCGTCGACGAGACGTCGGTGTCGGCGCTGGCCGCCGAGGTCGAGGAGTCCGTGGACGTCGTGCGCGAGGCACTGGTCGCCCGCTCCTGCTTCTCCCTGGTCTCCCTCGACTCCCCCGTCGGCGGCGAGACCGGCGGTGAGGACGGGCCCGTCCGCGACGTGGCCGACCCCGAGGTCGAGGAGTCGATCGAGCGCACCGAGGCCCGCCTGCTGGTGCAGCCCCTGCTGGCCACCCTCACCCCGCGCGACCGCGACCTGCTGCGCCTGCGCTTCGGTCAGGAGCTCTCCCAGCGCGAGATCGGGGTGCGGCTCGGGATGAGCCAGATCCAGGTGTCGCGCTGCCTGCAGCGACTGCTCGTGCAGCTGCGCGGCGCGCTCGCCGAGGCCAGCTGAGCGTGACGGGCCGGCTCACGCCGGCGCCGGCGCAGGGATCGACCCGGCGGCCGGAGGGACCCGTCGGACCTCAGCCGAGGTCGGTGTCGTCGCGCCCCATGTCCGACCCCATGTCCGCGTCGAGCTCGCGGGTGTCCCAGCCCGGCTCGGGGCGCGGGGGGAGGTCGGCACGAGCGGCCGCCTGGTGCATGCCCACCCGCTCCATCCAGCTCAGGCCGGGCGACCACGCCGAGCGCATCGAGATGCGTCCGTCGGCCTCCATCACCTTCATCAGCACCACGGCGCCGAGCACGAGCTCGCCCTCCGCGGGACGGTGCTCCACGCCCAGCGAGTCGATCAACCGGCCGAGCGGCTGCGGGTCCGACATGGTCTCGCCCTCCCTCGGGGTCGGTGGTGCAGGTGTGCGATGCTCCGGCGCCCGGGACCGGCAGACGGCCCGGACGACTCACGTGGAGTGTACGCCCCGCGTGCAATGTTCGTATAACGTCAGGACTGCGGGCGTGGCCGGGAGTGCCACGCTCCACTGGGGGTGCGAGAGCTCATGAGCGGCGGTCCGGCACAACGCTGGCGCATCGGCGTGCTGGCCACCCGGGTGGGCGTCAGCGAGACCCTGCTGCGCGCCTGGGAGGTCCGCTACGGCCTGCTCAGCCCTCAGCGCACGCAGGCCGGCTACCGGCTCTACGGCCCCGAGGACGAGCGCCGCGCCATCGCCATGCAGCGCGCCAGGGAGCGAGGCGTCCCGGCGGGCCAGGCGGCCGCGGAGATCCTGGCCAACGAGCGCACCTGGGCCGAGGCCCAGGAGGAGCCCGTCGAGGGCACCGCCTCCAGCTCCGGCTCCCTCGACGTCGTCGGCGCGCTGTCCGAGCTCGAGGCCGCGATGCTCGCCTACGACGTCGGTGCCATGCACGAGGTCCTGGACCGGCTGCTGCGCACCGTGTCGGTCGAGAGTGCCATCCGCGACGTCCTGCTGCCGTTCATGGCCCACGTCGGCCAGGGATGGGAGGCCGGCGACTTCGACGTCGCCGACGAGCACTTCGCCAGCGACCTGGTGCGTGGTCGCCTGGCCGCCCTCGCCGTCGGCCCGGGCACCCGCACCGGCCCCACCGTGCTGCTCGCCTGCCCGCCCGAGGAGTCCCACGACATCGCGTTGAAGGCCTTCGAGGTCGTGCTCCAGCGCGCCGGGTGGCGCACCCGCTTCCTCGGGCCCCACAGCCCGCTGGCCTCGATCCGGGCCGCGGTCGACGTCATCGACCCCGACGTCGTGGTCCTGGCCGGCGCGACGCCGCAGGTCTTCGCCCTCGACGACACCGAGCTCGCCGTCGTACGACGCCTGGCGCAGCAGTGCGCACTCGGGCTGGCCGGCGCCGGGGCGAGCGCGGAGCTCGCCGAGTCGTGGGGCGCGCTGCACCTGGCCGGGGACCCCGTCACCGCCGCGACCGGACTCGTCGAGCGGGCCCGCACGCTGCTCACCCCGACGGACTGACCCGTCGGGTCCACCCCCGACTGGCCCGCTCGGAACCTGCTCGCCACCACCTGGGCCACGGGTCGGGCTCGAGATTTGACCAAACCGGGTCAACCCGAACGGGTGAGTGGTGATTGAACTCTGGAGCAACGGGATACAGGAGAGATGAGGCGCCCGAGACGCCTCACCCAAGGATTCCGACAAGCACACGAGGTGACGAGCAATGCAGAACGAGAGGACCCCCCTGACGGCCACCGTGGTCGACGACAACGACCTCGCCGTCGCCGGCCTGGAGACGCTGCTCGCGTCCTACGGCGAGCGCGTGCGTCTGGTCGACGTCCGCACGGCCCTGGCCCACCCCGAGGACGTCGACGTCGTGCTCTACGAGCCGATGCAGCAGTCCTCGTTCAGCGCCTCCATGCTGCGCAACCTGCAGGCCGCCGCCGAGGCCCAGGCCGTCGTGTTCAGCTGGGCGCCGGCCGACCAGCTGCCCGACACCACCAGCCCCTACCTGTCCAAGTCGATGACCGCGGCGCAGCTCGTGGTCGCGCTCGAGGACGTCGTCTCGGGTCGCGGCGTCCCCGCCCCGCCCGTGCACACCCCGGCCGAGAAGGTCGAGCCCGTCGCGCCGATCCGCACCCCGCAGGCGCCGGCCGGCAGCCGCCTCACCCCGCGTGAGCTGGAGATCCTCACGCTCATCACCCAGGGCCTGACCAACGGCGAGATCGGCGAGGAGCTGGGTCTGTCGATCAACTCGATCAAGACCTACATCCGTCAGGCCTACCGCAAGATCGACGTCGAGCGCCGCACCCAGGCCGTCGCCTGGGGCATGGCCCACGGCCTGCTGCCCGACGCCCAGCCCGTCGCCGTCTGACGACGTGGACCACGGGTCCTCGTGACCCGGCGCCCTCCCGGTCGCACTGGCATCGGACGGGAGGACGCGGAGGCCAGAGCCCCTGGCGCTGCTCCCCACCCGGGGTGCCGCGCCAGGGGCTCCGGTCGTTCCGGGCCGCTCGAGCGCCGGGACGAGTTCGCGTCCTGCGAAGGGTTGGCTAACCTTCCTGGTGGCTCTTCCCCGCCGACCCCTGGAGTGACCCGATGCGCCGTCCGCCCGCCCGCACCCTGCCCGCACTGGCCATGGCGCTGCTCGCACCCCTGGCCCTCTCCGGCTGCGGACTGCTCGGCGGCGAGGAGGCCGACCTGCAGGTCTACTCCGCGCGGCACTACGACCTCGAGGAGGCCTTCGAGGAGTTCACCGCCGAGACCGGCCTGACGGTGGAGTTCCTCTACGGCGACGACGCCGAGCTGCTCGAGCGGCTCAAGGCCGAGGGCGAGGACACCCCCGCCGACCTGTTCATGACCGTGGACGCCGGGATGCTCTGGAACGCCGGCGAGCAGGGCGTGCTGGAGCCCGTCGAGTCCCCCGTCCTCGAGGAGGCGGTGCCGCAGGACCTCCGCGACCCCGACGGCGAGTGGTACGGCCTGGCGATGCGCGCCCGCACCGTGGTCTACGACCCCGACGCGGTCGACCCGGCGGACCTCGACGCCGAGGACACCTACGCCGGCCTGGGCGACCCCCGGTGGAAGGGCCGCATCTGCATGCGCGACGAGACCGCGTCCTACACCCAGAGCCTCGTGGCCAGCCTCATCGACCTGCACGGTCGCGAGCGGGCCCAGGAGATCGTCGAGAGCTGGGTCGCCAACGACGTCCAGATCATGTCCAACGACGTCGAGCTGCTCGAGGCCATCGACGCCGGCGGGTGCGAGGTCGGCATCAGCAACCACTACTACCTCGCCCGGCTGCTCGACGAGGACCCCGACTTCGGGGTGGAGCTGTACTGGGCCAGCCAGGACGGTGCCGGCACCCACGTGAACATCTCCGGCGCCGGCGTGGTCGCCGGCAGCCCGTCCTCGGCCGAGGCCCAGCAGCTGCTGGAGTGGCTGGCCACCGACGGGCAGAGCGCCTTCGTCGACGGCAACCACGAGCTCCCGGTCAACCCCGCGGTCGAGCCCGAGCCGCTGGTCGCCGGCTTCGGCAGCTTCTCGCGGATGCCGGTCGACGCCTCGGCGTACGGCTCGCTGAACGCCGAGGCCGTCGAGGTCCTCGACGCCGCCGGCTACCGGTGACCCCGTGACCGTCCCCGCCCCCGGGCTGGCCCGCCCCCGGACCCGCCGCCGGCTGCTGGCCGCCGGTCGTCCCGGGTGGTCGGCCGCGGTCCTGGTGGTGGCGGCGGTCATCGCCAGCCCGGTGGTGGCGGTGGCGGTGGGCGCCCTGCTCCAGGGCGGGTTGCAGCTGCCCGGCGGGGTCGGCGGCATGGTGGCCACCACCCTCGCGCTCACGGTCCTGGTCGCCCTGGGCACCAGCGTCCTGGGCACCGGCCTGGCGTGGCTGGTCAGCGTCCACGAGTTCCCCGGCCGCCGGGTGCTGTCGTGGCTGCTGGTGCTGCCGCTGGCGGTGCCGGCCTACATCCTCGGCTTCGTCTTCCTCTCCACCTTCGACTACGCCGGGCCGGTGCAGACCGGGCTGCGCAGCGTCCTGGGCGACGACCTCGGGGCGCTGCCGGTGCGCTCGCTGGGCGGCGCGACGATCGTCCTCGTCCTCACGCTCTACCCCTACGTCTACCTCCTGGTGCGGGCGGCCTTCAGCGACCTGGCCCCGACGGCGTACGACGCCGCCCGCACGCTCGGCGCCTCGCCGGCCCGCGCGTTCCGCACCGTGCTGCTGCCGCTCGCGCGCCCCTCGCTGGCCGCGGGGCTCGCGCTGGTGACGATGGAGGTGCTCACCGACTTCGCGACCGTGCAGTACTTCAACGTCCGCACCGTCTCCGTCGGCGTCTACCTGGTGTGGAAGGGCTCCTTCGACGTCGCCTCCGCGGTCTCGCTGGCGAGCCTGGTGCTGCTGTTCGCGGTGGCGGTGCTGGCCGCCGAGCGCGCGTTGCGCGGTGACGCCCGCTACCACCAGCGCGGCGGCCGGGGCCGGGGTCTCGAGCGCCGTCGGCTGACCGGAGGACGGGCCGTGGCGGCCACGGGCGCCTGCGGCACGGTGGCCGCCCTCGCCTTCGGCCTGCCGGTGCTGCGCCTGGTCACCTGGGCCGCCGCGGCCGTGGCCGAGGAGAACCCCTTCACCGACACCCGCTTCGCCGACCACCTGACCAGCTCGGTGCTGGTGGCCGCCATCGCCGCGACGACCTGCGTCCTGGTCTCCGTCGTCCTCGCCCACGCGCTGCGACTGGGCGGCGGGCCGTGGGTCCGCGCGGCGGCACAGGTCACGACCTTCGGGTACGCCGTGCCCGGTGCCGTCGTGGGCATCGGGGTGCTGGCGCTCTTCTCTGCCGCGGACCGGCTGCTGCAGGCGCTGGGTCGCGAGGACGGCACCGGCATCCTGGTCACCGGGTCGGTGCTGGGCATCCTGCTGGCCTACGTGGTCCGGTTCACGGCCCCGGCGTACCAGGCCGTCGACGCGAGCTTCGCGCGCATCCCGCCGACCGTGAGCGCCTCCGCGCTGACCCTGGGCGCCGGGCCGGGGCGGCTGCTCGGCCGGGTGCACCTGCCGCTGGCCCGCTCCGGCGTGGCGGTCGCCCTGACCCTGGTGATCGTCGACGCGGTCAAGGAGCTGCCGCTCGTGCTGCTGCTGCGGCCGTTCGGCTTCACGACCCTCTCGGTGTGGGTCTACGAGCTGGCCTCGGAGAACTTCTGGGAGCGCGCCGCCCTGCCCGCGCTGCTCATCGTCCTGGTCGCCGTCGTGCCCGTCGCGCTGACCTTCCGCAACCCCGCGACCAGGCACGCGCGATGATGGCTGGCGTCATGAGCACCTCCGAGACCGTCGCCCGCGTGGCGACCGAGCCCGCCCTGCGCCTGCGCGGCGCGTGCAAGGCCTACGGCGCGCACGAGGCGGTCCGGGCCGTCGACCTCGAGATCGCGGCGGGCGAGGTGCTGACCCTCATCGGCCCGTCCGGGTGCGGCAAGTCGACGTTGCTGCGGCTCGCGGCCGGGCTCGAGCGGCCCGACTCGGGATCGGTCGAGCTGGGCGGCCGCGAGGTCGCCGGCTCGCGGTGGGTGCCCCCGGAGAAGCGGCGCGTCGGGCTGGTCTTCCAGGACCACGCGCTCTTCCCCCACCTCGACGTGGCGACCAACGTCGCCTTCGGCCTGGACCGGCTGCCCCGCGCCCAGCGCGGCCCCCGGGTCGCGGAGGTGCTCGACCTCGTGGGCCTGGGCCACGTGCGCGACCGGCACCCCCACGAGCTCTCCGGCGGCGAGCAGCAGCGCGTGGCGCTGGCCCGGGCGCTGGCCCCGTGCCCCTCGCTGGTGCTGCTCGACGAGCCGTTCTCCAGCCTCGACGAGAACCTCCGCGCCCAGGTGCGCGCCGACACGTTGGCCGCGATCCGGGCGACCGGCAGCGCGGCCATGGTCGTCACCCACGACCAGACCGAGGCGCTCTCGCTGGGCGATCGGCTCGCGGTCATGCGCGACGGGGTCGTCGAGCAGGTCGGCGCACCGACGGCGGTCTACGAGACGCCGGCCAACCGGTTCGTGGCGACCTTCATGGGCGACGCCGACTTCCTGCCCGCCCACGTGCAGCGTGCGCTGCTGACCTGCGAGATCGGCGTGGTGTCGACCGTCCCCGGCTGGGGCGACAGCGACGTGCACGTCGAGGTGATGCTGCGCCCCCACGAGGTCGCGCTCCGCGCCGAGCCGACCTCCACCGCGGTCGTCGAGCGGGTCGAGTACCACGGTGCCTTCGTGCTCCACGAGGTCCGCCTCGCGTCCGGCCGCACGGTCCGCTCGTGGCAGCAGCACGGCGTACGCCTCGAGGTCGGCACCGCCGTCGACGTCACCGTCGTGCCCGGCTCACGTCCCGTCCTGCTCTCCGGCGACACCGCCCTCACCGCTCCGCCTGCCTGAGGACGTGCCGCGGGCGGTCAGCGGCTGCTCCAGGAGGCGCCAGGCCCGCCAGGCGAGCACGCCCACGACCAGCGAGGCGACGGTGGCCCAGAAGGAGTGGTCGACCTCGAGGTGGGGGTAGACCTGCCAGTGGGTGAGGTAGATCCACAGCGACGCGCCGGCCACGCAGGCCAGCGGGGCGACGAGCACGGTCGGCACCGGCGTACGCCGCACCCAGACCAGCGCGAGGCAGGCCAGCAGCACGACCAGGCCGCGCTGGGGGTCGGTGAAGAAGCCGGGCAGCGTCGCGGCCAGCAGCGCGCTCACGACCACGCGGTGGGTGGTCGTGCCCGCGCGCGCTGCGGCCCACCCCAGGGCCACCAGCCACCACACGACCTCTGGCCGGTGGATCACCGTGCCGCCCTCGCGCAGCAGCACGAGCTCGTAGCGGGTGGCCAGGCCCGCGACCGCGAGACCCACCGGGAACCAGAACGGGTGCCGCACGTCGAGCCGGTGCAGCGCCGGCACCGCCAGGACCGCGGCCAGTGCGACGGCGCACCAGACCATGGCCTCGACGAACCAGAAGTACCACGCCGGCTCGCTCCAGCCCGCCGGCCCGACGAGGCTGTTGACGAGCAGGGCGGTGGGCCAGGGGTAGGCCCCCGTCAGCAGGCCGACCCCGCCGATCCACAGCACCGACGGCACGGCCACGCGGGCCGCGCTGCGCAGCACCGCCCGGACCCGCTCGTCGCGGCGGGTGGAGGCGAGGGCGAAGCGCCCGAGGTTGAAGCCGACCAGGACCAGCAGGAAGTGCGCCCCACCGACGACCGCGAAGAGGTCGGCGTGGCTGCCCACGATCGCCACCACCGCGAGCGCCCGCAGCAGGGTGCCCGTCTCGACGCTGCGCCACCAGCGCCGCCGCGGCCCGGCGACCTCGGCGAGGGTGCCGACCGGACGCAGGTGCCAGTCGTGCGGCAGGGGGCCCAACGCCCGCTCGAGCCGCACGGAGGCCTCGACGTAGGAGAGCGAGTCGCCCCCGAGGGAGGCGAAGGAGTCCTCGGGCCCGACCGGACCTCCGAGCACCTGGGCGAGCACCGCGGTGGGCGGGAGTGACGTCTCGGCCGTGCGCGAGCGACCTCTCGGCCGTGCGCGGGTGACCTCTCGGCCGGCCAGGGCGGCCACCCGCTGCCGGTCGGGCTTGCCGGAGGCCAGCACCGGCCACTCCTCCAGGGGTACGACGGTGACGGCCGCCTCGGGCAGTCCCGCGAGTCGCGCGGCGCTGGTGGCGAGGTCGGCGAGCGGGTCGCGGTCGGCGGGCCGGTCCGGCCCGGCCGGCGGCGCGAGCACCCCGACGGCGAGCCGGTCCCCGGCCTCGACGGCCAGGGCCTCGACGCCCTGGTCGGCCAGACCGGCCTCGACCCGGTCGAGGTCCACCCGCAGGCCCATCACCTTGGCGAAGCGCGCCAGCCTGCCGACGACCCGCCACAGGCCGTCGGGCTCCTGGACGCCGAGGTCCCCGGTGCGCAGCTCGGCGAGGTCGTGGCCGCGCGCGAGGTCGGCCCGCTCCTCGGCGTACCCCATCATCACGTTGGGCCCGGTGTAGACGAGCTCGCCGACCCCGTCGGGCTGCCCGGGCACGGGGTCGAGCCGCAGGTCGCCCCCGGGGACCGGCACCCCGACGCACTCGGGTCGCTCGGCGGCCAGGTGGGCGGGCAGGTAGGCCATCCGGGCGGTCGCCTCGGTCTGGCCGTACATCACGACCAGGTCGAACCCGCCGCGCTCCCCACGCCGCGCCCACGCGCGCACGGTCTCGGGCGCCATCCGCCCCCCGGCCTGGGTGAGCAGCCGGAGCGAGGGGTGGGCGCCACGGGCCAGCGCCTCGGCACGGCCGGAGGCCTCGAGCATCTCGAAGCTGTGCGGCACCCCGGCGAGGCTGGTGACGCCGTGGGCGTCGACGGCGGCCCAGAAGCAGGGGTCGACGACCTTGGTCCGGGTCAGCACGACCGCCGCCCCCACGGCGAGGTGGGAGTGCAGCACCGAGAGGCCGTAGCAGTAGTGCAGCGGCAGGGCGGTGATGCCGACGTCGTCGTGGCGCAGGCCGAGGTACTCGGCGATGGCTGCGGCGTTGGCGTCCACCGCCCGGGCCCCCAGACGCACCAGGCGGGGGCTGCCGGTGCTGCCGGAGGTGGAGAGCAGCAGGGCCAGGTCGGGGTGCGGGGCCGGGGCGCCGACCCGCGGGCCGAACCGCGCCTCGAGCTCGTCGGTGGCGCCGTCGGGATCGGTGAGGAGCACGGGACGCCCCGCGGCCAGGCAGGCCAGGTAGGTCACCACGTCCTCGCGGCAGGGCCGCACCGGCAGCACGAGCGGCTCGGCCGCGCGGGCGAGGTGACGCTCGGCGGCAGCGGCGACCAGCCCCGCCAGCGCGGCGTACGACGTCACGCCGGCGTCGTCGACGAGCGCCGGCCGATCCCCGTGGCGGGCGAGGTCCTGCGCGAGGCGCACGCCTCGGCGGGTCGGCGCCAGCGGCCGCAGGGGGGTCAGGGTCACCACACGAGGGTAAGGCAAGCCTCACCTTCGCCGCGAGTCGTCTCGCCCAGAGGGCTCCCCATCGGCGGCCACGGGCGGGCTGGACCAGCCCGTCCTCCGATCGGACATTTCTTTACGTATCCCGGACGCCGGTCGAGACCCGGGGTCATGCTGAACCCGCCGCGGTCTGGGAGGGCCGCGGATCATCTACATGGGAGGACGTTTCACCATGCACTCACGCATGCTCCGGCACCGGGTCGTCACCGGCGCCGTCACCCTGGCCCTCGCCCTCGGCGGCGTGGCCATCACGGGCGGCAGCGCCCAGGCCGCGGGCGCCTCCGCGGACCGCGCCACCACGTCCGACTGCCAGCAGGCCCGCAAGGACCTGAGCAAAGCCAAGAAGAAGCTGCGCAAGGCCAAGCGGTCCGGCGAGTCGGCGAAGGTGCGCAAGGCCAAGAAGCGCGTGAAGGCCAAGAAGGCCGCCAAGTCGCGCGCCTGCGCCGCCCCCGCGCCCGTGACCGAGGAGTCGGTGCTCGAGCAGGTCCAGCAGGGCCAGCTCGGCCTGGACGGGCTCGACCTGAACTCGCTCACCGGCGCTCTGCCGCCCGAGCTGGCGGCCGCGCTCACCCAGCTGGTCGCCCAGCTCGAGGGCGCGCTCGACGGCATCGGCGCCAGCGTCCCCGGCGCAGACACCGCCGAGCTCGAGGCGCTGCTGGCCGCCCTGCAGGCGATGGACGTCCAGGGTGTCGTCTCCGCACTCCAGGGGCTGGCCGGGTCGCTCACCGAGATCGGCGGCGGCCCCGAGGCCCTCGACACGCTGATCAGCCTGCTCCAGGGCGGACTGCCCGGCGGGGCCTCCCTGCCGATCAGCGGTCTCTCGGACCTGCAGGCGCTGCTCGGCCAGCTGGCCGGCCAGCTCGGCGGTCTCGGCGCCGGCTTCGACCCGGTCACCGCGCCGGCGCAGGTCCAGGCCGCCATCGCACAGCTGATCGCGACCCTGCAGGGTCTCGCCGGCAACATCAGCGGCGACTCGGCCCCCGGGCTGAGCGCGCTGACCGAGCTGGTGGACCAGCTCGGCACGCTCGGCGCGCTCGTCCCGGGCGGCGTCGGCTCTGCCGACGTGCTCGCCCAGGTGCTGGGGACGATGCTGGGCTTCCTGCCCTCGGGCGCCGACCCGCTGCAGACCCTCACCGACATCCTGTCCGGTGGCGGCCTCGCCGGAGTCCTGGACCTGCTGGGCCTGGGTGACCTGCTCGGCGGCATCCTCGGCGGCGGCCTCCTGGGCACCCCGGCGGCCTGACGGGCCTCGTCCCGGGCTCCACGCACAGAGCCGCGGTCCCCGCTCCGGGGGCCGCGGCTCTTCGCGCGTGTCGGGATGCTCCGCAAGCGATTTCACCCTCAGCGCGCGCCGAGGGTGACATCGGATGCGGAGTACCCGGCGATCTCAGCTGACGGTGACCCCGCCCAGGCGCAGCCAGGTGTCGACCACGGTGTCGGGGTTCAGCGACATCGACTCGATGCCCTGGTCCAGCAGCCACTGCGCCAGGTCCGGGTGGTCGGAGGGGCCCTGACCGCAGATGCCGACGTACTTGCCCTGCTTCTTGCAGGCCGTGATCGCCAGCTCCAGCATGTGCAGCACCGCAGGGTCGCGCTCGTCGAACGTGGCGGCCACGATCGCGGAGTCGCGGTCCAGGCCCAGCGTCAGCTGGGTCATGTCGTTGGACCCGATCGAGAAACCGTCGAAGTGCTCGAGGAACTGCTCGGCGATGACCGCGTTGGACGGCAGCTCGCACATCATCACGACCTGCAGGTCGTTCTTCCCGCGCTCGAGGCCGTGCGAGGCGAGCAGGTCGATGACCCCCTTCGCCTCGGCCACCGTGCGGACGAACGGGATCATCACCTTGACGTTGGTCAGCCCCATCTCGTCGCGCACGTGGCGCAGCGCGGCGCACTCCATCTCGAAGCACTCGGCGAACTCCTCCGAGAGGTACCGCGAGGCACCGCGGTAGCCGATCATCGGGTTCTCCTCGTGCGGCTCGTAGGCCGGACCACCGACGAGGTTGGCGTACTCGTTGGACTTGAAGTCGCTCATCCGCACGATCACCGGCTCGGGGGCGAAGGCCGCCGCGATGGTGGCCACGCCCTCGGCGACGCGCTTGACGAAGAAGTCGCGCGGGCCGTCGTAGGCCGCGATGGTCTCCTCGATCTCGGCGCGCAGGTCCGCCTCGAGCGAGGCGGGGTCGCGCTCGAGGTCGAGCAGCGCCTTGGGGTGCACCCCGATCTGCCGGTTGATGATGAACTCCAGGCGGGCCAGGCCGACGCCCCTGTGCGGCAGCCGTGAGAAGGCGAAGGCCTGCTCGGGGGTGCCGACGTTCATCATGATCTTGACCGGCACGTCGGGCATGGAGTCCAGCTCGGTGCGCTCGACGGAGAAGTCCAGCACCCCGTCGTAGACCAGGCCGGTGTCACCCTCGGCGCACGAGACCGTGACCTCGGTGCCGTCGGAGAGGTCGCGGGTGGCGCCCCCGGTGCCGACGACCGCGGGGATGCCCAGCTCGCGGGCGATGATCGCCGCGTGGCAGGTGCGGCCCCCGCGGTTGGTCACGATCGCCGAGGCGCGCTTCATGATCGGCTCCCAGTCGGGGTCGGTCATGTCGGCGACGAGCACCTCGCCGGGGTTGAAGGTGTGCATGTCCTCGAGCGAGGTGAGCACCCGCACGGGACCGGCGCCGATCTTCTGGCCGATCGCGCGGCCCTCGACGAGCACCGACGCGCCCTTGGTCGCGGCCGCGTCGATCTTGAACCGCTCCAGGGCTCCGGTGCGCCGCGACTGCACGGTCTCGGGGCGGGCCTGGAGGATGTAGAGCTTCCCGTCGAGACCGTCCTTGCCCCACTCGATGTCCATCGGTCGCCCGTAGTGCTCCTCGATGACCAGCGCGTGCTTCGCGAGCTCGGTGACCTCGTCGTCGGTCAGCGAGAGCAGCCGCGAGTCGGCCGGCTCCACGTCGACGAACTCCGTGGTGCGGCCGACCGTCGCGTCGTCGGTGTAGACCATCTTGGTGGCCTTGCCGCCGACACCGCGCTTGAGCACCGCCGGGCGACCGGCCCGCAGCGCGGGCTTGTAGACGTAGAACTCGTCGGGGTTCACCGCTCCCTGCACGACGCCCTCACCGAGGCCGTACGCCGAGGTGATGAAGACCGCGTCGGTGAAGCCGGACTCGGTGTCCATCGTGAACATCACGCCCGAGGAACCGATGTCGGAGCGGACCATCCGCTGCACCCCGGCGGAGATGCCGACGGCGTCGTGGGCGAAGTCGTGGTGGACGCGGTAGGCGATGGCACGGTCGTTGTAGAGCGAGGCGTAGACCTCGCGGATCGCGGTGAGGATCGCGTCGATCCCGCGGACGTTGAGGAAGGTCTCCTGCTGGCCGGCGAAGGAGGCGTCGGGGAGGTCCTCGGCGGTGGCGGAGGAGCGGACCGCGAAGGAGGCCTCACCGCCGGCCTCGGAGACCAGTCGCTCGTACGCCGCGCGGATGTCGGCCTCGAGGTCCTCGGGGAAGGACTGCCCCACGACGGCGTCGCGGATCTCCTTGCCGACCGCGGCCAGCGCCCGGGTGTCGTCGGTGTCGAGGTCGCGCAGCAGGCCGGCGATCCGCTCGGCCAGGCCGGTGTCACCGATGAAGCGGTGGAAGGCGTCCGCCGTGGTGGCGAAGCCGTCGGGGACCCGCACGCCGAGGTCGGTCAGGTGGGAGACCATCTCGCCGAGGGAGGAGTTCTTGCCACCCACCTGCTCGAGGTCGCCGAGGCCGAGCTCGGCGAACCACCGGACGTTCTCGTGAGCGGTGCTGTCGGTGCCGGACGTGGTGGCGGTCATGCTGGGGAGTCCCCTCTGCTGCTGGTGCTGCGGGTGTGCTGGCTACTGCTGAGTCTCGCGGCCGCGGCGTTGCGGGCACGGTGCTTCTTGGTCTGCAGGATGATCGCGGAGATCTCCTCCACGGACTTCGCGGAGGAGTCCACGACCGGGAGCCGGTGGGCCTCGAAGAGCTCCTTGCTGCGTCGCAGCTCCCACCGGCACTGCTCCGGGGAGGAGTAGCGCGATCCGGGGCGGCGCTCGTTGCGGACCCGGCTCAACCGCTCGACGGTCGTGACGAGACCGAAGCAGCGGTCGGCGTACTCCCGCACCGGGGCCGGCAGCTCGGACTCGTGGAGGTCCTCCTCGACGAGCGGGTAGTTGGCGACGTAGAGGCCGTGCTGGAGGGCGAGGTACATGCTCGTCGGGGTCTTGCCGCACCGCGAGGGCGCCAGCAGGATCACGTCGGCCTTGTCCAGCGCGCGCAGCGACTGGCCGTCGTCGTGCTCGATGGTGAACTCCACCGCCGCCATCCGGGCGTTGTAACGCTTGATGTCGCCCACGCCGTGCAGTCGCGCCGCCCGGCGGATGCCGCGCTGGCCGAGGATGCCCTCGACGCGGTTCATGTGCATGTCGAAGAAGTCGATGACCGGGGCGACGGTGCGGTTCAGCTCGTGCCGCACGTCGTCGTCCGCCGCGGTGCAGAACACCAGCGGCATCACCGGCCCCGCGGCGACCTCGTCGAGCATGGCGGCGATCTTCCTGGCCTGCTCGACCCCCGCGATGAAGGGGATGGTGCTGCGCTCGAACGTCAGCTCCGGGAACTGCAGCAGCAGGGCGTTGCCCATCGTCTCCGCACTGATGCCGGTGGAGTCGGACAGGAAGAAGACCGGGACGACACCGTCCTCCGCCTCGCTCATCGCCGCCTCCTGACGTGGTCCCCACCGGGCCCTCCCGGCCTGCGGGAACCCCGGCCGAGGGGTGGGTTGGACCGTAGCGCCCCCCGACGGCCACCGACAGACATCAGCGGGTTCGTCCGAGCGTCGGACGTGGGATCCGTCACCCGTGCGGGCGAGGTCGGTGCGCCCTCGGGGGAGCGTGGGCCTCAGCGGGCGGAGATCTCCAGGGTGGCCATGACCTGCCCGATCCACTCCTCGCGCTCGGCCTCGCCCAGCGACGCCGGAGTGAGGAAGTCGAGCTCGATCGTCCTCTCCCCGGTGGCGTGGATGAAGAAGTCGACGTCGAGCCCGTTGATGCTGGCACCGCGCGCTCGCGCCATCTCCAGGCCGTCGACGACGACCGGGTCGAGCATCTCCAACGGGCCGGTCGCGAGGCCGCTGTGCCTGTCGAGGTAGCGGATCTCCGCCCTGGCGTTCTTCATGGCCAGGAGTCCCTCCCGGGAGCTGAGTGCGACGGCGACCGCCTCACCGTCGTCGGTCCGGGTGCCTCCTCCCAGCTGCTGGGGCGTCTCCTCCGCCTCGGCGTCGGCCCAGATCCCGAAGGCCTCCACCCCGTCGACCAGGCTCGCGTCGAGGGCCTGCGGCGCCGGCTCCACGTCGGCGTAGGTGTCGATCGGCGACGCGTCCTCGGTCGTCGCACTCGGGGACGTCGTCGCGGCGCCGATCGCGCTGGCCCCGTCGCTCGGGCGGGGGTCGGCCGCGTCGTCACCGCAGGCGGTGGTGCCGCCGACCAGGAGGGTCAGGGCGGCGAGTCCCGCCAGTCGTCTGCTCACCCGCCCCTGCTGCCCTTCCGTGCACGTGGCCAAACAGAGCACGGCACCTCGACGGACGGCCATCCCGATTCACTGGGAGGAGGATTGAGGTCTGCCGCACGTGGGAAGACGCTGGGTCGGGCCTTTACCTTCGAGGCTCGAGGACTTCCTCAGGACACGACCAGCACACGCTCTCGGGAGGCACGTGATGGTGGCCATCGGGCCGGACGGCACGCCCGTCGACATGGGTGCGATCGCGCAGCTGCTCCAGGAGCTGCGCATCGACAACGTCGTCATCGGCGACATCATGGCGGCGCTGGCCGACGGTGTGGACCGCGTCGACGGCTTCGAGCCGGCGCAGGTCCCCGAGCGACGGTTCGGCACCCTGGGCAACGGCGCCGTGCTGGGTCACCACACCGAGCTCGCCCGGCGTGCGGTCCGCGAGGCGATCCTGACGATGGTCCACGACCTCCAGCACTACAGCGAGGGCGTCGACACGTTCCGCAAGGGCTTCAACGTGGCCGATCAGCACGCGCAGGAGGACCTCGCCCACATCGCTGCGGAGGTCGGCAGCGTGCGGTCCGCGACCGACGGAGGTCTCGACCGATGACACGCGGTCCCGAGCGCCTGCGCCTCGACGCCGCGTTGGCCGAGGCCGACGAGGCGGTGGTGCGGGCCAACGGCGAGGCCGAGTGGCTGAGCGCGACGTACCGGCTGCGTGACGTGTCCCGCGCCCTGCGGGTCGCGGCCAACTCCGGCCTGGGCATCGGCGGGCAGACCGGGCCGGCCATGTTCAAGGCGATGCGTCGCTCCGCCGACCACCTCGACGAGCGGATCACCCTGTTCAACGAGGGACGCGAGGCACTCGGATCGGCCGCCGAGACGATCCGACGGGTCCGTGAGCAACGGGACCGGCTCGACACCGACCCCGAGACCGCCGCGATCGCCGACCCCGGCGAGTTCCGTGACGACCCGGAGTGGGACGACGAGAAGCGGCTGCGCGAGCAGAGCAGGCACTCCGCGGCGGCCGGCGCGTTCGCCGACCGCGAGGCGCTGCGCGAGCGGCGGGCCCGCGAGATCGCCGAGGAGTTCGACCGGCGCTACGACGAGCCGATCGCGGTGATGAAGCGCATCCACGGCCTCCCCGACCCCGAGCCGGAGACGGCGTCGGGTGGCGGCGGTGCCGGCGGCGGTGGTCGGGGCTCGGTGCCCGGCCCGCGCGGCGGCAGCGGCCCCGGGGCCGCAGGACTCCTCGGGGGCCATCCGCACCCGCCGTACGCCGGTGAGCCGGTCGGTCCCGGCGGCGACGGCTCCGACCCGACCGGGGCCTCGGTCGAGGACCCATCCGGCAGCCCGGACGGCTCGACCGCGACCGACCAGCCCTCCGTCCTGACGTCGTCGCCGACGGCCGAGGCCGGCGGGGCCGGCACCGCTGTGGGTGTCGGGCTCGGCGGCGGCGCACTGCTCGGCGGGCTGGCCAGGAGCGGCGTCCTGCGCGGCCTCACCGGTGGTGCCCTGGTGGGCGGCCAGCAGGTGCGGTCCACCGCGGGGCCCCAGGCCCGACCGCAGGGCCGACCTCTGGGCCGACCGCTGGGCGGCCTGAGCCGATCGGCGGTCTCCGGCACCCTCGGCCGCAGTGTTGCGGTCGGGGCGCCGGCCACGAGCCGGCCGGCGGCGCGAGGTGGCGTGGGGGCCGCCTCGTCCGCCGGTCGCACCCCGTCCTCACGCGGCACCGCGGCGGCCGGGAGCCGGGGCGGCGCCGGCACGGTGGCCGCCCGAGCCGCCGGCGGCGCCGGCGGCGCCCGCCGCCGTGACCGCGACGGCGCCCCCGACCACGAGCACTACGAGGACGACGGCTCGGACTGGCTCGACGACGAGGCCGCCCCGCGGGTCCTCGACTGATCAGGAGCCGACCAGCCGTCCCCCTCGGGCCCTAGGCTGCGGCCATGCGGCTCGAGGTGCGCGGCGAGGTCTTCACCTGGCGGGGCCCCGCGCCCCACCATTTCGTGCGCATCGACGGCGACCCGGCCGAGCAGGTGCAGGAGACCGCGACGGCGGTGACCTACGGTTGGGGGATGGTCCCCGTGCGCGTGCGGCTCGGGGCGACCACCTGGACGACCTCGTTGTGGCCCAAGGACGGCGGCTACCTCGTGCCGGTGAAGGCCGAGGTCCGACGACGCGAGGGCGTCGAGGTGGGCGACGTCGTCGACCTCGAGGTCGAGATCGCGCTCTGACCGCGGGTCCCGGGGAGGGCCACGGAGGGGCAACGGAACCGAAGAGGCGCCGGCCGGACCGCTGGGGGGCAGACGTCCCGGCCGACGCCGTACGCACAGTGTGACATCTCGGATACCCCCAGGGGTAGTCCCGCCGCGCCGAGTCTCGCCACACGGTCCCGCGCGGTGTCCTACCCTGACGCTGTGGAGCACGAGGACCAGGAGGGCGCGGGCGAGGCTGCCCCGGCGGCGTCGACGCCCACCACCGGCGCCCCCGCCAGCTCCGCCAACCCCGCCAACCCCGCCAACATGGCCGACGTCGCCCGTGTCGCCGGGGTCTCGATCGCCACGGTCTCCCGGGCCCTGCGCGACGTCCCCGGCGTCGGGGACTCGACCCGGGAGCGGGTCCGCGAGGTCGCCGAGCAGCTCTCCTACGTCATCTCCCCCGAGGCGAGCTCGCTGTCGCGGCGCGAGACCGGCCGGGTGGCGGTGGTCATGCCCCGCATCGACGTCTGGTTCTACTCCACGATGCTCTCCGGCCTCGAGCGCGCGCTGCGCGCCGAGGGGATCGACGTGCTCGTCTACCAGGTCGACGGGCCGGCCGAGCGCGGCGCGTTCGTCCGCGACCTGCCCGCACGCCGCAAGGTCGACGCCGTCATCCTCGCGGCCCTGCCGCTCTCCCCCGAGCAGCGCGACCGGCTCGACCTGCTCGGGGTCCCCATGGTCATCGCGGGCGGCCAGGCCCGCGGCCTCCCGCACGTCGACGTCGACGACCGGGCCATGGCGCGCGCGGCGGTCGAGCGACTGGTCGCCGCCGGGCACCGCGACATCGCGATGGTGCGCACCAGCGACACCGACGCCACCACCTGGGACGCCGACCTTCTGCGCGTCGCCGGCTACCGCGAGGCACTGGCCGCCGCCGGCCTCGAGGCGAGGCCGGAGCTGCTGGTCACCGAGACCTACGGCGTGGACGCCGGGACGCGGGCGGTGGAGCGACTGCTCGCGGTCGACCGGCCACCCACCGCCGTCTTCGGCTACTCCGACGAGATCGCCGCCGCCGTCAGCGTCGGCGCCCGACGCCACGGGCTGTCGGTGCCCGACGACCTCTCGGTCATCGGGGTCGACGGGCACCCGATGTCCGAGCTCTTCGGGCTCAGCACCATGGACCAGAACGTCGAGCGCCAGGCCGAGGAGGCCGCCGGCATCGCGGTCCGCCTGATCCGGGGCGAGCCCGGGACCCGCTCGGTGCGGGTGCGTCATCGTTTCGTGGACCGCGGGTCCGTCCAGCCGCCCCGCCCCCAGGACTAGACCGGCGCCCCGACTGCGGGGGCCTGGCTCATCCGCGCACGGGGAGCGCCGATGGAGGGACGTGGGCGATCGGCGGGCCTCCCTCCCGCCCGATCGCCCTCACGCGTGCCCCCTTCCCACGATCGGGCGACCTCGCTAGCGTGCGATCGCGCCTCGGTGTGAGGCGGGCCACATCGACGACCGCGTCGGCGAGGCCTTGTTCGTCTGCTCGGGAAAGGCTCCGTCATGCCCTCGTCCGTCTCCCTCCCGCGGCTGCGGCCCCGCCTCGCGGTGCCCGCGGCCGTCCTGCTCCTGCTGGTGGCCCTGCTGAGCGTGCTCACCAGCGGCGCCCTGCCCGGCACGCCCGTGGCCAGTGCCCGCGCCGACGGCCCCGGGGTGGGCACGCCGTACGTCGTCAGCGTCGGTGACTCCTACATCTCCGGCGAGGCCGGGCGCTGGGCCGGCTCGTCCAACGCCAGCTCCGGGTACGCCGACGCGCTCGGCCCCACGGCGTACTGGGACACCCCCAGCGGCGAGGCGATCGACCGCTGCCACCGCAGCAAGGCCGCCGAGGTGTTCATCGGCGGCGGGACCCTGGGCAAGAACCTCGCCTGCTCGGGCGCGCGGACCACCACCGACGCCTCGGGCAGCACCTTCAAGCCCGGCCTGGACTTCTACGACGACGGCGCCGGCAACATCGGCCAGGCCAAGGCCCTGCAGCAGTTCGCCGCGACCCACCACGTGAAGATGGTCGTGGTCTCCATCGGCGGCAACGACTTCAACTTCGCCGACATCGTGGCCACCTGCGTCGCCGACTTCCTCTACTCCCCGAGCTGGTGGAAGGACTACTGCTACGACGACAGCTCGGTCACGTCGAACTTCACCACGTCGAACGTCAACACCGTCCGCGCCCGCATCGCCACCGGCTTCACCAACCTGCGGACCGCGATGCGCAACGCCGGCTACTCCGACACCTCGTGGACCCTGCTCGTGCAGACCTACCCCTCGCCGATCCCGAAGGCCTCCGGCTTCCGCTACTCCCAGAGCGGCTACACCCGTCAGAGCACCGGCGGTTGCGGCTTCTGGGACAAGGACGCCGACTGGGCCAACACCAGCGCACTGCCCACCATCAACAACACCGTCAAGAGCGCCATCACCGCCTCGGGGCTGACCAACACCCGGACCCTGGACCTCGCGTCCGCGTTCAACGGACGCCGCCTCTGCGAGAGCACCGTCGGTCTCTACGAGGAGAAGGGGCTGACGTCGTGGACCCAGCCCACCGCCGTCGACAAGACCGAGTGGATCAACCAGATCCGCACGGTGAGCACCTGCTGCTCCAACAGCCCGTACTACGTCCAGGAGTCGCTGCACCCCAACTACTGGGCGCAGCTGGCGACCCGCAGCTGCGTGCGACAGGCCTGGAACGGCGGCGCGCCGCGCGGGGGCACCTGCGCGATCTCCGGTACCGGTCTCGTCGGCGGCGAGCCCCGGATGACGCTGCAGTAGCTCCTGCGCACCCCGGCCCGGGGCGGTCGCGTCGCCGCCCCGGGCCCGCCACTTCCGCGGACGGCTTCCCGACTCCTGCCGCACGGGTGAGGATGACAGGACATGATGGGTCCCACGGATCCATTGGGAAGGAGCAGGTGTGGGGCACTCCGCCTGGCTGGGATCGGTCGTCGAGGCGACGACCGACGGCCTGTGGGTGCTCGATCGCGGCGGCGTCACCGTGTGGGCCAACTCCGCGATGGCCGCCCTGCTGCGCCGCCGGCCCGAGGACCTCCCCGGACTGCCCGCGCACGAGGTCTTCCCCCGCAGCCAACGCGCCCGGGTCGACATGCACCTCTCCCTGCTCCAGCGCGGGACGCGCGGTCGCGACAACCTCCCGGTGACGCTGCAGCGCGTGGACGGCACCCTCGTCGACGGCCTCCTCAGCTACAGCCCGGTGCGCGAGGACGGCCGGATCACCGGCTGGCTGCACCGCTTCACGCCGTACGCCGTCGCCGCCCCCTCGCCTGCCCCGCCCCCGCCCGCGCCTCCGTCCACGGCGGCGGACCCGGAGTCCGAGGCCCGCGCCCGCCAGCTCAGCGAGGCCCAGGAGATCGCCGGCATCGGCTCCTTCACCTGGGACCTCGACTCCGGCCTGGTCACCTGGTCCGAGCAGCTGCACCGGCTCTACGGCGTGCCGCCCGAGGAGTTCGACGGCACGTTCGAGGCCTTCGTCGCGTGCCTGCACCCCGAGGACCGCGAGCACGTGCGCGAGGTGACGGAGGAGGCGCTGCGCGAGCGGCACTCCTTCGAGTTCGACACCCGCGTGCTGCGCCCCGACGGCGAGGTCCGGTGGGTGCACGCCCGCTGCCGGGTCACGCGCGACCCGGCCGGCGGGCGTCCGGTGCGGATGGACGGCACCAACCAGGACATCACCGAGGTGCGGCGGGCCGAGGTCGCCGCCTCCGCCTCGTCGAGGCGGCTGCGGCTGATGCAGCAGATGGCGACCGCCGCCAACAGCGCCCGCACGCTGGAGGAGGCCATCGAGGTCGCCGCCGTGCGACTCCCCGAGCACACCGGCTGGCAGCCCGTCGCCGGGTGGGTTGCGCAGCCGCCCGCCGCCTCCGAGGACCCGGCGGACCGCTTGGACCAGGTCTACCCCGCGACCGCCTCCGCCGCGGCCGGCACCGACCTGGCCGAGGCCTGCCTGACCACCGGCCGGGTGGCCCAGTCGACGGCGCGGATCGAGGGCCGCACGCTGTCGCGGGTGGCCCTGCCCGTGGTCGTGGCCGAGGAGGTGGTGGCGGTCCTGGAGGTGCTGGCCGACGAGTCCCCGCTCTCCGAGCCGGCCCACGACCTCGTGCACCAGGTCGCGGCGCAGCTCGCGGTGGTGGCCGAGCGCGAGCGTGCCGCCGCCGCCCTCGCCGACGCGCGGGACCGGGCCATGGAGGCCTCGCGGATGAAGTCGGAGTTCCTGGCCACGATGAGCCACGAGATCCGCACCCCGATGAACGGCGTCATCGGCCTCAACGAGCTGCTGCTGCGCACCGACCTCGACGACCACCAGCGCCGGCTCGCCGACGGCGTGCACCAGTCCGGCCTCTCGCTGCTGGCGATCATCAACGACATCCTCGACCTGTCCAAGATCGAGGCGGGCAAGCTCGAGCTCGAGGACGTCGACTTCGAGGTCCGCAGCGTCTTCGAGCAGACTGCCTCGGTGCTGGCCAGCCCGGCCCACGAGAAGGGGGTCGAGCTGCTGGTGGCCTGCCACCCCGACGTGCCGGAGTACCTCCGCGGCGACCCGACCCGGCTCGGGCAGGTCCTCACCAACCTCGGTTCCAACGCGGTGAAGTTCACCGAGCACGGCGAGGTGGCGATCCGGGCGCACGTGGAGTCCGGCGACGACGGCCGCGTCGTCCTCCGGGTCGACGTGACCGACACCGGCATCGGCATCCCCACCGCGGCGCAGGCCGGCCTCTTCGACGCCTTCACCCAGGCCGACCTGGCGACCACCCGTCGGCACGGAGGCACCGGGTTGGGCCTGGCCATCTGCCAGCAGCTCGTCGAGGCGATGGGCGGACGCATCTGGGTCGACTCCGCCCCGGGCAAGGGCTCGACGTTCTCCTTCACCGCCGACCTCGAGCGCACCCCCGTGCCGCCCCGGTTGCAAGCCGCGCCGGCGGAGTCGCTGGAGGGCCAGCGCGTGCTGGTCGTGGACGACAACGAGACCAACCGCTTCATCCTCACCGAGCAGCTCTCCGCCTGGCAGCTCGCGCCCGTGGCCGTCGCGACCCCGGCCGAGTGCCTGGCCACGCTGCGTGAGGCGCACCGAGCCGGTCGTGACTTCACCGTCGCCCTGCTCGACCTGGTGCTGCCGCGCATCGACGGCCTCGAGCTGGCCCGCATCATCAAGGCCGACCCAGACCTGCGCGACCTGACCCTGGTGCTGCTGACCTCCGACCAGGGCGTCGGCGCCCGCAGCGCCCGTGAGGCCGGCATCGCGACCACGCTGTCCAAGCCGGTGCGGCACTCCGAGCTGCTCGAGGCCCTCCTGCGGCTCGTGGGCGAGCCCGAGGAGTCGGCGCCGCGCGCACCCCGCCGGCTGGTGGTGCCCTCGCTGGACCTGCGGGTCCTGGTGGTGGAGGACAACCCGGTCAACCAGCTGGTGGCGACCGGGCTGCTGGAGGCCCTGGGGGTCCGCGTGCAGGTCGCCGACGACGGAGAGGCCGCCATCGAGGCGCTCAAGGGCGACCACGGCTTCGCCATGGTCCTCATGGACTGCCGGATGCCCGGCATCGACGGCTTCGACGCCACCCGGGCCATCCGTGCCTCGGAGCCGACCGGTGAGCGGGTCCCGATCATCGCGATGACGGCCTCCGCCCTGGAGGGCGAGCGCGAGCGCTGCCTGGACGCCGGCATGGACGACTTCCTCACCAAGCCCGTCGACCCCACCCAGCTGGAGGAGGTCGTGCAGCGCTGGACCAAGCGCTCCGGCCCCGCCTCCGACGGACGGAGCGCCCCGCAGGCGACCCGCGCCGCCACGCCGACGGGCGGGGCGCACGCCGCCGTGACACCCGGGCCCGACCCGGAGGAGGAGCCGGCGCTCCCCGTGGTCGACGAGGAGCGCCGCCAGGTCCTCGCCGAGCTCGTCAAGGACGGCGAGAGCTTCTTCGACCGCACCGCCCGCTCGTTCGTCGGCCGCATCGACGGGCAGGTCCGCGACATCCGCGAGGCCCACCGCAGCGGGAACGCCCACGAGACCTTCACCAGCTCCCACCTGGTCAAGGGCAGCGCGCTCAACCTGGGCCTGCCGCGGGTCTCCGCCGCCGCCGCGGCCATCGAGGCGCAGGCGCACACCGGCTCGCTGGCCGGCGTCGAGGAGATGCTCGACGAGCTCGACCGCGAGGTCGAGGCCGCCGTCGCCGAGCTGCGCCGGAGGCTGCGCTGAGGACCGACCCCCTCGCCCTGAGCTACGAGGAGGTCGCCCGGTTCCGACCCGTCGACCCGGTCAGCAGGGTCGACCGCCCGGTGCTCCGCGCCCGGCCCGGTCGCTCCTCGGTCACCGCCCTGCCCCGTCCGGCTCCCTACGCCGCGGTGCGCGCCGAGCTCGTCGACTCCGCCCCGCTCACCCTCACCCTGACCGGCCGCGGGCTGCTGCTCCGCGCCGTGTACGACGGCGAGCACTGTCGCCTCGAGCTCGACGGGATGACGGGGCCGGTGGTCCTCCGCAGCCGCCGTGCCGGTCGGGTGGAGGCGGCCGCGTCCCTGGCCCTGTGCCTGACCGGCACCCACGTCAGCGTGCTGACCCAGGACCACCCCGGTGGCCCGTGGACCGGGCGCGCACGGACCGACCTGGCCGGCACGCACCCGGCGGCCGCACGCCTGGTCCGCACCGCGGCCTGGCTCGAGGACCTCCAGGTGGGTCACGACGGCCGGGCGCTCTCCCTCGTCGCCGGCGGCTTCGGCCAGCTCGGGCTGCGCGACCTGCGGCTGGTCACCCACGCCGACGGCCGCCCCTACGACGACGGCACCGGTCTGCTCCGGTTCCTCGCCACCAGCGCGGGCCCCGGCCCCTTCGGCTCCGGCCACACCTCCGTGTGGGCCCTGGACCCCTCCGCCCTCGACCAGTCCACCCGCGACCACTCGGCCCGCGACCACGACGGGGAGGCGCTCGTCCACACCGCCGACCTGTACGTCCGCCGCCTGGACAGCCGCGGCGTGCAGGGCGACCACGCGGGCCACCTGCTGCGCGACGACGACGCCTGGCTGCTGGCCACCAGCACCTGGGGCGACTTCGACCCCGACCGCGACGACGCCGCCGTCGCGGTGACCCTCGCGGCGACGGGTGCGGACCTGCTCACCGGCGTGCACGTCGTCGCCGCGGAGCCGCTCCCGCTGCCCGTCGACGGCCCCTCCGTCGGGGTCTGGGACCCGCACCTGCTGCGCACCGACGACGGCTGGCTGGTCGGCTACGTCAGCGCCAGCCGGTTCTTCCGGTTCCACCCCGTCCTCGCCGAGGGCCCCGACCTCGACACCCTCCGCCTGCGAGCCGCCGACCCCGGGCGGCGCGCCTCGGAGGGGACCACGCTGCTGGCGCTGCCTCCCGCCGCACCGGACGAGGACCCGCGCGGCGGCGGGGAGCCCGGCGACGCCGCGGGGTCGCCGCGGACCACCGTGCTGGTCTCCGACGGTCGCGACGGACCCCGCGGGCTGCGAGGGCAGTGGGCCGTCCTCGACCTCGACCTGCGCCCCCGGGGCGTGCTCGCGGCGGCGTACCCGAGCAACATCCCGTGGCCGACGCTGGTGCCCCACGGCGACGACTGGCTGCTGGTCACCTTCGACGACACCCGGCACGGCGGTCGGGTGTGCGGCTACGGCACCCACGGGGACGTCGTCGTGATGCGCGGGAGCCGGCCGGCGTCCTAGGCTGGGACGTGATCCGCGCCACCCCTGCGGGTCGTCCACCCGGCCGCACCACCCCCGCGGCCCGACAGAGAGCCTGACCATGAGCACCTCACCCACCACGCCCGCCGCACCCGTCACCTCCGTCCCGGCCGCCGCCGGCGACGTGTTCGAGCTGGCCGCCGAGCACGAGCAGGTCGTCTTCTGCACCGACGAGGCCACCGGGCTGCGCGCCATCGTCGCGATCCACTCCACCGCCCTCGGGCCGGCCCTGGGCGGCACCCGCTTCTACCCCTACGCCAGCACCGACGCGGCGCTCCGCGACGTGCTCGACCTCTCCCGCGGGATGACCTACAAGGCCGCCGTCACGGGTCTCGACCTCGGCGGCGGCAAGGCCGTCATCATCGGCGACCCCGCGACGCTGAAGACCGAGGCGCTGCTGCGGGCCTACGGCCGCTTCGTGCAGAGCCTGGGCGGCCGGTACCGCACCGCCTGCGACATCGGCACCTTCAGCGCGGACATGGACCACGTCGCCCGCGAGTGCGACTTCGTCACCGGGCGCACCGTCGCGCACGGCGGCGCCGGGGACAGCTCGGTGCTCACGGCGTACGGCGTCTTCCAGGGGATGCGCGCCGCGGCGGAGTCCGTGTGGGGCACCACCTCGCTCGCGGGCCGGACCGTCGGCGTTGCCGGCGTCGGCAAGGTCGGCGGGCACCTGGTCGGTCACCTGGTCGAGGACGGCGCCGACGTCGTCGTGACCGACGTGCACGGCCCGGCCGTGGACGCCGTGGTCGCCCGCTACCCCGGCGTCCGCTCGGTCGACTCGACCCAGGCGCTGGTCGGCGGCGCGCTGGACGTCTACGCACCCTGTGCCATGGGCGGCGCCATCACCGACGAGGTGGTCGACGCGCTGAGCGCGAAGGTCGTCTGCGGGGCCGCCAACAACCAGCTGGCGCACCCCGGGGTGGACAAGCACCTGATGGACGCCGGCATCACCTACGCCCCCGACTACGTGGTCAACGCCGGTGGGCTGATCCAGGTAGCCGACGAGCTCGACCCGCGCGGCTTCTCCTTCGAGCGCGCGCAGCAGCGCGCCACCGGCATCGTGGAGACCACGCGGAAGATCCTGGCGCTCGCCGAGAGCGAGCGGATCTCGCCGGCGGTCGCGGCGGACCGCATCGCCGAGGAGCGCATCCGCACCGTCGGACGACTGCGCGGGATCTGGAACGCCCCGCGCGCCTGATCACGGGGTCGCCGCACACGCGGCCGACATCGCCTCGAGTCGGCCCGTCCCCGAGGGGGTCGGGCCGACTCGAGAACGCGGTCAGCGCGTCAGGAGTCGCGAGGGGTCAATCGCGGCGGGGGTCGGCGTAGTCCGACCACTCGTCGTGATCGTCCTGAGCGACGTCATCGGAGGCATCGCCCCCGTGGAGCTCTCGCGCCAGCGCACCCAAGTCCGTCTCATGCGTCCGGTACTTGAGTTCGCGAGCGACCTTGGTCTGCTTGGCTTTTGCACGGCCGCGGCCCATAGGGTCCAGCCCCCTCGCACACTTGGCCGGGGCACTCAGGCTCCCGGGCTGTCTCTCGAATACTCGTGGCCCCAACGCTACCTGTTCGGTGGCTGTTCCCGCACACCCCTCCCCGGATTGGTGCGCGTGGTGTGCGTCGGGCGGCCACGAGGGGGGCAGTTTCAGGCGCGTGCGTCACCAGCCCGGGTGCTGACCCACCAGCTCGACGGCCCCGGGGCGGCCGGTGGCGTGGGAGACCCGACCGGCGGGCCAGGCGTGGATGCCGTAGCCGGCCAGCAGCGCGACGGCGGCGTCGACCTGGTCGGCGGGCAGCAGCGCGACCATGCCCACGCCGCAGTTGAGGGTCATCTCCAGGTCGGCCTGGGAGACGTCCCCGACGCGCCGCACCAGGTCGAAGACCGGGTCGGGGGTCCAGGTGCCGCGCTCGATGGTCGCGGAGAGCTCCTCGGGCATCACGCGCTCGAGGTTGGTCGCCAGGCCACCGCCGGTGACGTGGGACATCGCGTGCACGGTGGTGCTGCGCGCGAGGTCCAGACAGGCCTTGGCGTAGATGCGGGTCGGGGTCAGCAGGGTCCGGCCCAGCGGGCCGCCGAGCTCGTCGACGTGGCGGTCGAGGGCCCAGCCGGCGCCGGACTCCGAGAGCAGCACGTGGCGCACCAGCGAGTAGCCGTTGGAGTGCAGGCCCGAGGAGGCCATGGCCAGCACCACGTCGTCGGGGCGCACCCGCGCGGGACCGAGCAGGTCGTCGGCCTCCACCACGCCGGTGGTCGCGCCGGCGACGTCGTACTCGTCGGGGGCGAGCAGGCCGGGGTGCTCGGCGGTCTCGCCGCCCACCAGCGCGCAGCCGGCCTCGACGCACGCCTCGGCGATGCCCTTGACGATCGCGGCGATCCGCTCGGGCACGACCCGGCCGGTGGCGATGTAGTCGGTCATGAACAGCGGCTCGGCGCCGCAGACCACGAGGTCGTCGACGACCATGCCGACCAGGTCGTAGCCGATCGTGTCGTGGACGTCCATGGCCTGCGCGATGGCGACCTTGGTGCCCACCCCGTCGGTGGAGGTGGCCAGCAGCGGCCGCTTGTAGCGGGTGAGCGCACTGGCGTCGAAGAGCCCGGCGAAGCCACCCAGGCCGCCGATCATCTCGGGGCGCTTGGCCTTCTCGACCCAGACCTTCATCAGCTCGATGGCCTTGTCGGCCGCCTCGATGCTGACGCCGGCCTCGGCGTAGGCGTTGCCGGCGCTGGTGCTGTCGCTCACGGGACTCCTGTCGGGGATCAGGGGTTGTTGAGGACCGGGAGGGCCCGGCCCATCGTCGGCGAGCTCAACGTCGCCTCGAGCAGGTGCTTGCCGAGCAGTGACTCGTCGGGCAGCTCGACCGGGTACTCGCCGGTGAAGCAGGCGGTGCACAGCGCCGAGCGCTGCTGACCGGTCGACTCGATCATCCCCTCCAAGGAGATGTAGCCCAGGCTGTCGGCCCCCACGCTGGCGGCGATCTCGTCGACGTCGAGCCCGTTGGCGATCAGCTCGGCGCGGGTCGCGAAGTCGATGCCGTAGAAGCACGGCCACTTCACCGGCGGCGAGGAGATGCGTACGTGCACCTCGAGCGCCCCGGCCTCGCGGAGCATACGGATCTGCGCGCGCTGGGTGTTGCCGCGCACGATGGAGTCGTCGACCACGACGAGGCGCTTGCCGCGCACCATGTGCTCGAGCGCGTTGAGCTTGAGCCGCAGGCCGAGCTGGCGCAGGGTCTGGCTGGGCTGGATGAAGGTGCGGCCGACGTAGGCGTTCTTGACGAAGCCCTGGCCGAACGGGATGCCCGACTCCTCGGCGTACCCCGCGGCGGCCGGGGTGCCGGACTCGGGCACCGGCATCACCAGGTCGGCCTCGACCGGGAACTCCCGGGCCAGCTGACGACCCATCTCCACCCGGGCCTGGTGCACGCTGCGGGCGGCGATGGTGGCGTCGGGACGGGCGAGGTAGACGTACTCGAAGACGCAGCCCTTCGGCTCCGGCTCGGCGAAGTGGTGCGAGCGCAGGCCGTTCTCGTCGATGACCAGCATCTCGCCGGGCTCGACCTCCCGCACGACCGAGGCGCCGATGGTCTTCAGGGCGGCGTCCTCGGAGGCCACCACCCAGCCGCGGTCGAGGCGGCCGAGGACCAGCGGACGGATGCCCTGGGGGTCGCGGGCGGCGTAGAGGGTGTTCTCGTTCATCCACACGAAGCAGAAGGCGCCGCGCAGCATCGGCAGCACCTCCAGCGCTCGCTCCTCCAGCCCCATGTCGGGGTGGTGGGCCATGAGCGCGGTGACCAGGCTGGTGTCGTTGGTCGAGGTCTCGCCCGGGCGCTGGGCCAGGTCGAGCTCGCCCTCGGGGCCCGGCAGCGCGGCCACCGCCTCGCGCAGCTCGTGGGTGTTGATCAGGTTGCCGTTGTGGCCCAGCGCGATCGAGCCGTCCGGCGTGGGCCGGAAGGTCGGCTGGGCGTTGTGCCAGGTGCTGGCCCCGGTCGTGGAGTAGCGCGAGTGCCCGATCGCGAGATGGCCCTTGAGGGAGTCCAGCGTCGTCTCGTCGAAGACCTGCGAGACCAGGCCCATGTCCTTGTAGACCAGGATCTGACGCCCGTTGCTCACCGCGATCCCGGCCGACTCCTGACCCCGGTGCTGGAGTGCGTAGAGACCGAAGTAGGTCAGCTTGGCGACGTCCTCGCCGGGCGCCCAGACGCCGAAGACGCCACAGGCGTCCTGGGGTCCCTGGTCCTGGGGGTCCAGCGCGTCCGTCAGACGTCCGTCGCCGCCCCTGCGGGCACTGTGGCCACTGCTCTGGAAGGGCACGGGTGGGATTCTACGGGCCGTACGCCCCAGCCACCCACTCACGGGTCGGTCGGACCGGACCGGGTCGACCGGGGGGTGCGCGCCTGCCCGACCGGTCCGAACCGCGCCAAACCCCCTCCCGTATCGACATATTCTGCCTATCCTGCCGGAGCCGCCGCATCGCCCCCTTCCGGATCGGACCTCCGTCCGCGTGACAGAACCCGCCGTGCACAGCCCCGTGCCCCCTCCCCCGTCGGACGCACCACCGACGGGCACCTCGAGCACCCCCCTGTCGATCGCTGCACCGCCGTCGGACCGGACCCCCACCGCCGACCTGGTGCCCGACCTGTTCCGGCACGCCGACCTGCGCGCGACGCTGCGCTCGATCACCGACGGGGTGGCCAGCGCGGCCGGCTTCCGGCTCTCCGCGGTCAGCGTCTTCCGCAACAGCGACGAGCTGGAGTTCCTCGTCGTCAGCGGCGACGAGGACGCCCAGGCCGAGCTCGGTGGCGACGTCACCCCGCGCGAGATCGTGGACCAGTGGCTCGAGGAGTCCGAGCGATGGGGCGGACTGTGCTTCCTGCCGCACGAGAAGACGCTGCGCCTGGCCGACCACGTGTGGGTGGGCGAGGAGACCACGGTCGACCACCCGCACGCCTGGCAGCCCTACGACATGCTCTTCGCCCCGCTGCTGGACCGCGACGAGCAGCTGCAGGGGATCTTGTGGGTGGACCTGCCCCTCGACGGCCTGCGCCCGGGCCCGGACAAGCGGCGCAGCATCGAGATCTACGCCCGTCAGGCCAGCGAGGCGATCCTGGTCGCCATCGAGCGCAGCCGCCTGGCCGAGCAGGTGCGCCTCGCCGCCGCCGCGCGCCGCGTCGTACGCGATGCGACCGCGCAGCTGGACCTCGACCGTCTGCTCGAGGCCACCGTGGCGGCCGCGCGCGAGGGCTTCGGCGTCGACGACGCCCGCGTGCTGCTCGACAACGCCGAGGAGGTCGAGTCCCTCGACGAGCTGTCCGCCCTGGCCCGGTCCCTCGCACACGGCTGCTGGGCCCGGCAGCGCACGCTGGTGGTCTCCCCCCAGCGCACCGCGCCCGGCCTGCTCACCCCCGCCGAGCACGCCGCGCTGCTCGCGGGCCTGGAGGAGAAGGGCGACACCTCGCTCCTGCTGGTGCCCCTCGGGGCGGGCACCGAGTGCCTCGGCCGGATGCTGATGTTCCGCCACGACCGGGCCGACTGGTCCGACGAGGAGGCCGACGCGGCCCTCGACATGGGTCACGACCTGGGCCGCGCGGTCCTCAACGCACGCAGCTTCGCCCGGGAGCAGCACGCGGCCGCGTACACCCAGCAGCTGATCGCCACCATGGCCCACGAGCTGCAGAACCCGCTCGCGGCCGCCCGGGGCTACGCCTCGATCCTCGAGGACGTGCTCGACGAGCTCGGCGTCCAGGACGCGGACGCCCGCAGGAGCCTGCGGGGCCTGGAGCGGGCCAGCGGCCGCCTGGTCGACATCGTGACCGACCTGCTCGCGCTGGCCCGGGCGACCGAGGAGACCGACCCGACGCAGTGCCCGCCCGTGGACCTGGTCGGGCTCGTGGGCGACAGCGTGGAGATGGTCTCGGTGCAGGCCGCGCCGCGTGAGATCTCGGTGACCCTGGACGTCCCCGCCCACCCGCTGCCGGTGCGCGGTGAGCCCGGGGACCTGGAGCGGGTCGCCTCCAACCTGGTCGGCAACGCCGTGAAGTACTCCCCCGACGGTGCCGCCGTCCGGGTCACGCTCACCGAGGAGCCCGACGGTCCCGCGGGTCCCCACGTGGTGCTGGCGGTGGCCGACGACGGCATCGGCATCTCGGCCGCCGACCAGGAGCGCCTGTTCGAGGAGTTCTTCCGCAGCGAGGCGCCCGAGGCCGTCCAGCAGCCCGGCACCGGCCTGGGCCTGGCCATCGTCAAGCGGGTCGTCGACCGGCACCGCGGCACGATCACCGTCAGCTCGGCGCCGGGCGAGGGCAGCACCTTCACGGTGCGGCTCCCCCGCGCCGACGCCTGAGCAGCCGCCACCGGCCGCTCACATCCTGCGCGCGCCCTGCCGCACCGCCTCGCGGATGCGGGTGTAGGTGCCGCACCGGCAGATGTTGCGGATGCCGTCGAGGTCGGCCTCGGTGATGGTGCCGCCCTCGCGCTGCACCTTCCGCACCAGGGCGACCGCCGCCATGATCTGGCCCGGCTGGCAGTAGCCGCACTGCGGCACGTCCCGGTCGATCCAGGCCTCCTGCATCGGGTGCAGGTCGCCCTTCACGGTGTCCGCCAGGCCCTCGATGGTGGTGATCTCGTCGTCGGGCTCGAGGTCGCCCACCTTGACCGAGCACGGGTTGAACGCCTTGCCGTTGATGTGGGACGTGCACGCCTTGCACACGTTGATCCCGCAGCCGTACTTCGGGCCGGTGACGCCGAGCAGGTCCCGCAGGACCCACAGGACGCGCTCGTCGTTGGCGACCTTGACGGTCACCCGCTCGCCGTTGAGGACGAAGGTCTGCTTGGGCATCTGTCTTCTCCTCAGTAGGTGAACTTCAGGCCGTTGGTCGGCGACTTGGGCACAGGGGGGATGAAGGACTTGGGCTTGAACGAGATCGTGTCGTGGTTGATGGGGAACCGGGTCGGCACGCTGCCGGTCGCCCGGGCGTACGCGCAGGCCACCGCGGCCGCGGACGAGCCGACGGCCGCCTCGCCGGCACCACCGGGCTGGTCGACGTCGGGATCCATCACGATGACCTCCATCTCCGGAGGCACGTTCCACTGCCGGGTGTAGAAGTAGTTGTCCCAGCTGGCCTCCAGGAACCGACCGTCCTCGAGGTGGCAGCTGCTGGTCAGGGTCAGCGCGAGGCCGTCCATGAAGCCGCCCTGCATCTGGGCCTCGAGGCCGATCGGGTTGATGACCAGACCGGCGTCGACGGCGATGACCGCCTTGGTCACGCGCGGACCGGTGACCGCGTTGCGCACCTTGCGGTTGACCGTCCGCGGCCGGCAGTCGATCTCCACCAGCACGGCGGTGCAGCCCTTGTACTCCTTGTGCACGGCGATGCCCTGGGCGGTGCCCTTGGGCATCGACCGGCCCCAGTTCCCGCGCTTGGCCACCGCCTCGATCGCCGCGCGCACCCGGTCGTTGCGGCACAGCTCGAGCCTCAGCTCGAGGGGGTCCTTGCCCATCCGGCGAGCGATCTCGTCCATCGTCAGCTCCGCGGCCACGCAGACGTCGGGGCTGTAGATGTTGCGCATGCTGCCGGTGCTGAAGCGCTGGTCGGTCTCCATCAGCAGCTGGGTGATCGCCCCCAGGTTGTAGGGGAGCTCCTGGGTGAGGGTGAAGATCGTCTCCGCGAACCCGAGACCGCCGAGGTAGCGACCGACCTCGGTCGGCGCCTCGTCGATGGTGGAGGTGATGATCTCGCCGAGCCCATGGCTGAAGTCGGTGACGACGCTGGTGTGCCGCTGCTCGAAGGAGAGCACCTGACCGGCGAGCATCGTGGCCCGCACGCGCGAGGTGCACATCGGGTGCAGACGACCCTGCCGCGGCTCGTCGGCGCGGTGCCACATCAGCTTGACCGGCTTGCCCATCGCCTGGGAGATCTGCGCGGCCTCGATCGCGTGGTCGCTGAAGAGCTTGTGCCCGAAGGAGCCACCGCCGGTGACGACGTTGACCTTCACCTGGTCCTGGGTCATGCCCAGCTCCTGCGCGATGTTCTGCTGGGCCAGGATCGGCACCTTCAGGCCAGCCCAGATCTCGGCGCGGTCCTCGCGGACGTCGGCGATCGCGGCGTACGGCTCCAGGGCCGCACTGCTGCGGAACATGAACTCGAAGTCGAGGTCGACCTGCTCGGCCAGGATCGGCACCTGCGGGACCGCCATCGGCAGCTCGGCGGCGCGCAGCCCCGCGAGGATCGACTCGTCGTTCTCGCCCGCCAGGTCGCCGAGGTCCCACTCGACGTCCATCTTGCGGATGGCGTCGATGCACTGGCCGAAGGTCTTGGCCCGCACGGCGATGCCGGTGGGGATCTGCGCCACGTGGGTGACGCCCTTCATCTTCAGGATCTGCTTCTCGTTGCGCAGCCGGACCGGACGGCCGCGGTGCGTGGGCGGGCGGCAGACCATCGTGGGCTTGGCGCCCTTGACCTGCAGGTCGGTGGAGAAGTCCTTCTGCCCCGTGACCGCCGCCTTGGCGTCGGTGCGCTTGCGACCGGTGCCGATGACGCGGTACTCCTCGCGCGGGCGCAGCGTCACCCCCACCTGCTTGACCACCTGGCTGGCGGCGTCGGCCGCGAGCTCGCCGTAGGGGATGGCGTTGCCGGCGCCGTCGACGACGGCGCCGGAGATCGTGCTCAGCCGGTCGGCGTCGGTGCCCAGCCGCGCGGCTGCGGCCTCGAGCAGCTGCTGGCGGGCGATGGCCGCCGCGACCCGGATCGGGGTGAACGTCGAGACGGTCGTGTTGGAGCCGCCGGTGAGCTGGTTCATCAGCAGCTCGGGGCGCGCCGGCGCGAGGGTGACCTCGATCTTGCGCATCGGCAGGTCGAGCTCCTCGGCGAGGATCATCGCCGTCGAAGTGACGATGCCCTGACCGACCTCCATGCGCGGCAGCTCGAACGCGGCGGTGCCGTCCTCGCGGATGGTGACCGTGATCAGCTGGCTCGTGGCCAGCGCGGCGTCGGTCTGGAGGTCCTCGAGGTCGTAGATCTCCGGGATCTGCGGCAGCGAGGGGACGGCGCCGCGCGCGGGGACGCGCCCCAGCGTCAGGTCGGCGGCCGTGACGAGCGTGGCGCCGCCGAGGACGTACCCGACGAACCGTCGGCGGTCCAGGCCCGGCGGGCTGCTCGCGACCTCACCCGTCCCTCCCGGGCTGTCGACGTGGCCGGTCGTGCTGCGTGCGGTCGTGCTGGACTCGTGCATCCTTGCCCTTTCCCCATGCGGGCGGGGGCGGGTACCCCTGCCCGTGTCGCGAACCTAGGTCGAGGAGTGACCGTCGTCACTCCCCCGACCGGCATTCGGACAGGGTCGGCTTCCGGATTGGTCGAACCGGCGTATTGATACGCCGGCTCGGCGGGGACGGCGGGTCGAACCGGCGTATTGATACGCCGGCTCGGCGGGGACAGGAGTCCCCGGGGAGGGGTGGGCTACTCGGCGCCGAGCTTGGCGAGGAGGAGGGTCTCGGCGAGCACGACCCGCTCGAACTCCGCGAGGTGCAGGCCCTCGTTGGCGCCGTGGGCGCGGGTGTCGGGGTCCTCGACGCCGGTGACGAGCACGCTGGCCTGCGGGAAGGCGTCGAGGAACTCGGCGATGAACGGGATCGAGCCGCCGACGCCCATGTCGATCGGCTCGGTGCCGTCCCAGGCCTCGGTGAAGGCCGAGCGGGCGGCGTCGTACGCCGGACCGGTGGCATCGATCTGGGTCGCCTCGCCGGTGTCGACGACGGTGTGGGTGAGCGTGGCGCCCCACGGCGTGTGCGCCTCGAGGTGCTCGACGAGGCGGGCGACGGCGTTCTCGGCGGTGTCACCGGGGGCGATGCGCATCGAGATGCGGGCCCTGGCGGCCGGGACGAGGGTGTTGGAGGCGCCGGCGACCTTGGGGGCGTCGAGACCGGTGATCGAGAGGGCGGGCTTGGTCCACAGCCGCTCGACGGCCGAGCCGGAGCCGATCCAGTCGATGCCGGGGGCGGCGCCGGACTCGGCGCGCAGCCGGTCCTCGGGGTACTCCACGTCCGCGGCCGGGCCGGCGTGCAGGCCCTTGATCGCCACGTTGCCCTCGTCGTCGTGGAGGCTCGCGATCACCCGCGACAGCGCCATCAGCGAGTCCGGGACGAGCCCGCCCCACATGCCCGAGTGCACGGCGTGGGTCAGGGTGCGGACCTCGATGTCCATGCGGACCAGGCCGCGCAGGCTGGTGGTGAGGGCGGGGACGCCGATGTCCCAGTTGCCGGAGTCGGCGATGACGATGACGTCGGCGCGCAGCGACTCGTGGTGCTCGGCGAGCAGCGCCGGCAGCGTCTCCGAGCCGACCTCCTCCTCGCCCTCGATGAACATCACGACGTTGACGGGCAGGTCGTCGCCGAAGACGCGGACCGCGCCCAGGTGGGCGGCGATGCCGGCCTTGTCGTCGGCCGCACCACGGGCGTAGAGACGGTCGCCGCGCTCGGTGGGCTCGAAGGGCGGGGAGTCCCAGTCGGCGTGGTCGTTCTCGGGCTGGACGTCGTGGTGGGCGTAGAGCAGCACGGTCGGGGCACCCGCCGGCCCCGCCTTGTGGGCGATGACGGCCGGGGCACCGCCGTCGGCGCTGACGATCTCGGAGGTGAAGCCCTCGGCGTCGAAGAGCGCCTTCACGGCCTCGGCGCTGCGCTGAACCTCGCCCGCCCGCTCCGGGTCGGCGCTGACCGACTCGATGCGCACGAGGTCCTCGAGGTCGGACCGGATGCCGGGCAGGACGGACTGGACGCGGGCGCGGAGGTCGTCACTCATGCCGAGCACGGTAGTCGGCGGGCGGACCTACAGCAGTGGCAGGTGGGGCGTCAGGTCGGTCCGCTCCCCGGACGCGCTGACCCGGCCCTCGGCCACGGCGTCGGCCCAGGCCAGCTCACCGGCTGCCAGGGCGATCATCGTGCGCGCGTCGGTCTCCACCACCGCCGGCGGGGTGCCCCGGGTGTGGCGCACGCCGGGGATGCACTGCACGGCGGCGTACGGCGGGACGCGCACCTCCACCGAGTGCCCGGGCGCCCGCTGCTCCAGCACCGCCAGCACATGCTTGACGACCAGCTTGAGGTCGACGCGCTCGTCGCCACCGGCCCGGAGCCGGTCGAGGGCGTCGGCGAGCTCGGCGGGGTCGGCGAGGCGGAGGCGGGCGGGCACCTGGAGAGGGTACGGCGGACACGAGGCGCGCGCAGGGGCACGACCCGGTCGGTCAGAGCGCCTCGAGGATCGTCAACGTGGTCGCCCAGGCGTCCGAGGCGGGGTCGATGACCGTGAAGTGGTCGCCCTCGACCTCCACCAGGCGTGCAGTACCGCCGGCGGCCGTGGCGGCCTCCACGTAGGAGCGGGACTGGCTGATCGGCACGATGTCGTCGCCGGTCGCGTGGACGCACCACACGGGCACGGGCAGCGGCACCTGCTGGGCCGGGTCGATGCCGGCGTGCTCGCTCGTGGGCACGCCGCCGACGATGCCGGTGACCGTGCCGGGGCCGCCCAGCCCGGCGGTGTACGCGCCGCGCAGGTCCAGGACGCCGGCCTGCGACACGACGTGGGTCAGCAGGCCCTGCCCGCCGGCCCAGGTGGCGAGGTGGCCGCCCGCGGAGTGGCCGACACCGACGACAGGGACGGTGCTCGGGTCGACCCCGAGCACGAGCTCGTCGAGCTCCTCGATCGCGGCCCGCACGTCCTCGAAGGTCTCCGGGTTGCCACCGCCACCACCCGCGCCGTTCCCGACGCGGCGGTACTCGATCGCCCAGGTCGCCCAGCCCTGCTCGACCAGGCTCGGCACCAGCGGACGGGCGTACTCGATGCCGTAGGCGGTCTTCCAGAACCCGCCGTGCACCACCACCGCCACCCCGCGCGGGACGCCCGCGGGCAGGGTGAGCTCGCCGAACTGGCTGGGGTCGCTGCCGTAGTCGTGACGCCGTGGCTCGCGCACTCCCTCGGGCATGGGTGGCACCTCCTCGGGGCCGACGCCCCCACGGACCAGCACGGTCAGGCCGACAGCGGCCGCTCCCAGGGCCGGGAGCGTGAGGAGGGTACGACGCGGCATCCGGGGCACGCGGGTGGTTCGGTCCCATGGGGCGGGTCGGATGGGTCCAGGCGTCCCGTCGCCGGGGTCAGGACCAGTCGCCGGATCGGCCACGCTTCACCTCGCCACGACGCTTCTTGGCATCGAGGCGACGACGCTGTGAGCCGCGGGTGGGCTTCGTGGGTCGCCGCTTCGCAGGCGGCGGGCCGGCCGCGCGGCGGACGAGCGTCGCGAGGCGCTCCCGCGCGGCGCGGCGGTTGGCCAGCTGGGTGCGGTGCTCGGAGGCGGCCACGGTGATCACCCCGTCGACCAGTCGGCCGGCCAGCTGGTCGAGCACCCGGCGGCGTACGTGGTCGGGGAGGGCGGAGCCCGCGACGTCCCACACCAGCTCGACGCGGGAGTCGGCGGTGTTGACGCCCTGCCCGCCCGGCCCCGAGGACCGGCTGAACCGCTCGCTGAGCTCGGACCCCGGGATCACCAGGGTCCGGGTCACGGGCAGGTCGTCGGGCACCGGTCCATCATCGGGAGCCCGGAGCCGGTTTCACCACCCGGGTGGTGAAACCGGCGCTTGTCGACCGGAACTTCATGAGACAAGCGGCAGTTTCACCACTCGGGTGGTGAAACTGCCGGCCCTCAGCCCAGCGCAGCGGGGAGGGTGGCCATCCAGGCCGAGCGGACCTCGAGGAGCGGCAGGTCGAAGAGCCCCTGCAGGTCCACCGAGTCACCGCCGGTGGTGCCGAGCTCGGTGACGGGTACGCCGTGGCGCGCGGCGAGGTCGGTCAGCCGGGCGGTGTCGCCGGCCGGCACGGTGACGAGCACGCGCCCGGTGGACTCGGAGAAGAGCGCGACGAACGGGTCCTCGTGGACCCCGGCGAGCGACACCGAGGCGCCGGTCATCGACGGCAGCGAGGCCTCGAGCAGCGCCTGGGCGAGGCCGCCGTCGGACAGGTCGTGGGCGGAGGTCACGAGGCCGACGGCCTCGTGGAGCAGCGCGGCGAGGGCCTTCTCCCCCTGGAGCGAGAGCGCCGGCGGGCGGCCGCCGAGGTGGCCGTGGACGACGTGCGCCCACTCCGAACCGGAGAGCTCCTCGCGGGTCTCGCCGAGCAGCAGCACGGTCTCGCCGACCGTGGACCACGACGACGGGGTGCGCCGGGTGACGTCCTCGATGACGCCGAGGACGGCGACGACCGGGGTCGGCAGGATCGCGGTCTCGCCGGTCTGGTTGTAGAGGCTGACGTTGCCGCCGGTGACGGGCACGCCGAGCTCGAGGCAGGCGTCCTTGAGGCCACGGCAGGCCTCGGCGAACTGCCACATCACCGACGGGTCCTCCGGCGAGCCGAAGTTGAGGCAGTCGGAGACGGCCAGCGGGGTCGCCCCGCCGGTCGCGACGTTGCGGTAGGACTCGGCGAGGGCGAGCTGGGCCCCGGCGTACGGGTCGAGCTTGGCGTAGCGGCCGTTGCAGTCGGTGGAGACCGAGACACCGAGGTTGGTCTGCTCGTCGATCCGGATCATCCCGGAGTCGGCCGGCTGGGAGAGCACGGTGTTGCCGCGGACGTAGCGGTCGTACTGGTCGGTGATCCAGGACTTGTCGCACAGGTTCGGCGAGGCGACCAGGCGCAGCACGGTCTCCCGCAGCTCCGCGGCGTCGGCCGGGCGCGGCAGCGCCTCCGCGGCGTCGGCCTGGAGGGCGTCCTGCCAGTCGGGGCGGGCGAAGGGGCGCTGGTACGTCGGGCCGTCGTGGGCCACCGAGCGCGGCGGGACGTCGACGACCCGCTCGCCGTGCCAGTCGATCTCGAGGCGACCGGTGTCGGTGACCTCGCCGACGACGACGGCCTCGACGTCCCACTTGGCGCAGATGGCCATGAACGCCGCGACGTCGTCGGGCTCGACGACGGCCATCATCCGCTCCTGGCTCTCGCTCATGAGGATCTCCTCGGGAGCCAGCGTGGAGTCGCGCAGCGGCACCCGGTCGAGCTCGACGTGCATGCCGCCGTCACCGGCCGAGGCCAGCTCGGAGGTCGCGCAGGACAGCCCGGCGCCGCCGAGGTCCTGGATGCCGGCGACCAGGCCGGCGGCGAAGATCTCGAGCGTGCACTCGATGAGGAGCTTCTCCATGAACGGGTCGCCGACCTGCACCGAGGGCCGCTTGGCGGGGCCGTCGGCGTCGAAGGTCTCCGAGGCCAGCACGGAGACGCCCCCGATGCCGTCGCCGCCGGTGCGGGCGCCGTAGAGGATGACCTGGTTGCCCACGCCGGAGGCCTTGGCCAGGTGGAGGTCCTCGTGCTTGAGCACGCCGACGCACAGGGCGTTGACCAGCGGGTTGCCGAGGTAGGTGGAGTCGAAGACGGCCTCGCCGCCGATGTTGGGCAGGCCCAGGCAGTTGCCGTAGCCGCCGACGCCGGCCACGATCCCGGGCAGCACGCGGTGGGTGTCGGGGGCGTCGAGCGGGCCGAAGCGCAGCGGGTCCATCACGGCGACCGGGCGCGCGCCCATCGCGAGGATGTCGCGGACGATGCCGCCGATGCCGGTCGCGGCGCCCTGGTAGGGCTCGACGTACGACGGGTGGTTGTGCGACTCGACCTTGAAGGTCACCGCGTAGCCCTGCCCGACGTCGATGACGCCGGCGTTCTCGCCGATGCCGGCGAGCATCTTGCCGACCGGGGTCTCCTGGGGCAGCTCGCCGAACTGCTTGAGGTGCACCTTGGAGGACTTGTAGGAGCAGTGCTCGCTCCACATCACCGAGTACATCGCCAGCTCCGAGGAGGTGGGACGGCGCCCGAGGATCTCGCGGATCCTGGCGTACTCGTCGGCCTTCAGGCCGAGATCGGCCCAGGGCTGCTCGCGGTTCGGGTCCTCGGCGGCGACGGCGACGGTGTCCAGCACGGGAGAAATCTACCGACCCCCGTCCGCCGCCGGTCAGCCGCGCCCCTCAACCGGCGCCCTCGGCGGCCGATCGGACCGGCCGTCCAGACCGAAACCCCTGCTGACCTGCGAGAACTACATGTCTGTAGTTCGCGGCGAAGCCTGTTACTCGTGTGACTGATGTGGTTATCGTGCTGTGGTCGCTCCGCCAGGGACGACGACTTCCCCCCGCTTCGACTCCGTGCCGCTGGAGCTCCACCATGACCCGACCGGGCCTCGTCCGCACCCGCACCTCCTCGCGCCGCGCCCTCCTGCGGCGCGCCGGCAGCGCCGCCGCCTCCGGGCTGCTCGCGCTGACCGTGCTCGGCGCCGCCCCGTCCGGCACCGCGGCGTACGCCGCCGAGGTCGGTGCTCGTCGCTCCCCCATCGTCGACGGGGGCGTGGTGGTCACGCCGGGCAACTTCACCGGCTACGGCTTCGACCAGTGCCTGGCGCCGGACAGCAAGGCGATGCGCACCTGGTGGAACAACTCACCGTTCTCCGCGGTCGGCATCTACATCTCCGGGAAGTCTCGCGCCTGCCGCAACCAGCCCAACCTCAGCAAGGAGTGGGTGCTCCAGCAGGCCACCCTCGGCTGGCGGCTGCTGCCGATCACCCTGGGCCCGCAGGCCTCCTGCCAGCCGCGCTTCCCGCGCTACTCCGACGACGTGCGGATCAACCCCAAGCCGGGGAGGAAGAAGGACTACCACAAGGCGCTGAAGATGGGCCGCGCCGAGGCGGAGACGACCGTCGCCGATGCCCTCGCGCTCGGCATCGCCGAGGGCAGCACGCTGTGGTACGACCTCGAGGGGTTCGACGCCTCCAACACCGACTGCCGTGAGTCGGCCCTGTCCTTCCTCTCCGGCTGGACCCAGAAGCTGCACCGCCTCGGCTACGTCTCCGGCGTCTACTCCAGCGCCAGCTCCGGCATCGCCGCCCTCGACGACGCCCGGGTCCAGCGCCCGGACCGCTACGTGCTGCCCGACGCCATCTGGATCGCCCGCTGGGACGGGAGGGCCAACACCGACACCACCTACATCCGCGACGACGGGTGGCGCCCCGGCGGCCGGATGAAGCAGTACCGCGGCGGCCACGACGAGACCTGGGGCGGCGTCCGCATCAACATCGACAGCAACTTCCTCGACCTCGGTCGCGGCACCACCGCCCGCGCCGAGAAGGACAAGTGCGGCGGCACGCGCATCAGCTGGCAGGACTACCCGCTGCTGCGCCCCCCGCGGACGAAGAAGAACGGCCAGGAGGTCGTGCCCGACCCGGCCCTGGTCACCACGCTGCAGTGCCTGCTGCGGGAGCGGAAGTACTTCGACGGCGACCTCACCGGCGACTACGGCAGCCGCACCCTCAAGGCCACCCGCGCCTGGCAGGCCGACCGCGGCTTCGACGAGCAGGACCTCTGGTCGCGCCAGCACTGGATGTCGCTGCTGGCCGCCGGCTCCAAGCCGATCCTGAAGTACGGCTCTTCCGGAGACGCCGTACGCCGCCTGCAGCGCAC